>CAXTJU010000147.1:0-6324 GCA_964244655.1 uncultured Acetobacteraceae bacterium | reverse complement strand
TCATGTCCCTCAGACTACGCAATCGAGCCATGAGTTGAGATCCGTGAGCCTTGGTATCAGCCTGGCGCGATCAGGCCGATGCATGCGCGTAGACAGGGAAGCTCAATTCTTCTAGCCGATATTCAAATCATGGCTTAAATCTTGCGCTGGCTAATCTTGTTCATGGAAACCAGCCTCAACCAAGGCTACCAAGGCAGTTAGGGCGTCAACAGCGTCGGCCCCACTAGCTTGCAATCTGATGACAGTGCCTTTGCCGGCACCCAGCATCATAAGACCCATAATCGACTGGGCAGATACAGTCTGCTCGTTTATTTTTACCTCGATGACGGCCGCGAATTGCTCTGCTAAGGTTACGAACTTGGCGGCAGCGCGGGCGTGAAGGCCGCGACGGTTGCATATAGTTGCTTGGGCGACAAGAGGGGAAGCTATTGGGTCGTCCATCACGCCTGTACGCTCAATTGCTGCCTGCGTCGTTGATCTTGCAGCCATGCAGCACGTGGGACGCGGCGGCAATGTATTTTCGTCCTGCCGCTTGGGCGCAATCTACGCATTCGCCTAGCGGTTGGCGGGATCGCACTTTGGCGAGTTTGACTAGCATGGGCAAGTTAACGCCTGCGATTACTTCGACCCCTGGTCGGTTCATGAGTGAGATGGCCAAATTGGAGGGTGTGCCGCCAAACATGTCAGTTAGTAGCACCACGCCGTTTCCGTCATCCACGCTGCATATGCTGGCGTGGATATCTGCCCGCCGCAGTTCCATATCGTCTTCTGGACCAATGCAAACAGTTGCCACGTGCTCTTGCGGTCCAACGACATGTTCGAGCGCCAGGCGAAGTTCCTCTGCGAGGCGACCATGAGAGACGAGGACAAGGCCTATCATGGTTCGCGCCAGGCTCCCTGCGTCCGGAGCGCCTCGGTGGCGGGGCTATCCGCCTTCCGCAACTCTCGGTGCGTCGGCACGACATGCCAGCCGCCCGTGCCCGCGTGGCATAATGCAGCCATACGGTCTGCCAATTTCTCGACTATGAACACGGAACGATGTCGCCCGCCCGTGCAGCCAACGGCAATGGTCACGTATTTTTTCCCTTCCTGCACGAAGCGCGGCAGGAGTAGTTGAAGCATGGACTCAACTTGGCCGAAGAACGCGTCAAAGTCCGGATCAGCTGCGACATAGGCTGCCACATCCGGCTCAGTTCCGGTCTTGCACCGTAGGTGGGGATCATAATGCGGGTTACGCAAGAACCGTGCGTCGAATACCAAGTCTGCTTCTCGTGGCAGTCCATGAGGATAGGCAAAGGACATCAGGCAGACCGTCAGACTTAGCTGTCGCGAGGAAAAGCGACTCTCTACAAGCCGGCGCAGGGCGGGTAGGGACGTATCGGATGTGTCAATCACCAGATCCGCTGCCTCGCGCAAGGGCGCGGTCAGCGCCACCTCCTCGGCGATGCCGTCTACCACTCGGCCGCCCAGAGCCAACGGATGTCGGCGCCGAGTCTCGGTGTATCGGCGCAGCAGTGCGCCCTCATCGGCTGAGGCAAACACAAGATCCACCTGAAGGCCTTGGTTGCCTCGCAACCGCTCCATGGTGGACAGCACGGCGCAGGCATCGAAGCCGCGGCTCCGCGCATCTAAGCCGATCGCGACTGCGCCCTCCCCACGGCTGACCAGTTCCTCCGTGAGCGTCAACGGCGGATTGTCAACCGCCTCGTAGCCAAGATCTTCCAGCACATGTAGGATCGATGACCGCCCGGCTCCGGCTAGACCCGTCACCAGCACGACCCGGCGCAGCGTCATGCAAATGCTCCCGCGATCTGGCGCACCCGGCCGAGCACGCAATTTAATGCCAGCGATACGCGCTGCACCGCAGCCGGACAAGTTGGGTCGATTCGCACCAATGGTTGATCGCACAAGGCATGCATCGCTGGATACGGCAGTCGGTCGCCCAGTCCCATCTCTACGGCAAGGACGACAAGTGCGGACGGGATATAAGGCAGGCAAATTAAGCCTAATCCGCGAACCTCCAGCAACCCGGCCAACGCGGGCGGGGGGGATGCCGTGCCATCCATCAGGTCCACCCGATCATCGGCCACAAGGGAGAAGCCATGGTCAAGCAGACGCAGCAAAAGATTCGACTTGCCGGACCCAGAGGGACCTAGCAGCAGCACACCATACCCTTCCCGGGCAGCGCAGCTCGCATGGAATTGCATCGCGGCAGTGATGTGAACCGCCGCGCGCCATAAAGAAAGCGTCTTGTACGCCGCGACGCATCGCAAAATGAGCATAAATTCTAAAACTCGTCATGCTTCATCATACAAGTTTGAGCACTCGCAGGGTGTTGCCGTCTGTTGCTAAAGTGCTGACATAATTGTGAGAAACCTTGGCTCGCAAACTCTTCGAGGTGGCCAATGGCCATCCGCTACGTCTCACTGGCGGGAGGGACCGGCTAAAACGGCGTTTCTGCAAAACGGCTAAGGTGCGAGGACAATGCCATGACTGATCAAATGCCTGAGCGATCGACGGAAGAGGAAGCTGCCGCTGAACTAAAGCGCCTTGCCCATGACATCGCCCGCCATGATCGGCTGTACAATACGCAGGATGCGCCGGAGATCACGGACGCCGAGTATGACGCGCTACGCCACCAAAACTCTGCCATCGAGGCTCGCTTTCCCAGCCTGATCCGTCCTGATAGCCCAGCACATCGCGTGGGCGCGCAGGTCGTCAGCGGCTTTGCCAAGATCGCTCATCGCGTGCCCATGCTGAGCCTGGACAACGCGTTCAGCCAATTGGACTTCGACGAGTTCTGTGCCCGCACTGCCCGCTTTCTCGGCCTGAAAAACCCGATCCTGGCCTTCGTGGCGGAACCCAAGATCGACGGCCTGTCCATCTCGCTGACTTACGAGGCCGGCCATCTGATTCACGGCGCTACGCGAGGGGACGGCACGGAGGGAGAGGACGTGACGGCCAACCTGCGCACCATGCCGGCCGTGCCGCAGCGTCTGTGCGGGACGGCGCCGGCTCTTATCGAGATACGCGGCGAGGTGTTCATGACCAAGGCGAACTTCCTGGCCCTCAACGCTGCCCAGGTCACCGCCGGGCTGAAAGCCTATGCCAATCCACGCAACTCCGCTGCTGGCAGCCTGCGCCAACTGGACCCCAAGGTCACCGGCGCCCGACCGCTCGGCTTATTCGCTTATGCGTTCGGTGAGGCCAGTGAGCTGCCCGCGCCAACTCACTGGGACTATCTCGCTCAATTGAAGGCTTGGGGTTTTGGCACCAACCCGTTTAACGAGCAGGTGGACCAGTTTGGCGCGGAAGCATTCCACGCCGCCATGGCCGCACGTCGGGCCAGCCTGCCGTATGACATCGACGGCGCTGTGTACAAAATTGACGACCTCGCCTTGCAGCGCCGCCTTGGCTTCGTGGGTCGCAGCCCGCGCTGGGCCATCGCCTGGAAGTTTCCTGCCGAGCGTGCCACCACTCTGCTGGAGGACATTCGCATTCAGGTGGGGCGCACCGGCTCGCTCACCCCCGTCGCCATTCTGCAAGGCGTCAATATCGGCGGCGTGCTCGTCACCCGCGCCACCCTGCACAATGAGGACGAGATCGCCCGCAAGGACGTGCGCGCCGGGGACATGGTAGAGTTGCAGCGGGCTGGCGACGTGATTCCCCAGGTACTCGGCCCCGTGCCGGGTGTCCCGCGTGGCCCGACGCCATTCGCCATGCCGGACCACTGCCCCGCCTGCGGCAGCCTCGCCGTGCGCGCCGCCGGCGAAGTGGTGCGCCGCTGCACCGGGGGGCTGACCTGCCCGGCGCAGACCATCGAGCGCCTGGCCCATTTCGTCAGCCGCCTCGCCTTCGACATCGAGCACCTCGGTGAGCAGACTATCCGCGCCTTCCATACGGATGGCCTGATTGACGCTCCCGCGGACATCTTCCGCCTGCACACCCACGAGGCAGCAATTGCGGCGCGAGAGGGCTGGGGTGCCACCAGTGCCGCCAACTTGGTCCGCTCTATCGAGTCCCGGCGCAGCATCGGGTTGTCCCGCTTCATCTACGCCCTCGGTATCCGCCGCATCGGCGAGGCCAATGCCAAGCTGCTTGCCCGGCATTACGGCACGCTACCCGAGTGGCGCACGCAGATGTTGGCCGCCGCCGTGGTGGGCTCGGATGAGCGGCTGGCGCTGGGCAGCATCATGCGGGTGGGCGGCACTATTGCGGACGAGCTGGTCGGGTTCTTCGCCGAGCCGCGTAACCTAGCGGTGCTGGACGATCTGGCCGCTGAATTAACGGTGCAGCCGGAAATGGCCAAAGCGGAGGGTGCGCTGTCCGGCAAGCTGCTGGTATTCACCGGGTCGCTCGCCACCATGACCCGGCCCGAGGCCAAGGCCCGGGCGGAGGCGCTGGGCGCGCGAGTGACGGATAGCGTCTCGAAAAAGACCGACTTGGTGGTGCTGGGCGCGGACGCTGGGTCCAAGGCGAAGAAGGCGGCCGAGCTAGGTGTGGCCACGGTGGACGAGGCCGGTTGGCGCGAGATTGCTGGGCTGGGCGCAGTCTAGCTTGATCCCCGGGCTACGCCGTCCGCAGGATGAGTGAGGAATACAGAAATCTGCCTGTGGATCGTCGCACTTTCCTCGCAGGCTCCGCCGCGCCCGCCATCGCCCGCGCCGCCGGGCCACGCGTGCTGCGCTTCATCCTGCAGGCCGACCTTACGGTGCTGGACCCGGTGTGAACCACCGCCTACGTCACCCGCAACCACGGCTTTGCAGTGTTCGACACTCTATACAGCGTGGATAGCCGCTTCCACTCTAACCGGTAGATGGTAGCCGGTGCCGTGCGCAACGCCAGGGACACGCAATGGCGGCTCGGCCTGCGTCCCGGCCTGCTGTTCCACGACAGCGCGCCCGTGCTGGCGCAGGATTGCGTGGCCAGCGTCCGGCGCTGGGGCGTGCGGGACGCGTGCGGCTAGGCGCTGATGGCCGCCACCGACGAGCTCTCCGCGCCCGACGACCAGACCATCCTGTTCCGCCTCAAGCGCCTCTTCCCGCTGTTGCCGGACGCGCTGGGCAAGTGCGGCAGCACCATGTGCCCGATCATGCCCGAGCGCCTGGCCCTAACCGACCCGTTCACCCAGGGGCGGAGATGGTCGGCTCCGGCCCGTTCCGCTTTCTGGCTGGCGAGCGTGGGTCGGCTCCCGCGTGGTGTACGAGCGGTTCGACCGCTACGTCCCGTGCCCACCGGCACGCCCGACTGGACCAGCGGCCCCAAGCTGGCCAATCTCGACCTCGTCGAATGATAGGTGATCCCCGACCCGGCGACCGCTGCGGCGGCGTTGCAGGCGGGCGAGGTGAATTGGTGGGGAACCCCCTACCCGACCTGCTGCCCATGCTGCGCCGCACCCAGGGTATCAGCGTGGCCAACCCCAACCCGGCCGGGCAAACCCCGGTGCTGCGGATGAACCAGCTGCACCCGCCGTTCGACAACCCCGCCCTCCGCCGCGTCCTGCTCTCCGCCGTGGACCAGATGGGTTTCCTGACCGCCGTGGTGGGCGAGGACCCGGCGCTGAAGCACGTCCCCGCCGGCTTCTTCACCCCCGGCACCCCCATGGCGAGCGACGCCGGCCTAGACGCCCTGCATGCCAAGCCTGACGTGCCCGCCGACGCCAAGGCGATCCGCGACGCCGGCTACCGCGGCGAGCCGGTGCTGTTGCTGGCGCCGACCGACGTCCCCATACTGAAGGCATTGGCCGACGTGGGGGCGGACCTGGTGGGACGCGTGGACCTCAAGGTGGACTATCAGGCGATGGACTGGGGCAGCGCGGTGCAGCGCCGCGTCAGCAAGGCGCCGTCGGGTGCCGACGGCTGGAGCGTGTTCCACACCGTCTGGAACGGCGCCGACATGCTGACCCCCGCCACCAACATGATGCTGCGCGGCAACGGCGCCGCAGCCCCCGGCTGGCCGAGCAGCTCGGCCAGCCGGGGGCTGCGGGAGCAATGGCTGGCCGCCATGGACGAATCGGAGCAGAAGCGGCTGGCGGCGGAGATGCGGGTGCGGGCGTTCGTGGACGTACCGTATGTGCCGCTGGGGCAGGACTTCGTGACGACGGCTTACCAGAGGATGACGGGGGTGTTGGAGGGGTTTGCGATATTTTGGAGGGTGCAGAAAGCATGATTGGCAAAGTGCACGCTGGGAAGTCAATCTCATTAAGCTGTAATCATTACTAGACCAATAAAGAGCACCTGATTTATTATGAAATGCATGTGTGGACGGCTCCCTCGACGCAAGGGTTTTTGACGTTCGGCGCCGCGGTCGGGTGCGGTCATGTGT
>CAXTJU010000146.1:0-6353 GCA_964244655.1 uncultured Acetobacteraceae bacterium | reverse complement strand
CTCCACCTCGTCGCGCCGCATGAACAGCGTCGGGTTGCCGCGCACGCTGTCCATCAGCAGCCGCTCGTAGGCGTCCGGGTAGCGGGTGCCGAACGCCTGCTCGAAGCTGATGTCGAGTTCGGTGGGGCTGAGGTGCAGGCCGCCGGGCTCGGGGCTCTTGGTCATTAGCTCAAGCTTCATGCCCTCGTGCGGCTGCAAGCGGATGATGAGCTTGTTGGGCGACAGCGCGGCCGCCTCGCGCTGGAACACGTTGAACGGGGCGGCGCGGAACTGCACCACGATCTCGCTGACCTTCTGCGGCAGCCGCTTGCCGCTGCGCAGATAGAACGGCACGTTCGTCCAGCGCCAGTTCTGGATCTCCGCCTTGATGGCGACGAAGGTCTCCGTCCGGCTGTGCCGTCCCTCGCCGAGGTCCGTCAGGTACCCGGGCACCGCGCGGCCATCCACGGCCCCTTGGGAGTATTGCCCCCGCACCGTCACGTGGCTGACCTCGTGCGGCGCGATCGGCTTCAGCGCGCGCAGCACCTTCATCTTCTCGTCGCGCACCGCGTCGGCGCCCAGGCTGGTGGGCGGCTCCATCGCCAGCAGGCAGAGCAACTGCATCAGGTGGTTTTGCACCATGTCGCGCAGCGCGCCGGAGTGGTCGTAGTAGTCGCCGCGGCCTTCCACCCCCACCGTCTCGCCCACCGTGATCTGCACGTGGTCGATCACGTCGGCGTTCCATAGCCGCTCGAACACCACGTTGGCGAAGCGCAGCGCCAGCAGGTTCTGCACCGTCTCCTTGCCGAGATAGTGGTCGATGCGGAAGGTCTGCGCCTCGGTGAACACCTCGCCCACCAGGTCGTTGATCTGCTGCGCCGAGGCGAGGTCGTGCCCGATCGGCTTCTCCAGCACCACGCGGCTGAGCGGCGTGACCAGGCCGGCCGCCTGCAGGTTGCGGCAGATCGGGCCGTACAGCTCGGGCGAGGTGGCGAGGTAGAACACGCGGATGCGGTCCGGCTGGTCGGCCAGCACGGCGGTCAGCGCCTCCAGCCCGCCCGGCTTGGCGGCGTCGCCGCGGGCGTAGTGCACCAGCTGGGCGAACCGGTCGGCCACCGCCTTGTCCTGGTCCGGCTTGGCCACGAACCGGCCCAGCGCGTCCAGCGCGTGGGCGCGGAACCCGGCGTCGTCGTAGTCCGACCGCGCCGCGCCTATGATCCGCGCGTTGTCCGGGATTTGGCCGTCGCGGTAGCGGTTGTAGAGCGCTGGCAGCAGCTTGCGCAGCGTCAGGTCTCCGGTGGCGCCGAAGACGATGCAGTCGAACGGATCGACGAGCTTGAGTGCCATGGCGAAGTCCCCTGTGCGATGGTGCGCCGCACTGTGGGGCGGGCGGCGCGCCGCGTCCATCCGATTTGCCGCCGGCCCCGCCCGGATCATACTGCTCATCGAACCCCATGGTGGACGCAAGCATGATCGAAGCAACCCTGATCGCAGGCGACGGCATCGGCCCGGAGGTGGTGGACGCCACCGTCACCGTGCTGGACGCGCTGGGCGCCCCGTTCCAATGGGACCGCCAGCTGGGCGGCATGGCCGCCGTGGCACAGGCGGGGGACCCGCTGCCGGACGCCACCCTGGACAGCATCCGCCGCACCCGGCTGGCGCTGAAGGGTCCGCTCACCACCCCGGTCGGCGGCGGCTTCCGCTCCGTCAACGTTCGGCTGCGCGAGGAATTCCACCTCTACGCCAACGTCCGCCCCGCTCGCACCCTGATCCCCGGCGGGCGCTACGAGGATATCGACCTGGTGATCATCCGGGAGAACCTGGAAGGCTACTACGTGGCCTTCGAGCACTACATCCCGATCGGCGATGACAGCCACGGCGTGGCGATCTCGTCCGGCATCACCACCCGCGGCGGGGCGCAGCGCATCCTGCGCTACGCGTTCGAATACGCCGTCCGCAACGGCCGCAAGAAGCTCACCGTGGTGCACAAGGCCAACGTGCTGAAGGCGCTGACCGGGCTGTTCCTGGACGAGGCGCGGGCCATGGCGCCGGAGTACGCCGGCCGGGTGGCGCTGGACGACCGCATCGTGGACGCCTGCGCGATGCAGCTGGTGCTCAACCCGTGGCAATTCGACGTGATCGTCACCACCAACCTGTTCGGCGACATCCTCTCGGACGAGGCGGCCGGCCTGGTCGGCGGCCTGGGCATGGCGCCCGGCGCCAACATCGGCACCACGGCCGCGATCTTCGAGGCGGTGCACGGCTCGGCGCCGGACATCGCGGGCAAGGGCGTCGCCAACCCCACCTCCCTGCTGCTGGCGGCAGCGCTGATGCTGGAGCACGCCGGGCTGCGGGACGAGCAGCGCCGGCTGGAGTCGGCCGTGGCGGCGGTGCTGAACGAGGACGGCGTGCGGACGGGGGACCTCGGCGGCAAGGCCACCACGCGCGCGTTCACCGACGCGGTGCTGCGCCGGGTCAAGGCGTAGCAAGGCGCTGTCCCGCACCCGCAAGGGGCCGTCTCTTGCAAGCAGGCGTCCCCCTGGCCCCTGTCGCTTGTAAACAGGTGTCCAGAGCACCCCGTCCTCTGGTGGGGTTCGGGGCGAAGGCCTGACCTTGGCTTCACCCCAGCCGCAATTGTCACGAGGACGTCACCCAACCGTAACCATATCCGGCATGTCGTCTGGCATGACGCTACCCCCAACGGCGCGATCGCGCCATTCCGGAGAGCGCGATGAGGCCTGTCCGTACCACAAGCATTCTGAAGGCGGCGCTGCTGTCGGCGGCGGCGCTGTCAGCTTCCAGCGCCAAGGCCGCCCTCATCACCGCCGATTTTTCTGGCACCGTCACGAGCGAGGCCGATACCGCCTATGCGGTCGGCAGCGCCATTTCGGGCACCTTCACCTACGATACCGTCGCCGGCCGCTACACCGCGTTCGCCATCGGCTCCTACGGGCTGCCGGCGGGTGCGGCAAGCTACGTGCCGCCCGCTTTCGCCAGCACGCAGTCCGTGCAGTTCGCCGCCCGGTCGTCCGCCAGCGCCGCCAACGGCAACACCAACACCAGCCTGACGGTGGACCTCGAGACCACCGGCTTCTTCAACACCGAGAACCTGGCGAGCTTCACCGCAGCCCCCGGACCCGGCGCCGTCACCACCAACCCGGCGAGCCCGGACCCGAGCTTCTTCGAATACTCATCGGGCGTGTCCGGCAGCCCGGCCATGTTCGTGGAGGCGGACCTGTCCAGCTTCGGCGCTCCGGCCACGCGCGTGCCGGAACCCGCGAGCCTCGCGTTGCTGACGCTCGGCGTCGCCGGCCTGGCGTTCGGCCGCGGCCGGGTCGGACGCCTGCAGCATGCATAGCCGGGCTGCGCTGCTCCTGGCCCTGGTGGCCGGGACGTCCGGCGCCCTCGCGTTGCTGCCGCATGCGGCGCTGGCCGGTTGCGCGGCGGGAATCACCGCCTTGCAGCCGCAAGTCGAGCAGGTGCCGCAGGGGCGGCAACGCGAGTTGCTCGATTTCGACCTGAAGCGCGCCCGCAAGGAGCTGGGCGAGGCCAACGAGAAGCGCGCCAGCAACGCATCAGCCGATACGGACGAGAGCGAGTGCCAGGAAGCGCTGGACCATGCCGGCAAGCTGCTGCACGGCGAGAACTGAGCGGAGCCGGAGGCGGAGGCTCTGCCAGGGCACGGAGTCCTCTGGACACCTGATGATGGGCGTCAGGGGTGACGGGAGCGCCCGCTTGCAAGGATGGCCCCCGCGCAGGCGCAGGGCAACGCCCTATGCCTTCCCTCAGAGCGACGCAGCCACCGTGAAGAAGATGCTGCGCCCCGGGTTGGTGTAGTACAGCCCCGCGCCGGCCGCCGTGGTCCCCGTCACGTAGATCAAGCTATGGTCGTCGAACAGGTTGCTGACGTTGATCCGGGCGCTGATCTTGCGCCCGTTCAGGATCGGCACCGTCTGGCCGAGCGAGAGATCGACGTCGGTGTAAGATTTCAGCGGCAGGCTGTTGCCCAGGCCGTTGGCGTTGCTGTCCAGCCCGTACTGCGGGCCGATGAACTTGGCCAGGATGGAGGCGTAGCCGCCGTCGCGCTCGAAGATCGGCCCGATCGCCGCGGTCTGCCGCGGGCTCCCGGCCAGGGCCACGCGTTGCGCGGTATAGACGGCGTCGTTGAGCGATCCGTTGGCGTAGGCGAACACCCCCGGGCGCCATGCGCATCGTGCCCTCCAGCTCGACGCCCTTGTAGATCGCGCCGCCGCCGTTGGTGTAGAAGTTCGTCCCCGCGATGCTCTGGGCGGAGATGTGGTTGTTGAAGTCGATGTAGTACAGGTCGGCCGCCAGCGAGAGAGCCGCGGCGAGAGCCCGTGGCTGACGTTGGACGCCGCCGTTTGCAGCACGTTGATCGGCGGCGCCAGGAAGCCGCGGGCGATCTGCCCATAGACCGACAGGTCTGGCCTGATCCGGTAGCGAGCGTCGATCAAGGGCTGGAAGGCGTCGTAAACCACGTCCTCCTTGGCCGGCAATCCGGTGTTGCGGTTGATCGACGCGTTCAGCCGCCGCTCGTTCTGGGTGTAGCGCAGGCCCGGTGTCATCACGAGGCCGGGCAGCGGCGTCAGCGCCCATTCGATGTAGGGCTGCAGCGTGGTCAGGCTGCTGCGGTAGGCGAACTGGAACGGGTTGCCGGTAGCGGACTTGGTGTAAGGCACGTCGCCGCCGGTCAGGTCGATCGTGTAGCGGGCCGAGGTCAGCGCGATGTAGTCAACCCACATCCCTGCGCGCAGCTGGCTGATGGACGTGTCCTTGGCCAGACGCAGCACGTTGCCCCAGTCGCGGAAGTTGGTCTGCACGTTGTAGCCCGGCACGGCGTTGCTGAAGAGCGTCGGAACACCCTGGACGAAGAAGGTCCCCGACAGGTTGGGCGTCGTGCCGTTCACGTCCGTGCCGCGCGTCTCGCGCTGGAAATAGCCGTTGGTGTAAATCTTGTCGTCCAGCCCGACGCTGCCCCCCAGGTCGGACTTGACGCCGAGGTACTCGAAGTCCGTCGTGTAAACGTCAGCGTTGTATTGCGTGAAGTTCTGCGACTGCGGGTTCTCGCTCAGCGCGTAGTTCGGGCCGTAGGTCTGGATCTTCGCCAGCGTGGCGCCGTACGGCGTGTGGGTGCGGTCGTTGTCGGCCAGGGTGACGAAGGTCAGCACCGTGCTGTCGCCGAGCGGCTGCCCGACCTTGGCGAACACGTTGCGGCGCTCCGTGCCGGTGCCGGTCAGGTAGCCCCGCCCTTCCTCGCGCTCGACGTCGATGAAGGCGAGCGTGCCGCCCAGGCTGGCCAGCCTGCCGGTGTCCACCTCGAAGCCGCCGAGCTTGGTGCCGAAGCTGCCGAACGAGCCGTACGGGTTGATCGAGACGGTGTCGGTGGGGGTCTTGGACAGGAGCGAGACCGTGCCGTCGAACGTCGCGTAGCCGAGGCTGGAGGCGCTGCCCGGGCCGCGGTCCACCTGCACCGCGCCGATGTCGTGCGACTGGAAATAGGCGCCCGTTTGCGGTGCCAGGTTGGTCGGCAGGCCCGGCAGCACGATGCCGTCGAAGGTCGTGTTGAACTGCGTGTACTGGAAGCCGCGGATAGTCTCCTGGAAGTTCTGCTGCAGCCCGGCGCCGACCGGCTCGATGTTCTGCACGCTCGGGCTGAACTTGATGATGTCGTCGTAGTTCTGCGTCGGCAGCACGTCGTGCTGGATGTAGTCCGAGCCGACCAGCGACGTAGGCTGCGTCACGGTCAGCTGCGTGCGGCCCGGCGGCCCAGACGGCAGCCCAGACAGCGGTCAAGCCGATGCGCCAACTGGTCCGCCGGGCGCTGCACGTCATGTGCTTTCCACCATCAAGAGGCGGCAGTTCATACAACACGAAATCGTGACTGTCCGTGACAGCATCGTGCCAGTTGCTAAGGGCCAGCCTCACTCCGCTGTCAGCTCGAATTTCACGTGCACGATCTTGGCCAGCGTGCGGCCGGCCAGCTCCGCGGGCGGCGCGGGATAGCTGGCGTTCTGCACCGCGGCCATGGCGGCGCGGTCCAGCGCCGGGACGCCGGAGCCCTGCGCCAGGCCGGTGACGCGCACGACGCCGTCGCGGTACTCGAACGCCACGGCGGCCTGCCCGGTGGCGCCCATCAGTCGGGCCGCCGCGGGATAGCTGCGGCGCGCCTCGGCCTGCACGGCCTGCAGCAGCCGCCCCTCGAACGTCGCCTCCGCGGCGCTGGCGCCGGATGGGGCTGGCGGCCGCGCCGGCGCCTGCTGCGGCCCGGGGGCGCTGGCCGCAACGGCCGGCTCAGGGATGGCTGGCGCAGGCTTCGGCGCGGCGGGCATCACCCGGGCCAGTGCGGCGGGCCG
>CAXTJU010000145.1:0-6446 GCA_964244655.1 uncultured Acetobacteraceae bacterium | reverse complement strand
TGCGGCTGATCTTGTCCACCTCGTCGATGTAGACGATGCCGCGCTGCGCCCGCTCCACGTTGTAGTCGGCCGATTGCAGCAGCTTGAGGATGATGTTCTCGACATCCTCGCCGACGTAGCCGGCCTCCGTCAGCGTGGTCGCGTCCGCCATGGTGAACGGCACGTCCAGGATGCGGGCCAGCGTCTGCGCCAGCAACGTCTTGCCGGAACCGGTAGGGCCGACCAGCAGGATGTTGGACTTGGCGATCTCGATGTCGTTGTTCTTCGCCCCGTGCGCCAACCGCTTGTAGTGGTTGTGCACCGCGACGGAGAGCACCTTCTTCGCGTGCGCCTGGCCGATCACGTAGTCGTCCAGGACCTTGCAGATCTCTTTCGGCGTCGGCACCCCGTCGCGGGACTTCACGAGGTGCGTCTTGTGCTCCTCACGGATGATGTCCATGCACAGCTCGACGCACTCGTCGCAGATGAAGACCGTGGGACCCGCGATCAGCTTGCGGACCTCGTGCTGCGACTTGCCGCAGAACGAGCAGTAAAGGGTGTTCTTTGAATCGCTGGCCTTGCTCATGAACACTCCACCCCGGGGCGACCCAGGCAATCTCGGAACTCTAAACCCCGCTCAAGCCCACGCACAAGCAACGGGGCGCGAGTGGGGAGGACGGTCAGGGCTTGCTGGGGTCGGCCGCCGGCGGCCGGTTCTCGACCACTGTGTCCACCAGGCCGAAATCCCGCGCTTCCTCGGCGGACATGAAGCTGTCCCGCTCCAGCTTGCGCTCGATCACGTCGAGCGGCTGGCCGGTGTGCTTGACGTAGAGCTGGTTCAGCCGGCCGCGCAGCAGCAGAATTTCCCGCGCCTGGATTTCGATGTCGGCAGCCTGGCCCTGCGCTCCGCCGGAGGGCTGGTGCACCATCACGCGGGCGTTCGGCAATGCGAACCGCTTGTCCTTGGCGCCGGCGCACAGCAGCAGGCTGCCCATGGACGCGGCTTGGCCTATGCACACGGTGCTGATCGGGCTGCGGACATATTGCATGGTGTCGTAGATCGCCAGGCCGGCCGAAACCACGCCGCCGGGGCTGTTGATGTAGAAGGCAATGTCCTTGCCCGGGTTGTCGCTCTCCAGGAACAGCAGTTGGGCGCAGACCAGGGCGCTCATCTCGTCATACACCGGGCCGGTCAGGAAGATGATCCGCTCCTTGAGCAGGCGGGAGAAGATGTCGAACGCCCGCTCCCCGCGCGCCGACTGCTCCACCACCATGGGCACCAGGGAACTGTAAGTCTCGACGGGATGGCGATCCCTCATGGTCGGTCGTCCTCAAGCTGGGATTGCACGGGCGCTGGCAATGTTGCACGACCTAGATAGCGTGCGGAAGGCTGCCTTCCAGTCCAGCGCCGTCTTAGGGGGCGCTGGGCTCAGACAGGGGCTCGGGCGAGACCTCAGGCGCCGGCTCGGCGGCCAGCTCCTCCGGGGTGACGGAGCGCTCCTCCACCGTGGCCTGGTCGAGGATGTAGTCCACCACCTTGTCCTCGAAGATCGGGCCGCGCAGCGACTCGGCGGCTTGCGGGTTCTTGCGGAAGAACTCCATCACCTCGGTCTCCTGGCCGCGGTACTTGGCCGCTTCCGAGCGCATGGCGCGGGTCATCTCGTCGGACGTGACCTGCACGCCCTGGGTGCGCCCCACGTCGGCCAGCAACAGCCCGAGCCGCACCCGGCGCTCCGCGATGGCGTGGTACTCGCTTCGCAAGGTGGGCTCGTCCTTGCCCTGGTCCTCCGCGTCTAGCTTGCCGGCCTTCTGGTCGGCCTCGACGCGGTCCCAGATTTGCCGGAACTCGCCCTCCACCATGCTGGGGGGCACCGGGAACTCCGCCGCCTTCGACAGGTGGTCGAGCAGGTCCCGCTTGATCCGCATGCGGCTCATGCCGTCGAACTCGCGCTGCATCTGCCGCACGATCGCGCCGCGCAGGTCGTCCAGCGTGTCGAAGCCCATCTTCTCGGCCAGCTGGTCGTCGAGCGCCGGGACGTTGGCAACCTTCAGGGCCTTGGCCGTGATCTCGAACTGGGCCGCCTTGCCCGCCAGGTCGCGGGTGCCATACTCCTCGGGGAAGGTCACGGCGATGGTGCGGGTCTCGCCGGGGGCCATGCCCTCCATCTGCTCGGTGAAGCCCGGGATGAAGTTGGGGCCGCCCACCTCGATGTCCGCGTCCTTGCCCGCGCCGCCCGGGAACGGCACGCCGTCGATGCTGCCGGTGTAGTCCACCGTCAGCGTCTCGCCCTTGATGGCGGGGCGGGGCTCCTCGACCGCCTCCAGCGTGCGCTGCCGGGAGGCGATGTCGGCCAGGGCCTTGTCCACCACCTCGGCCTCCGGCTCGGCCTTGAGCCGGGTCAGCGACACAGCGGTGAAGTCGGGCGGGGTGATCTCCGGCAGCAGCTCCACCTCGACGGTGAACTCGAGATCCGCCGGCTCCGCCGCCGGCGCCAGCGAGCTGGTCACGTCCACCTTGGGCTGCATGGCGGCGCGCAGGCCGCGGTCGGACAGCACGCGCTGCGTCGCGTCGTTGACGCTGTCCTCCAGCACCTCGGCCATGACGGCGGCGCCGTAGCGCTGGCGCAGCACGCGGTCCGGCACCTTGCCCGGGCGGAATCCGGGCAGCTTCAGCGAGCGGCCAATCTCGACCAGCTTGGCAGACCGGCGGCCCTCGATGTCGGCGGACGGGACGGTGACGGTGAAGCCGCGCTTCAGCCCCTCGGAGAGGGTCTCGGTAACCTGCATGGGGGACGGGTCCTCAGGGTCAGAACAGCGAAGGCCCCAGGCGGCGGATGCGGGCGGAGGGACTTGAACCCCCACGGCTTACGCCACCAGAACCTAAATCTGGCGTGTCTACCAATTTCACCACGCCCGCGCCGCGGCCATGAGCGGCGGGTGTTACCCCACGCCTCCCCGAGTCACAAGACCGCTGCGCCGCCGCGCCGGCTGGTCGCGCGCGATACGCGTGGGAGACGTTGTGCGGCTTCGGTCCGCCCACGTAAGTATTCAGGGCCAGCAAGGGAGGGCCCTGTGGGTGGGTCCGCATGCCACGTGAGGAAAGCGGGGCGCCTGAGTACGGGATCGCGGCCGTGGAACGCACGACCGCCCTTCTGCTGGCGCTGGCGCGGCTGGGGCCGAGCACGCTGACGTCGCTGGCAGCCGAGGTGGGCTGCACCCCGGCTGCCGCCTTCCGCATCCTGCGCACCCTGCAAGGGCAGGGGCTGGCGCAGCAGGCCGGCAAGCGCGGTCCCTGGCAGCTCGGCGCCCGGTGGCTGGCGGTTGGGCGGGCCGCCACGCGGCAGGGGGCGGCGCAGGCGGCGACGGCGCCCGTGATGGCGGCGATGGCGCACGCCTCCGGGGAGACGGTCATGCTGGCCCAGCGGGAAGGCGAACAGAGCGTGGTGATGGCCGTGCAGCCAGGCAGGCACGGCGCTCAGCAGACCGCGGCGGTGGGGGACCGTGAGCCGCTGCATGCCGGGCCCGGCCGGCTGCTGCTGGCCTACGCGCCCGCGCCGGTGCTGCGCGCCGTGCTGGCCAGCCGCCTGCCCCGGCTGGCCTCCGCCACCCGCATCGATGCCCCATTCATCATCGCCGACCTGCCGCGCATCCGGGCCCGCGGCTGGCTGATCACGACGCACGACGTGGCGGACGGGGTGGTCACGGTCAGCGTGCCGGTGCAGGACGGCGCGGGCGAAGTCGTGGCCGTGCTCAGCCTCGCCTCGACGGTGGCCCGCATGCGCCAGGCCCAGCCCTTGACGCTGCTTGTGCCGCTGCTGGAGGCGGCCGCCGCCATAGGAAAGCTGATATGACGGAGGGTTGGTTGCCGGCTCAGCCCCAGCCGCGCGACAGGCGGCGCACGGCGGTGGTGGCGTTGCGCTTGCCCTCGCCACTGTACTCCTCGTGGTACTCCTCGATCTTCGCCGGGTCGTACACGTAGTTGACCATCAGGGTGGCGCTTTCCTTCACGCCCTTCTCGGACGTGTCGGCCAGCATCGTCAGGCGTTCCACCCGGGCGCCGTTGCTCAGGTGGAAATGCGCCACCGGGTCCAGCGCGCGCTTGCCCTGCGACTCGGTCAGCAGGTAGCGCGCTGCCAGCCGGGTCAGCATCGGGTCGATGGCCTTGACCGTGGCGGCGTGCCGGGCCCAGCCGCGGCGGGCCAGGATCGCGGCCAGGGCCTTCGCGCCGCTTTCCGGCTTCGGCGCGTCCGGGAACAGCGGCAGCAGCGCCGCGGTCTCCTCTGCCGACAGCACCCTGTCCTCGTCGGCCTTCAGCTTGGCGTCCAGCCAGCGGCGAAAGCCCGGAATGGGGGACAGCGTGGCGAACGTCTTGAGGTTGCGGTACTCCGCGCTGAGCACGCCGACCACGCGCTTGATGAGGAAGTTGCCGAAGCTGATGCCGGCCAAGCCGCGCTGGCAGTTGCTGATGGAGTAGAAGATGGCGGTGTCCGCCTCCTTCGGGTCCAGCAGCGGCGCCTTCTTGTCCAGCAGCTGCTGCACGCTGCCGGCCAGGCCGCGCACCAGCGCCACCTCCACGAAGATCAGCGGCTCGGCGGGCATGCGCGGGTGGAACAGCGCGTAGCAGCGCCGGTCGCTGTCCAGGCGGTTCTTCAGGTCCGACCAGGAGCGGATCTCGTGCACCGCCTCGTAGCCCACCAGCCGTTCCAGCAACACGGCCGGGCTGCTCCAGTCGATGCGCTGCAGCTCCAGGAAGCCCACGTCGAACCACTGCGCCAGCAGCGCGCGCAGGTCGCTGTCGAGCGCCGCAAGGTACGGCTCGCCCTTGACCCGGGCCAGCAGGGTGGCACGCAGGTCCACCAGGAACTTCATGCCGTCCGGGATGGTGGTGAACTGGGTGAGCAGCCGGACCCGCGGCGGCTCCAAGGCGCGGCGCAGGGCGGCGGTGGCCGTGGCGCGCTCCGCCGGGTCCTCGGTGGCCTGCAAACGGTCGTAGGCCGCGGCGAGGGCGGCTGGGTCGCTGTCGAAGCCGGCCAGGGTGTGGAGGAAAGCGGTGCGGCCCGCCTCGTCGAGTTGCAAATAGGCTTCCGCCAGCTTGGCGGCGCGGTTGCGGGCGCTCACCTCGCCGCCGCGGGCCTCCAGGCAGGCGCGCATCTGGGCGGCGACGCTGCCATCGCCCTCGACCGCCACGCTGGACGCCATGTCGCGCCAAACCCCGGTGATGCGGCGGATCGCGCGGTCGAACAGGCCGATGGAGGCGGTCGTCTCACTCATGCGGGCGAGTCTCCGTTCCGGAAGGCGAGCCTAGCCGAACCTGGCGCAGGGCGCGAGCGATGGCGGGCGGCAAATCCTCCGCCACGAGCCCTACTTCCAACATCTCGCCGGCGCGGCCATGCAGCCAGGCGCCGGCGCATGCCGCCTCCCACGCCGGCATGCCGCCGGCGAGCAGGGCGGCGATCAGGCCGGACAGCACGTCGCCTGCCCCGGCGGTCGCCAGGGCGGGCGTGCCGGTGGCGTTGACTGAGGCGCGGCCGTCCGGGGCGGCGACCACGGTGTCCGAGCCCTTCAGCAGCACCACCGCACCCACCCGTTGAGCGGCAGCGCGGACGGCGGCCAGGCGGTCGTCGCCGTGCGGGCCGAACAGCTTGGCGAACTCGCCCTCGTGCGGGGTCAGCACGGCAGCGCCGCGCAGCGCCTCCGGGTGGCCGGCATGGGCGCTGAGCGCGTCGGCGTCGGCCACGACCTGCTTGCCGGCCGCCAGCAGCTGCGGCAAGGCAGCGCGGGCCACGTCCTGGCCCAGCCCAGGGCCGCAGACCCAGGTGGTGCGGCGCGCGTCGCCGAGCAGCCCTTCGAGCGGCTCGTCGTTCACGATCAGGCCGGCCGGCACGTGGCTGTAGCGGGCCGCCCCGCCGGGCGCCACGATCGTCACCATGCCCGCGCCGCCGTGGCGCGCCGCGGCGGCGGCCAGCTGCGCCGCCCCGGTCATGCTGACGCCGCCGAGCACGGACACATAGCCGCGGGCGTATTTGTGGGTGGAGGCGGGCAGCGCCGGCAAGCGCCACAGGGCGGGGCTGTTCGCGACGGCCAAGGGCTTGATGGCGTCCAGCACGGCGGCAGGCAGGCCGATCTGCGCCACCACCAGCTCGCCGCACAGATCCCGCCCCGGCAGCAGCAGATGGCCCGGCTTGCGGCGGAAGAACGTCACGGTGAGCGCCGCCTGCGCCGCCCGGCCGCGCACGGCGCCCGTGCCGCCATCGACGCCGCTCGGCACGTCCACCGCCAGGATGCGGCGCGCGGCGGCCAGCGTGGCGGCGGCGATCCCGTCCACGTCCCGCGCTAGGCCCGCGCCGAACACGGCGTCGATCACCAGCTCCGCGCGGGCCGCCTCGTCCGGAGTGAAGCCGGCGGCGGGGCCGGACCAGGCGGCGGCGGCCAGAGCCGCGTCGCTGCCGGGGCGCGGCGGGGCCAGG
>CAXTJU010000144.1:0-6455 GCA_964244655.1 uncultured Acetobacteraceae bacterium | reverse complement strand
TCCTCCGCTTCTCGCGTCAGGGTAGCGTCACAACTCTCCGGGACCAAACACCTAGACAAAAGCGCAACCGCCCTCATCGAGTAGGCAGACGCCGCCCTTTATCGGGAAGGATATGGGCCGCAACCATGTCTGTACGGAGGTTGATCTTGATAGCGCCCTGGTCGGGCGAGGCTGTCCAACGTTGAAGCATCAACGGCATAGGTTTCTTCACCTTCTCGCCCAACACGATCCATCTTGACTCGGCGACTAGCAAAAACAAGTCCACAAGTAAGCGCTATCAGCCTGTGTGCTGCAGTGAAGCGGCCTTAAGGCGAGTCGGACTCATGGTGCCAAGGATAGCGAGGTGGGGTATGTCACAAAGGCAGTCGAGCAGGCTTGGCCGGCAAGTCGACGCTCGGCGCGGAACTCTCCCGTTATCCGGCACGCCCCAGCATCGAGTCGGAGGAGACAATGCATGAACGCCATCACCCTGCGCTCGCCGGGCGGGTTGGACAACCTTCAGGCTGTTGACCTGCCGGACCCAGGCGCCCCCGTTGCTGGCGAAATCCGGGTTCGACTGCACGCAAGCTCGTTGAACTACCATGACCTCGGTGTCGTCAGCACGCCGGGCTGGAAGGCGGATGGGCGCATCCCGATGTCAGATGGGGCCGGGGTGGTAGAAGCCGCCGGCGCTGAAGTTACCGAGTTCCGGCCCGGCGACCCCGTTGTGTCCTGCTTTTTCCCCACCTGGCAGGACGGGCCGGCTGCGCTTGGAAACTTCGCCACTGTGCCCGGCGACGGCGTAGACGGCTATGCGCGCCAGGTCGTGACCTGCCCAGCGACCCACTTCACCCGCGCCCCTCAAAACTTCAGCCATGCCGAAGCGGCGACGCTCACTACGGCCGGGCTGACGGCGTGGCGCGCGCTAGTAGTGGAAGGTGGCCTCAAGGCCGGCGACACGGTACTGGTGCTGGGCACCGGCGGCGTGTCGATCATGGCGTTGCAGATGGCCAAGTTAATGGGCGCTTCTGTAGCAGCCACGTCCTCCTCGGACGCCAAACTGGAGCGAGCGCGGGCGCTCGGAGCCGATTACACCATTAACTACAAGCAGCATTCTGACTGGGGTGCCCAGGTTCGGAACTGGACCGGTGGGCGTGGAGTGGACCATGTGGTGGAGGTGGGTGGGCCCGGCACCCTGGCACAGTCGATTACAGCGGTTCGGGTAGGCGGACGAATAGCATTAATTGGCGTGCTGACGGGGCGGGGCGGCGAGGTGCCGACGGGGACGCTGATGGCCAGGCAGGCGCGGCTGCAAGGGCTGATCGTGGGCAGCCGTCGCGAACAAATGGACATGGTGAAGGCGATCGAGGTAACCGGTTTCAAGCCGGTGATCGATCGCAGTTTCGCGCTGCACGAGATTGCAGACGCGTTCCGTTACCAGGCAAGTGGAGCGCATTTCGGCAAGGTGTGCCTGGAATTCTAGCAGCCTCGCAAGCGAAGGCCGACGCTCCATCCCAAACTTGCCCAAGTGCCGGACTTTGTGGATGCCTATTTAGCTGCAACAGGTCAAAGGCTGATTGTCCATTTCCAGGCACAGGGTCGAGCTTGATGGTCATCCATCAAGCGGCTTGGGCCGACCAAAGCGGCCGCAAGAACGCTTGACCCGGCACTGGATCCAGCTCCGGCACCGAAAGCTGGGCGATTGCTTTTTTGGCCGCGGCCAACTGCGCCGGGTCTCCTCGCAACACGTCGCACTCCGCGCCGCCCGGATAGGCGCCGACCACCAGCAGGCCCTCACCACCTATGTTGCGGTGCGCGACCCCGGCCGGGACCACCAGAACGTCGCCGGCCTTTACCGCCATTTTGGCACCGCCCGGCCCGCCGAACAGCACCTGAACCGTGCCAGCGGCGATGCCCAGCACCTCGTGCGCTGTCGTGTGGAAATGGTGGTAGGGAAAGATTCCGTTGCGCCACGAGTTGGTCCAACCCTGGCGCGCGAAGGCCTGCTCCATGGCGGCCGGGTCAGGCGGCAAAGCATCAGGATAGACCAGAACCGGCAGGCAAGAGTTCGGAAACCGCCTATCTTCGGTGAAGTAGTAGCTTCGCGGTGCGTCCATGGTCGATGCAACGTCGCCGCAGAGTCAAGGATGCTCAGCTTGCCGGTGCAACCTGGCCAGTATTCGGCTGAACACGCTGGGATCGTCGAATGTCCGGGCCAGCACGATCGCACCTTGGATGTTGGTCACAATGGCCTTCGCCAGCGCGACTGCATCGCTGGCATGGCGGCCCGACCGGGTCAGCGCCGCGGCCAGCGCCTCGATCCAGCGTGCGAAGCAGCCGCGCACTGGGGCGACAAACCGGTCGCGGGCGTCGCCGAGCGCCAGGACACCGACCAGGCAAACTCGGTGGCCTAAGCGGAAACAGGCGTCCACCGCTGCGAATGTCGCATCGATCGCCTCCGGACTGTTGTTTCTGCCCAAAGCGCCAAGATGTTGGCCCCGAACCAGCCGTCAAACTCGGCGAGTACGGCGGTCAGCATCTCCTCCTTTCCATCTGGTAAGAGATGATAGAGGCTGCCTTTGCTCAAGCCCGTAGCCTGGGCCCAGCAATAACAGGCTGGCGGCCTCGTAGCCGTGCTCACGAGACATCTGGGCCAGCTTTGGCAGCTTGCCCGCCCAGTCGCGGCGCGCTAGGCCAACTGGGCTACAGCCAGAGCCTGGACAGGCCGGCATGGCCATCGGGTCGCGGTCCGAACAGCCAGTTCAGCAGGCGGGCGCTCTCGCCGATGGCCTGGTCATTGATGCTGGCGATCCGGCGACGCATCCGGCCTGCTCCTCGAACTCCCACAGTTCGTTGCCGAAGCTCCGGAACCATTGGCCTGCGCTGTCGTGGGCTTCATAGGCGGAGCGCACGGCCATGCGGTCGCGCCTGAAGCCCCACACCTCCTTGACTATGCAGCAGTTATTTTGTGCTGCCATTTGCGGGCCAGGAAGGCCTCGATTGCCTCCCGGCCCTTGATGAACTTAGTGCGGTTCCGCCAGCGGCTATCGGCCGTGTAGGCCAGCGCCACGCACGCCGGGTCGCGGATGTTCCAGGCATCCTCCATCAAGCGCGCCTTTTGGGCGGTGGTCTCGGGCATAAAAAGTAGCAAGGGCGGGCAGCTGGACGTGGTGTCGCTTCCGATCGTGCTGATGGCGGAGATGGGTTTCTCAATTGGTACATCCGTTGCAAGGATACCCAGCAGGTGGCTGGCCCAACCGCGCTGCGTGCGGTATTTCTCCGCCATGGTCAGCAGCAACGACATTCGCGCCACCTTCCTCGACTTCTTCGTGCGCCACGGCCACGCCGCCGTGCCGTCCTCTTCCCTCGTGCCGCGCAACGACCCGACGCTGCTGTTTACCAACAGCGGCATGGTGCAGTTCAAGAACACCTTCACCGGGGCGGAGCGGCGGCCGTATAGCCGGGCCACCTCGGCACAGAAATGCGTCCGTGCCGGCGGCAAGCACAACGACCTGGACAATGTCGGCTACACCGCGCGGCACCACACCTTCTTCGAGATGCTGGGCAATTTTTCCTTCGGCGACTACTTTAAGCCCGACGCGATCGAGCTGGCCTGGACGCTGCTGACCCGCGATTTCGCGCTGCCCCGGGACAAGCTGCTGGTCACGGTGTTCTCCGAGGATGAGGAGGCGGCCGTGCTGTGGCACCGCATCGCCGGGCTGGGCGAGGACCGCATCATCCGCATCCCGACCGCGGACAACTTCTGGCGCATGGGCGACGTAGGGCCGTGCGGCCCGTGCTCGGAAATCTTCTACGACCACGGCCCCGCCATTCCCGGCGGCCCGCCCGGCAGCCCGGAGCAGGATGGCGACCGGTTCATCGAGATCTGGAATCTCGTGTTCATGCAATACGAGGAAGGCCCGCCCGGCACCCGCGCCGCCTTGCCCCACCCCTCGATCGACACCGGCCTAGGCCTGGAGCGGTTCGCCGCCGTGCTGCAGGGCGTGCACGACAACTACGACACCGACACCTTCCGCGCCCTCATCCTGGCCAGCGCCGAGATCACCGGGCAGGAACCGGACGGGCCGTTCCGCGCCAGCCACCGGGTGGTGGCGGACCACCTGCGCGCCACCGCGTTCCTGATCGCCGAAGGCGTGCTGCCGTCCAACGAGGGCCGCGGCTACGTGTTGCGCCGCATCATGCGCCGTGCCATGCGCCACCTGCACCAGATGGGCGCTGCCGACCCGGTGATGTGGCGGCTGGTGCCGGCGCTGATCCGCCAGATGGGCACCGCCTACCCTGAGCTGCCCGCCGCCGAGGCGCTCATCACTGGGACGTTGCGGCTGGAGGAAACCCGCTTCGCCGCCATGCTGGAGCGCGGTCTGGGACTGCTGGCGGAGGAGACCGCCAAGCTCGGCGAGGCGCAGGCGCTGCCGGGTGCGGTGGCGTTCCGCCTGTACGACACGTACGGCTTCCCGCTCGACCTCACCGCGGACGCGCTGCGCGAGCAGGGCCGCGCCGTGGACCAGGCCGGATTCGACGTGGCGATGGCCGAGCAGCGCACCCGCGCCCGCGCCGCCTGGGCCGGCAGCGGCGACGCGGGCGCCGAGCGGGTGTGGTTCGAGCTGCGCGAGGCTGCCGGTGCCACCGAGTTCCAAGGCTACGCCACGGAGCGCGCCGAGGCGCAGGTGGCGGCCTTGGTGATTGGCGGTATGGCGGTGCAGCGCGCCGAACCCGGCGACACGGTTGCCGTGCTGCTGAACCAGACCCCGTTCTATGCCGAAAGCGGCGGCCAGGTGGGTGACGCTGGGACCATCACGAGCGCCAGCGGCGCGCGGGTGCTGGTGACGGACACGCAGAAGCGCGCTGGCAGCCTGTTCGCCCATATCGGCACGGTAGAGGGCGGCACGCTGCACGTGGGAGACGCCGTGGTGGCGGAACTGGACCACGCCCGGCGCGGCGCCATCCGGGCGCATCACAGCGCCACTCACCTGCTGCACGAGGCGCTGCGGCGGCGGCTCGGCGCCCACGTGGCGCAGAAGGGCAGCCTGAACGCGCCCGACCGCCTGCGCTTCGACGTGAGCCAGCCGACGCCGATCGCCAAGGCCGACTTGCAGGCGGTGGAGGCGGAGGTCAATGCTCGCATCCGCGAGAACACCCCCGTCAGCACCCGGCTGATGACCCCGGAGGCCGCCGTGGCCGAGGGCGCCATGGCGCTGTTTGGCGAGAGGTACGGCGACGAGGTGCGGGTGGTCAGCATGGGCGAGGGCGCCGATGGCAAGCCCGGCTACTCCGTCGAGCTGTGCGGCGGCACCCACGTCCGCCGCACCGGCGACATCGGCCTGTTCCGCCTGCTGGGCGAGGGCGCGGTGAGCGCCGGGGTGCGCCGGCTGGAGGCGGTGACGGGTGCGGCCGCCCAGGCGCTGGGCGCCGAGGTGGAGCGCCGGCTGGAGGAGGTGGCCGGCCTGCTCAAGGCCAGCCCGGCTGATGTGGCCGCCCGCGTGGCCGTGCTGGTGGAGGACCGCAAGCGGCTGGAGCGCCAGGTGAGCGAGCTGCAACGCAAATTGGCCACCGGCGCGGGTGCTCCGGAGTTGGAGGAGATCAACGGCATCCCGCTCGCCGCCCGCAACGTAGGCGAGGTGCCCGGTAAGGAGCTCCGTGGCCTGGTGGAAGCCATCGCCAAGCAGGCGGGCAGCGCCGTGGTGGCGGTGGTGTCTACGGCGGACGGCAAGGCCTCGGTGGCAGTCGGGGTGTCGCCGGACTTGGTCAAGCGGGTGAGCGCGGTGGACCTGGTGCGGGCGGCGAGTGCGGCGGTGGGCGGCAAGGGCGGCGGCGGGCGGCCGGATATGGCGCAGGCGGGCGGGCCGGATGCGGAGCGGGCGGAGGAGGCGTTGGAGGCGGTTCGCGCCGCGCTAGGGCGGAGCTAAACTATATTGTAACCTCGATTTTTGTCAAAAGATTTCAATGGCTTCTTCTGGGTCCGCCAACGCTGGTTTTGACATTACAGCAACGCAAGTAAAGATTAGCTTCAATGTGAAGAAAGGCAAGTGGCTAAAACTAAATTGAAGAATAAAGGCAGGGTGGCCCAGCTTGGGAGATGATCTGTGCTCAAGAACTCGCGATATTGAAGGAGGTGGACGCTATCCGTATCTCTCGGAAGCCGGAGATAATCGATGTCCTCATTGAGGACACGGTTCGAGCTTTTCTTAGCTGGCTCGTACCATCCTCGATCAGCATCGTTCCAGGTTTTATTGTCAAGCACGACGGTAATTAATAATTACATTCTGATGCAATTTTTACTGATGATAATTATCCCTTTCTAGCAAGTGTCGGGCCACATCGCTTTGTTATATCATCCTCGGTAGTTGCCGCTATTGAGTCGACCACGAGGCTCGACGGAGGGAAACTAGGTGTTTGGTCTCGGGATGAGGTGACGCGGGTTTAGTTTGAAGATATCGGGTGTAGTCGTCCAGGCA
>CAXTJU010000143.1:0-6558 GCA_964244655.1 uncultured Acetobacteraceae bacterium | reverse complement strand
GTGCTGGACCCGGCGGTGCCGGCCTGGCCGCTGGTGGCCTCCCGGGCGGCAGTGGCCGACGCGCGCCTGCTGGGGCAGCGGCCGCCGGCGCTGGACCTGGCGCGGCGCGGGGCGGGGCGGCACCTCGTGGCTTGGCTTGAAGGTGACAGCCTGGCGACGGTCGGGTAATCCCGTATCACCGCAGCGCCGCCGCAACACCCTGGGAGGCCGACCAATGCAAGTGACAGAGCGCGTCAAGACGATCCTGAACAACTACGAGAGCGACAATCCCGGCACCAAGACCAACCTCGCCCGCATCCTGATGGCGGGCAAGCTGGGCGGCACCGGCAAGATGGTCATCCTGCCGGTGGACCAGGGCTTCGAGCACGGCCCGGCCCGCTCCTTCGCCGCCAACCCGCCGGCGTATGACCCGCACTATCATTTCCAGCTGGCGATCGACGCCGGGCTCAACGCCTTCGCCACCCCGCTCGGCATGATGGAGTGCGGGGCGGACACGTTCGCCGGCGCCATCCCCACCATCCTCAAGGTCAACAGCTCCAACTCGCTGGCCACCGAGAAGGACCAGGCGATCACCGGCGGCGTGCAGGACGCGCTGCGGCTGGGCTGCGCCGCGATCGGGTTCACCATCTATCCGGGCAGCGAATACGCCTTCGACCAGATGAACGACCTGCGCGAGCTGACGCTGGAGGCCAAGTCCGCCGGGCTGGCCGTGGTGGTGTGGAGCTACCCGCGTGGCCCGGGCCTCGACAAGACGGCGGAGACGGCGTTCGACATCTGCGCCTACGCCGCCCACATGGCGGCGCTGATGGGGGCGCACATTATCAAGGTGAAGCCGCCGAGCGAGGCGCTCAGCCTGCCCGCCGCCAAGAAGGTGTACGAGGAGCAGCGCATCGACGGCTCCACCATGGCCAAGCGGGTGGCGCACGTGGTGCAGTGCTGCTTCGCCGGGCGCCGCCTGGTGATCTTCTCCGGCGGCGAGCACGCCGACACCGAGGGGCTGCTGCACATCATCCGCGGGCTGAACGAGGGCGGCGCCAACGGTTCCATCATCGGCCGCAACACCTTCCAGCGGCCGCGCGAAGAGGCGCTGGCGCTGCTGGGCCAAGTGATCGACATCTTCCAGGACAAGCGTTGAGCCAGGCGGGCGGCTGTCAGCTTTACTTGGTCACGCCGCCCGCGCTCGCCCCCGCCCGGTTCCGCGACACCCTCGCCGCCGCCCTGGACGCAGGCCCGGTGGCGGCGGTCCAGCTGCGGCTGAAGAACTGGACGGAGGACGACCTGCTGCGCGCGATCGACCTGCTGCGCCCGGTGGCGCAGGAGCGCGATGTGGCGTTCCTGCTCAACGACCGGCCGGACCTGGCGGCCCGCTCCGGCTGCGACGGGGCGCATGTGGGGCAGACGGACCTGGCCTTGGCGGAGGCGCGCCGCGTGCTGAAGGACGGCATGCTCGGCGTGACCTGCCATGGCAGCCGCGACCTGGCGATGGTCGCGGGCGAGGCAGGGGCGGACTACGTGGCGTTCGGCGCGTTCCACCCCAGCGCCACCAAGGAGCCGCCGGAGATGGCGGACCCGGACATCCTGCGCTGGTGGTCGGAGATGATGGAGGTGCCGTGCGTCGCCATCGGCGGCATCACGGCGGCGAATTGCAGGCCGCTAATCGAGGCGGGGGCTGACTTCATCGCCGTTTCGGCGGCCGTATGGGGCCATCCGGACGGGCCTGCGGCAGCGGTGCGGGAGTTGTGCGGGCGGCTCGCGGCCTAGAGCGTTTTCCGTGCTGATAGGCGCACGCAAAACGCTCTAGGCTTTGTTTTTACGAGCATCTTCACCTGACGGGTGATCCCATTCGGGCGAATGATGCTCTAGCCGCCGTTGGCCCCCGAGAGACGGTCTGGGCCGCCGCCTATCGGCTGCAGCAGCCGCCAGGCCGGCGCCGTATTGGGGCTGTCGCACGCTGCCAGCACCGTGATGAGCCCGAGCAGGATGATGGCGCGAACGACCGTCACGGCAATCCCTTCTCGCGAAAGCCCGCGGCCTAGCCCCCGTTAGATCGCGCGCCCGGCACGGGGCTTGGGCTTGTGCCCCCGAACGGGTGGGGTGGGGAGTGCGGCACATCCGCGCCGCAGGCCGCCAACGCCGTGGCCAGGCCGAACGCGACGATGGCGCGGGCCATGCTCATAGCAGCCCTTCCTTGCGAAAGCTCAGGCAATGGCCGTTGCCGACGATGATGTGATCGTGCAGCACCACGCCGAGCGCCGCAACCGCCTGCTTGATCTCGCCCGTCATCTCGATGTCGTCGCGGGAGGGCGCCGGGTCGCCGCTCGGGTGGTTGTGCACCAGGATCAACGCGGTCGCGTGCAGCTCCAGCGCGCGCTTGGCCACCTCGCGTGGATAGACCGGCGTGTGGTTCACCGTGCCGCGGGCCTGCGCCTCGTCGGCCAGCAGGCGGTTCTTGTTGTCCAGGAACAGGATGCGGAACTGCTCCACCCGCTCGCGCGACAGCTGGGCGGTCAGGTAGTCCATCAGCACGGTCCAGCTGGACAGCACGGGGCCGCTGCGCAGCTCCGGGCGGATCAGCCGCAGGGCGGCGGCCTGCACCGTCTTGAGCGCGGCTGACCCGGCGTCGCCCATGCCCTCCACCGACCGCAGCTCCTGCAACGGGGCGGCGATGGCGTTGGCGAAGGAACCGAAGCGGGCCAGCAGGGCGCGGGCGATCGGCTTGGTGTCCCGCCGCGGCAGCGCTAGGAACAGCACCAGTTCCAGCAGCTCGTGATCCGCCACGCTGTCCGGCCCCGCCGTCAGCAGGCGGGCGCGCAGGCGGTGGCGGTGGCCCTCGGCGCTGACCGGGGAGGGCGGCGCACGATCGGCGAGCGGCAGCGCGTCAGGATCGGCCATGCCGGTCAGGCGCCCGGCAGGGTCCAAGGGGCGAAGCGGGCGCGCACGCCTGGGTCCAGCGGCACCGCGCGCCGGGTTTCCCGGTCGATTAGGGCGATGACGGAGACGCCCTCCGCCGTCACCACGCCGCCCTTGGCGATGCGCTGGCGGATGTCGAACGACTTGGCGCCGAAGCGACTGACGGCGCTGCTGATGGCGACCTCGCCGGGCCAGGACATCTCCTGCCTGAAGTCGATCTCCAGCCGCACGATCACGGCGGAAAGCGGGCCGTTCCGCTCGAACAGGGCGGCCGCGTCCATCAGCTCCGTGCGGCCCGCCTCGAACATCACGGCATAGACCGCGTTGTTGACGTGGCCCACGGAGTCGTTGTCGCTGAACCGCAGGCGGTGCACCGTCTCGTGCCACGGCCCGGCCGGGTCAGGCATAGGGCGGCTTGGCGTAACCGGCGGGCGAGTGGGTGAACACCTCGCAGCCCTCCTCGGTCACGCCGACCATGTGCTCGAACTGCGCAGACAGGCTGCGGTCCCGCGTCACGGCGGTCCAGCCATCCTCCAGCACCTTCACCTCCGGCCGGCCGGCGTTGACCATGGGCTCGACAGTGAAGAACATGCCGGGGCGCAGCACCACGCCCTCGCCGGCGCGGCCGAAGTGCAGCACGTTCGGCGCCTCGTGGAAGCGGCGGCCGATGCCGTGGCCGCAGAAGTCCCGCACCACGCTGAACCGCTGCTTTTCCACGTAGCTCTGGATGGCGAACCCCACGTCTCCCAGGGTGGCGCCGGGCCGGATGGCGGCGATGCCGCGCATCATGGCCTCGTAGGTCACGTCCAGCAGCATGCGGGCGCGGGTACCGGGCTGGCCGACCGCGTACATGCGGCTGGTGTCGCCGTGCCAGCCGTCCAGCACCACCGTCACGTCGATGTTGAGCGTGTCGCCTTCCATCAAGCGGCGGTCCCCTGGGATGCCGTGGCAGACGACGTGGTTGATGGAGGTGCAGGTGGATTTCGGGTAGCCGCGGTAGTTCAGCGTCGCGGGAATGGAGCCGTGCGAGACCATGAAATCGTGGCACAGCACGTCGAGCTGGCCTGTGGTGACGCCGGGTTTCACGTGGGCGGTGATCATGTCCAGGGTTTCGGCCGCGAGCCGTCCGGCCGCCCGCATCCCTGCGAAGTCGTCCTGCCCGTGGATGATGATCCTGCGCCCGTCGCTCCCGCCGTCCATCACCGCCCCGCTGCCTTCACGACGCTAGAAAATGCGCAAGGCGGTGGCCCGGCGCAAGGCCGCGGCAGCCATTGAGGCAGGACGGGTCAGCCGTGGACGCGCTGGGCCGCTCCGCCGGCAGGCTGATGCCGGTATGCGGATGGGCGCACCAAGGCGTGGGCCGGCGTCGGCTCGGCCCTTGCGCGGCCATGCAGCACACGAGGGGCATCCTGAAAGGGCCGCTCGAACCGTGGCGCGGAACGCCAGGAGGTCCGCGCCAGGCTGTGCCAAGCCGGCCGCAGGGCCAGGGTGGATTGCGGCAGGGTGGCGGCGGACGCGGCGGCGACCAGGAGCGGCTCGCGCAGCCGCGGCTCGCCACGGCTGACCGGCACGCCCATCCGGTCGAACCCGGCGTCCAGCAAGGCCGCCATGTGGGTGTCCCGCTCGTAGCCGTTGGACGCGCCCATCACCACGCCGACCAAACGCACATCCCCGCGCACTGCCGAGGTGACCAGGTTGCAGCCGGAGGCGTCGATGTAGCCGGTCTTGAGCCCGTCCGCGCCCGGGTAGGTTTGCAGCATGCGATCGTGGTTCGGGATGACCCGGCCGTGAAATACGAAGGACGGCACGCTGAAGTAGCGGTACTCGTCCGGATAGTCCTGGATCAGGTGGCGCGCCAGCACGGCCAGGTCCCGCGCCGTGGTCACCTGGTCCGGGTCTGGCCAGCCGGAGGCGTTGCGGAACGTGGTGTGGCTCATGCCCAGGGCGCGGGCCCGCAGGGTCATCATCTGGGCGAACCGCTCCTCGTCGCCGCCCAGCAGCTCGCCCAAGGCTGCTGCGGCGTCATTGGCGGATTTGGTGACCAATCCGAGCAGCGCCTGCTGCACCGTCAGCGCGGTTCCTGGCAGCAGGCCGAGCTTGGACGGCGGCATGGCAGCGGCGTGGGCGGACACGGGCACGGTGTCGTTCAGGCTGACCCGGCGGTCCCGCATCGCCTCGAACAGCATGTAGATGGTCATCATCTTGGTCAGGCTGGCGGGATAGCGCGGCTCATCCGCGTTCGCGGCGGACAGCACTTGGCCGGAGGCCGGGTCCATGACGAAGGAGGCGTATCGCTCCGAGCCGACTTGTGCGGCTGCAGGCCGAGCGCCTGCCGCGAACGCGAGCAGAACCATGAGCATCAGCCGCCACACGCTTCGCAGCCAGCCCATCATGCCCCACAATCTCGCATCAGCAACGTACCCTAATGCGCTGCAATACCTTATGTCCACTTACAAAACGTTAAAACAGGCGTATTCTGAGCGGGTTATCATGCGACTTTAGCGTGATGATACATGTGCGCAGCGAAATTTCATGCTGCGCCGCACAAATTATGTTGACCATGCATCGCATGCTTTTGTAATGGGAGCGTGCTGCAGCGCAGCAATTCGCATGTGCCGCGTGTCTTCAAAACGCAGCCGTGGGACGGCGAACACCTCGACAAGAAGGAACGGCGTTGATGAGCACCGACACGATGGGCAGCCTCCAAGATGCCGCGAAGGACAATATCGGCCGCACTGTTTCCAGCTTGAAGGACGGCATGGAGCAGAGCCAGTCCGCCTCGCGCGACGGTATGCAGCAGGCCATGAAAACCGCCGAACAGATGGCCGCCTTCGCGCACGGCAACATGGAGGCCATGGCTCGCTCCAGCCAGATCATGGCTGCCGGGGCACAGGACATGGGCCAAAGCCTGGCCGCCGCCGCCCGTGCGGCCATGGACGACATGATGGCCGGGTTCAAGGCGATGGCCTCGGTCAGGTCGGTCAAGGACGCGATGGAGCTGCAATCCAGCCTGCTGCGCACGGGTCTGGACAAGGCGGTGTCGCAGGCCAGCCAGATGACGGACAGCGGCATGAAGCTGTCCGAGCAGGCCTTTGCCCCGATCACGGCACGCCTCACCGTGGCAGCCGAGACGTTCAGCCGCCTCGGCTGACATCCTGACGGCGCCGGCGAGGGGCCTGGGCGGTTGCCCGGGCCCTTGCTGCTTCGGGACGGCCATCGCCGACGCCTGTTTGCGCAAGGGCCTTTTCCGGGCTGCCGCTGATCCGATATGCTGCCGCCATGGACAGTCATGCGGCCCGGACCACCCTCTGATGAGCGATACGGACAAGCGCGGCGGCGAAGGCCCCGGCATCGGCGTCGTCACCAAGGTGCGGCCCAAGACCCGCAAGCCGGCCATGTACAAAGTATTGATGCTGAACGACGACTACACGCCGATGGAGTTCGTCGTCCACGTGCTGCAACGGTATTTCCAGAAGAACCAGGAAGAAGCGACGCGCATCATGCTGCACGTCCACCGCCGCGGCGTCGGCGTATGCGGGGTGTTCACTTACGAGGTGGCGGAAACCAAGGTCACGCAGGTGATGGACCTTGCGCGGCAGAACCAGCATCCGCTGCAGTGCACGATCGAGAAAGAATGAGGGCTGCAAA
>CAXTJU010000142.1:0-6674 GCA_964244655.1 uncultured Acetobacteraceae bacterium | reverse complement strand
GCCTACCCCCGTGCGAGGCGCTGCCGCTCTACGTGGCCGCCCCGGAGGCCCGCGTGCCGCGGCCTGCCCGCCCCGCCCCGGCATGAGCCCGGTGGGTCCGGCCCACGCCGCCGCGCTCGCCGCCATCCACGCCGCCGCCTTCCCCCCCGGCGAGCGCTGGGGCGCGGCAGCGATGGCGGAGCTGCTGGCCCTGCCCGGCGTGTTCGGCTTCATCGACCCCGGCGGCGGCTGCATCCTGGCCCGCCGGGCCGGCGGCGAGGCCGAGATCCTGACCCTGGCGGTGGCGCCGGCCGCCCGGCGGCGGGGCGCCGGCCGGGCCTTGCTGGACCGGGTGGCGGCATCGCCCGAGCCGCTGTTCCTCGAGGTCGCGGCCGGCAATGCGCCCGCCCTGGCGCTGTACGCCGCCGCCGGGTTCGGCGAGGTCGGCCGCCGCCGCGGGTACTACGGCCCGGGGCGCGACGCCCTGGTGCTGCGCCGCCCCGGCTCCGGCGGCTTGGTCAGCCCCGCCGGATGACGACGACGGTGCTGCCGTCCGCCTCGTCCGTCACCTGCTCCACCGCATGGCCCTGCTCCGTGGCGGTGCGCGGCACGTTGGCGCGCGGCTCCTCCCCGCGCAGCCGCACCCGCAGCCGCTCGCCGGGCCGCAGCCGGTCGAGCGCCAGCCGCGTGCGGACGAAGGTCATGGGGCACACCTCGCGGGTGATATCCAGGTCGGTCATGTGATCGCCTGCAACAAGATCATCCCTAAATCCATTTCAAGCAGTTGCGGAGCGACTCGTCTCAATTGTATATGGCGCGACTCTCTCCAAGCCGAGGTTGCGACATGTCTGAAAGCTCTGCCGACTTCGATATACTGGCGCTGACCGCGCAGATTGTCTCGGCGCACGTCGCTTCCAACTCGGTTCCGCCGGATGCGTTGCCTGGCCTGATCCGGGATGTGCATCGCGCCGTGGCCGGGCTGGGCGCCGCCCCCGTGCCGCCGCCGGAGCGGCCGCAGCCGGCCGTGCCGATCCGCAAGTCGGTGTTCCCCGACTACATCGTCTGCCTGGAGGACGGCAAGAAGCTCAAGATGCTGAAGCGCCACCTGATGAGCTCCTACAACATGACACCCGACCAGTACCGCGAGCGCTGGGGCCTCGGCTCGGACTACCCGATGGTGGCGCCCAACTACGCCCAGCACCGCTCCTCGCTGGCCAAGAAGATCGGCCTCGGCACCGGCGTCCGCAACGCCGAATAGCCCCGCGGACGGCTCGGCCGCCCGGCTTGCCGATTCGACAGCGCCCCCTCGGATCGGCTACGCCAGACCCTGACATCCGGCCAAGGAATGCCCAGGGACCCATGGAATCGCGCATCGAGCGCTTGTGCGTCGAACGGGGCCTGATCATGACCGGGCAGCGCCGGGTCATCGCCCGCGTGCTGTCGGATGCGGAGGACCACCCGGACGTCGAAGAGCTGTATCGCCGCGCTACCGCGCTGGACGGGCGCATCTCGATTGCCACGGTGTATCGCACGGTGCGGTTGCTGGAGGAGAAGGGCATCCTCGCCCGGCGCGACTTCGGCGGCGGCCGGGCCCGCTACGAACCGACCGCGCACGGCCGCCACTACCACCTGATCGATGTCGAGACCGGCAAGGTGATCGAGTTCGAGGACGCCGAGCACGAGCAGCTGATCCAGGCCATCGCCGCCCGGCTCGGGTTCGACCTCGTCTCCCACCGGCTGGAACTGTTCGGCAGCAAGCGCCCGGCCAAGCGCGACGCCCCCGCCGAGGCCCGCCCCGCCCGCAACGGCGCCGACGCCAAGCCGGCGCTCACCGAGCCCCACGCCTCGCCCCAGGCGCCGCGGTGACGATCGACCGCCCCGTGGTCGCGCAGCCCCTCTGGGAGCGGACCTCCGGGCGGTCGCCGTTCCAGGAGCTGCGGGCCGGCCAGCTCGGCCTGCGCATCGCCGCCACCCCGGGCGAGCTGAAAGCGGTGCAGGCGCTGCGATACCGCGTGTTCTACGACGAGATGGGCGCCGAGCCGGACGCCGCCGCCGCCCTGTCCCGCCGCGACGTGGACGTGTTCGACCGAGTGGCCGACCACCTGATCGTGGTGGACCACGCGCTCGGCGAAGGCCCGGACGGCGTCGTCGGCTGCTACCGCATGATGCAGCGCGCAGGGGCGGCGGCGGTGGGCCGGTTCTACTCCGCCGCCGAGTACGACATCGCCCCCCTGCTGGCCTTCCCGGGCCGCGTGCTGGAGCTGGGGCGCTCCTGCGTCGATGCGCGCTACCGCGGCCGCGCCGTCATGCAGCTGCTGTGGCGCGGGATCGCCGCCTACATCTTCGCCCACGAGATCGACCTCATGTTCGGCTGCGCCAGCCTGGCCGGCACCGACCCGGACGGCCAGGCCGCCGCCCTGACCTACCTGTACCACAACCACCTGGCCCCGCCCGCCCTGCGCCCCCGCGCCATCGCCTCGCGCTACGTGGACATGCGCCGCCTGCCGCCGGGGCAGGTCGATGGCCGCCGGGTGCGCACCACGCTGCCGCCGCTCATCAAAGGATACCTCCGCCTCGGCGCCATGATCGGCGACGGCGCGGTGATCGACACCCAGTTCAACACCATCGACATCGCCATCATCGTCAAGACCGACCTGGTCACCGACAAGTACATCGACCACTACAAGCGCCAGATGCCGGACTGAGCGTGGCGCGGTTCAACGTGGTCATCACCGCGCCGCAGCTGGCCGAGCCGGCCATGGCGCTGCTGGCGGCGGCGGGCTGCGCCGTCCACGCCATGCCCGCCTACCCCACCGCCGAAGCGGTGGCGGAGCGGGTGCGCGCCACCGCCGCGGACGCCGTGCTGTCCCGCCAGGGCCGCGTGACCGCCGCCGCGATGGACGCCTCCCCCCGGCTGCGCGTGGTGGCCCGGCACGGCGTGGGCGTGGACGACGTGGACCTGGCCGCCGCCGCCGCCCGCGGCATCACCGTCACCCGCACCCCCGGCTCCAACACCGCCGCCGTCGCCGAGCACACGCTGGCCATGGTCCTGGCGCTCGCCAAGCAGCTGCGCCCGCTCGCAGCCAGCCTGGCCGCCGGCGGCTGGCGGGAGGGTGCTCCCCCTGTGCGGGACGTGGCCGGGCTGCGGCTGGGTTTGGTCGGCTTCGGCGCCATCGGCCAGGCGGTCGCCCGGCTCGCCGCCGCCTTCGGGATGCACGCCGCCCACCATGACCCGGCGTCCGCCGCCAGCCTGCCGCTCGCCGCCCTGCTGCCCCGCTCGGACGTGCTGTCCCTGCACTGCCCCTGGACGCCCGGCGGGCCCCCGCTGATCGACGCCGCGGCGCTCGCCGCCCTGCCGCCGGGCGCGCTGCTGGTGAACACCGCGCGCGGCGGCCTGCTGGACGAGGCGGCGCTGCTGGCCGCCCTGGACCGCGGCCACGTCGCCGGCGCGGCGCTGGACGTGTTCGCCGCCGAGCCTCCCCCGGCCGCGCACCCCTTACGCCGCCACCCCTGCGTGATCGCGACACCCCACGTCGCCGGCACGACGCCGCTGGCCATGGTGGCGATGGGCGTCATGGCAGCCGAGTGCATCGTTGCCGTGCTGACCGGCGCGCCCGTGCCCCCCGGGCGCACCGTGCGACCTTGAGCACGGCGGTCGCCACGGCCGGGCGGCCCGGCCTGGCCCGCTTGGCGGCCCTCGCCGGCTGGCGCGCAGACGCCGCCGCCCTGGCCCTGGGCGCGCTGTCCGCCGCGGCGCTGCCCCCCGTCCATGCCATTCCCGTGCTGCTGGTCAGCGTGCCGGGCCTGCTGGCGCTGGTCGGCGGCGCGCGCGGCTGGCCGGGGGCGCTGCGCCGCGGCTTCTGCTTCGGCCTCGCCCACCACGTCCTCGGGCTGTACTGGATCACCGAGGCCATCCTGATCGAGGCGGCGCGCTACTGGTGGCTGGTGCCGCTGGCGGTGCCCGCGCTGTCCGCGCTGCTGGCGCTGTTCATCGCCGTGCCCTGCGCCGGCGCGCGGCTGGCCCCGCCCGGATGGCGCCGGGTGCTGCTGTTCGCCGGGCTGTGGACGCTGGCCGACCTGGCCCGCCAGTTCATCGGCACCGGCTTTCCCTGGAACCCGTGGGGCAGCGTGTGGGCGGTCCCCGGCGCGTTCGGCGACGTGATGCTGCAGCCCGCCGCCTGGGTCGGCGCGCCCGGCCTCACCCTGCTCACCGTGCTGCTGGCCGCCAGCCCGGCGCTCGGCTGGCGCGCCGCGGCCGGCGCGGCGGCGGCGCTGCTGGCCTGGGCCGGGTTCGGCCTGCACCGGCTGGGCCAGCCGGTGCAGCCCGCCCCCGGGGTGAGCGTCGTGCTGGTGCAGGGCAACGTGCCGCAGGACGACAAGTGGGACCGCAGCATCGCCGAGGCGGTGTTCGACCGCTACCTGGCGCTCACGCAGGAAGGTGTCGCGGAGGCGCGCCGCCTGCATCCGGGCCAGGCGGTGGCCGTCGTGTGGCCGGAGACCGCCAGCCCCTATTTGCTCGGCCGCGACCGCAACGCCCGCGAGGCGATCTGGGACGCCGCCCGCCCGGCGGCGGCCGTGGTGGCGGGCAGCCTGCGCTTCGACGAGGCCGGCAACCCGTACAACAGCCTGTTCGTGCTGAGCGGGCCGGACAGCGTCGCGGGCGTGTACGACAAGTGGCACCTGGTGCCGTTCGGCGAGTTCGCGCCCAGCTGGGTGCCGTTCGCGGTGCAGCTGGTGCCGGGGCACATCTCGTTTGGCAGCGGCCCGGAGACCCTGCACCCCCCCGGCCTGCCGCCGTTCGGCGCGCTGATCTGCTACGAGGCGATCTACCCGGCGCAGCTGGTGGACGAGCGCGACCGCCCGGCCTGGCTGGTGAACATCACCAACGACGCCTGGTTCGGCAACTCGACGGGGCCGCGCCAGCACCTCGCTGCCGCCCGGATGCGCGCGGTGGAGGAAGGGCTGCCGCTGGTCCGCGCCGCCAACACCGGCATCACCGCCGCGTTCGACGCGCTGGGGCGGGAGCTGGGCCGCCTGCCGCCGCGGACGGCTGCGCAGATGGTGGTGTCCCTGCCCGGCCAGCGCGGCCCCACGCCGTTCTCCCGTCAGGGCCTGACGATCCCGCTGCTGCTCGCCTTGGCGGCGTGCGCAGCAGGATTGGGCCTGATCCGCCGGGGAGACGAAGGCAGGTTTATGATCTTTCCCCGTTAAAATAACGTTATATGCTCAATGCGCGACCAATTATTGACAATTTCTGGTTGTGGAGTTAAGTCATTCCTGCACGCGGCGTTGCTGCTGCGGGCATGTGCGGATGGAACAGGAGCTGGCGCGAGGATGGCCGAGCCGACTGAGAGCCGTCCGAGCCCGGTCGATGTGCACGTGGGCGCGCGCATCCGCCTGCGCCGCACGTTGATGGGCATGTCGCAGGAGCGGCTGGGCGATGCGCTCGGCCTCACCTTCCAGCAGGTCCAGAAATACGAGCGCGGCGTCAACCGCGTCGGCGCGTCCCGGCTGTTCGACCTGTCGCGCATCCTGGATGTGCCGATCAGCTTCTTCTACGACAACATGGCTGATGCCGTATCCGGCGTCGTGTCCGGCGCCCCGCCGCCAGGCCGCTCCGCCAGCGGGTTCGCCGAGCAGCAGGAAGGCTTCGGCGGCGCGGATGATGCGATGAGCAAGCGCGAGACGCTGGAGTTGGTGCGCGCCTACTACCGCATCACCGACCCCAACGTGCGCAAGCGCATGTACGACCTGATGAAGTCCATGGGGCCGACCGACGACTAGCGGGCGTCGTGAACCCAACTGCCCTTCACGGGCGAGTTTCCTGGGCTTCAGCTGTTTCCAGGTCATGCTGCCCGGGCAGAAGCCGCCCAAAGCTCCACGCGCGCTTCGCCCATAATACACCGTCATGCCCGGACTTGATCCGGGCACCCACGCGAGGGCAGCGCACGTGCGGCCCGCCGCGGCAACGCCGTGCCAGCAACGGCCCGCCCCGGTCGCGCCGCCGCGGCATGGGTGCCCGGATCACGTCCGGGCATGACGGGGCTTGAAGGCAGCCGCAGCGCTCCCCGGCGTTAGCTCAGCAAACAAAAGCTTGCGCCCGTCCGCACCGCGTGTTCTTATTCCGTTCGTGAGCAGCCCGCATCCCTCCCCCACCCCAGAGCCGTCCGACGCCGCACCCCGCGACGGCCAGGCCGCCCTGGACGCGCAGCGCGCCGACGCCGACGCGCACGGCCTGGCCCTGGTGCGCCGCTTGGCCGACCTCAGCCTCGAGCTGGCCACCGCCTTGCAGGCCAACGCCCTGACCCAGGTGCACATCGCCAACACCCTCGCCGAGCCGGTGCCGGACGCCAGCACCGCCGCCTTCGACCGCATCGCCCGCTGCGCCCGGCGCACCGTGCTGATGCTGCGACACCTGGCCCAGCCGCCCCGCCCCACCCGTGCCGGCCCAGACCGTGCGGCCACCCGGCAGCGCGTGCTGCGCGCCGTGGAGGACGCGATCCAGGCCGAGGCGGGCAGCGACGCACAGGCCGAGCGCCTGCACGGCGAGGCCCGCGAGCGGCTGGAGCAGCTGGACCGGGCGGAGTTCGCCCGCCACCCAGCCAGCCTGTCCAGGCCTGCCCCGTCCGGGCCTGCCTCATTCGGGTCCGGCCTGTCGGTGCCGGCGCTGATTGCCGACATCGTGCACGACCTCG
>CAXTJU010000141.1:0-6724 GCA_964244655.1 uncultured Acetobacteraceae bacterium | reverse complement strand
GGGCACGCCGCCGGAGAGCCTGCCGCCGCGCACGCCGCTGCGGGCGTGGGGCGGCCGGCCGCCGCCGCCGAAGCCGGACTACGCCCGCATGTCGGACGCCGAGCTGGTGCGGATCATCAACAAGGCGCCGGAGCGACGCGACAGCGGGTGAGCGGAACGCCGCCTTTCCGCCATTGCAAACTCCCTGACAGGAAGTTTGCTCTTCAAGAGAAGGGCAGCCATCGCGCATGGCCATGCCCAGACGGGACGGCCGGTAGCGTCGCAACTTGAAATCCGGTTGAGTCTGTTCGTCTGCTCTCGACTCATTGTGGCCATCCATCGAGCTTTTTGGGACACCGGAAAACGGACATAGTTGGCGATGCTCACGCTCGCCATCACCGGCTTTGATACCAACCCAGACTTGGTCACGGAGACGCTTGGCTTTGAACCAACTTCCATCGGGAGAAAGGGAGAGCCGTCGCGGAGCGGCAAACCTCGAACGTTCAACGGCTGGTGGCACGACATAGAGGGTCAGCGCCTAGTCGATGGTGGGGCAGCACGCTGACGCGCTAACCCGTCTGCTGGCTCGGCTGAGGGGACGAGAGGACGGTTTCGCCCAGCTTAGAGCGACAATCCAGCCGCAACAGGTGAAGATCTACGGCGGCCTTTATGTGTCGGCTGATCGGCAATGTGGCGTATGGTTGGAGCCCGACCAAATGCAGCTACTTGCTGCTTGCAGAGTAGGTTGGGGGCTGGACGTTTTTGCTGACGAGTAGCGCCTGCTTTCTTCCCGTGCAGACCAGGAACCGGACAGACTGCTTACCACCAAATACGGACCCGCAGTCTGGGCACCCCATTTTAGACGGTCCGCCAACGGTGGCGGAGCTGGCCCGGATTTCAAGCCGAGACACGACCGGACGGCCGCCTCCCTTGACCGCCCGCCTGCCGCCGCCGCACTCTGGCCCGTCAAGAGCGCGTAGACGGGAGAGACGCCATGCCCCAGGTCAGCCTGACGGTGAACGGCACGCCGTATACCGTGGCCATCGAAGGCCGCACCCTGCTGGTCGAGCTGTTGCGCGAGAAGCTCGGCCTCACCGGCACCCATGTCGGCTGCGACACCAGCCAATGCGGTTCCTGCGTCGTCCACGTGGACGGGCAGAGCGTGAAGGCCTGCACCGTGCTCGCCTTGCAGGCAGACGGGACCCACGTGCTCACCATCGAGGGCCTCGCCGCGGCGGACGGCACGTTGCACCCGATGCAGGAGGCGTTCCGCGAGCACCACGCCCTGCAATGCGGCTTCTGCACGCCGGGCATGGTGATGAGCGCCATCGACCTGGTGCGGATGCACCCAGCGGGCCTCAGCAAAGACGAGATCCGCCACGGGCTGGAAGGCAACCTGTGCCGCTGCACCGGCTACCACAACATCGTGGAGGCGATCGACGCGGCCCAGCGCGTGATGCACCCCGTGGCGTTGGCGGCGGAGTAGGCCTGATGTACGATTTCGCCTACCACAAGCCGTCCACCGTCGCCGACGCCGTGAAGCTGCTCGGCGAGGACGTGGAGGCCAAGGCGCTCGCCGGCGGCCACACCTTCGTCCCCGTGCTGAAGCAGCGGCTGAACCGGCCCTCGGCGCTGGTCGATCTCGCCGGCCTCGGCCTGTCCGGCATCACCGCGGCGGCCGACAGCATCACCATCGGCGCCATGGCCACCCACGGCGCCATCGCCGCCGACCCGGCGGTGCAGGCGCGCATCCCCGGCCTCGCCAAGATGGCGCTGCTGATCGGCGACACCCAGGTGCGCCACCGCGGCACCATGGGCGGTTCGCTCGCCAACAACGACCCCTCCGCCTGCTACCCGGCGGCCGTGCTGGCGCTGGGCGCCACCATCGTCACGGACGTCAGGCGCATCGCCGCGGATGACTGGTTCCAGGGCATGTTCGCCACGGCGCTCGCCCCGGACGAGCTGATCACCGCCATCGAGTTCCCCATCCCCGAGCGGTCCAACTACGAGAAGTTCCGCAACCCGGCGTCGCGCTACGCCATGGTCGGCGTGTTCGTGGCCCAGGGAGCGTCATGCCGTCCGGCCGGCGTGCGCGTGGCGATCACCGGCGCCGGGCAGGACGGCGTGTTCCGCCACGCGGCGATGGAGCAGGCGTTGGCGGCCGATTGGTCGGCGGATGCGCTGCGCGGCATCGCCACCCCGGCGGACGGCCTGAACGGCGACATGCACGCCTCCGCCCCGTACCGCGCCCACCTGATCGGCGTCATGGCCCGGCGCGCCGTCGCCGGGTCCTGACATGCAGCACCAGCTCCGTCTTGGGGCCTTCATGCGCCCCGTCAGCATCCACACCGCCTGGTGGCGCTATCCCGGGGGCTGGCCGGACGCGAACTTCGACTTCGCCCACCTCAAGCGCTTCGCCCAGACGCTGGAGCGCGGCCGGTTCGACATGTTCTTCATGGCCGACCACCTGGCCGTGCTCAACATGCCGATGGATGCGCTCAAGCGCAGCGCCACCGTCACCTCGTTCGACCCGCTGACCCTGCTGCCCGCGCTCGCCGTGGTGACGGAGCGGCTGGGCCTGGTCGCCACCGCCTCCACCACCTTCGAGCAGCCCTACCTGATCGCCCGCAAGTTCGCCTCGCTCGACCATCTCAGCAACGGGCGCGCCGGTTGGAACATCGTCACCACCTCCAACCCGGACGCGGCGCTCAACTTCGGCATGACCGACCAGATGGAGCACGACGAGCGCTACCGCCGCGCCCGCGAGTTCTATGACGTGGTGACCGGGCTGTGGGATAGCTGGGCGGACGACGCCTTCATCCGGGACGTGGAGTCCGGCGTGTTCTTCGACCCGGCCAAGCTGCACACGCTGAACCACAAGGGGCAGTATTTCTCGGTCAAGGGCCCGCTCAACGTCGCCCGCCCGCCGCAGGGCTGGCCGGTGATCGTGCAGGCCGGCTCGTCGGAGGCGGGACGCCAGTTGGCGGCGGAGACGGCGGAGGTGGTGTTCTCCAACGAGACGGGGCTCGCCGACGCGCAGCGCCTGTATGCCGACATCAAGGGCCGCATGGCCAAGCTCGGCCGCGACCCGGAGCACCTCAAGATCCTGCCCGGCGCGCTGGTGATCGTGGGCGACACGGAAGCGGAGGCGCGCGCCAAGCACGCCACGCTGGACGGCCTGGCGCACGTGGACAGCGCCCTGCCGAACCTGTCCATGCGGCTCGGCACGGATGCCTCGAAGTTCGAGCTGGACGCGCCCCTGCCGCCGATCCCGCCCAGCAACGCCAGCCAGAGCGGCCGCCAGGCCATGGTGGACCTGGCCGCGCGCGAGAACCTCACGGTGCGGCAGCTGGCGCAGCGCATGGGCGGCTATGGCGGACTGACCATGGTGGGCACGGCGGCCAGCATCGCGGACCAGATGGAGGAGCGGCTGCTGACGGGGGCCTGTGACGGCTTCAACGTCATGTTCCCGTTCCTGCCGGCCGGCCTGGACGATTTCGTGGACAAGGTGGTGCCCGAGCTGCAACGCCGCGGCCTGTTCCGCCGCGAGTATGAAGGCGCTACCCTGCGCGAGAACCTCGGCCTGCCCCGCCCCGGCAACCGCTTCTTCGAGCAGCGCCGGGCGGCGGAATAGCGCCATGACCCCCCTTCAGGAGCGGCTTGCATGAGCGCCACCATCGCCACCGCCGCACCCGGCGTCCGCACCCGCTACAGCGGCGCGATGCAGGCGTTTCACTGGCTCACGGCGGCGCTGATGTTCGCCATCCTGCCGCTCGCCTGGGTAATGGTGAGCCTGCCGGACGACGCCTCGGGCCGCGGCCTGCTGTTCACTCTGCACAAGTCGGTCGGCGTCACCATCCTGGCCCTGGTCGCGGTGCGGCTGGCCTGGCGCGCCACCCGCCCCGTGGTGCCGCGGGAGCTGCCGGGCATGCCGCGCTGGATGGCGCTGGCCGGGCGCGCCAACCATTGGCTGCTCTACGCCATCCTGTTCGTCATGCCGGTCAGCGGCTACGTGATGTCTGCCGCCGGCGGTCATCCGGTGTCCTATTTCGGCCTGTTCACCCTGCCGAGCTTGCCGGAGAACAAGGAGATGGCTGGCGCGGCGCGCACCGCCCACCTGCTGGTGCAGTGGGCGGTGTATGCGCTGGTGGCGCTGCACCTGGCGGCCACCACCTGGCACGTTGCGGTGCGGCGGGACGGGCTGCTGGCGCGGGAGCTGCCAGCGCAAAGTCCCTAGTCCTTCACATTAAATTGCCACTTTTTGCGCTATGATGGCCTGGCGCGCACTTTGCTACCCGACGGTGCGAGCCGATCGAGGTGCCCATGGACTTCTCCGTCATCATTCCGACCTTCCGCCGCCCGGGCGAACTGGCCGAGGCCGTGGCCAGCGTGCTGGCGCAGCCAGGGGTGTCGCTGCAGGTGATCGTAGTGGACGACTGCGCCGCCGGGTCTGCCGAGGCCGCCGTGCCGCAGGACAGCCGGGTGCGCTACCTGCGCAATCCCGCCCCCTCGCAAGGCCGACCCGGCGCCGTGCGGAACCTGGCCTGGCCGCTGGCGGAAGGCGCGTTGGTCCACTTCCTGGACGATGACGACCGCGTGCCGGAGGGGCACTATGCCGCTGCCAAGGCGGAGTTCGCGGCCCGGCCTGGCGTAGGCGTGGTGTTCGGCCGCATCGCCCCGTTCGGCGTGGATGCGGAGCAGGTGGCGGTCGAGCACGGTTTCTTCGACGCCGCGGCGCGGTCGGCCCGCCGGCTGCAGCGCTTCGGCCCGCGCTGGGGTTTCGGGGCGCGGCTGCTGTGCGGGCAGACGCTGCTGGTGGGCGGCTCTGCGCTGATCCGGCGCGGCCACGTCGCGGCGCTGGGCGGCTTCGACGAGGACCTGCCCTTGATGGAGGACATCGATTTATACACTCGCGCCGTCGCCCGCTTCGGCGCCCACTACACCGATCGGGTGACCCTGCACTACCGCATCGCGCCCTCGCTGATGTACCGGCCTGACGTGGCAGGGCCGGTGAACGAATCTTATCGGCTGATGCAGGCCAAGTTCCGCCGCGAGCACGGCGCGGCCAGGCTGCGGGCGAGGCAGGTGTTCACGCGGTTTGCGGCATAGGCCCAGGCTTTGGGAAAGCTTGGCGGACAGGGTGGGATTCGAACCCACGGTACGCGTTAACGCACACACGCTTTCCAAGCGTGCGCCTTAAACCGCTCGGCCACCTGTCCCGCTGCCGCCGCTTCTAGCAATGGTGCGGAAGGGCGTCCAGCCGGACGGGCGCGGCATGGGGCCGGGTGGCCAGCATGGTGTCGATCAGCGCCAGCGCCTCCGGCCGGCCGCTGTTGCGGGCCTGCTCGAAGGGGGTCCAGGTCTGGGTGAACGGCAGGCCAGCGAACACGTCGCGGTAGCGGCGCAGCTCGCGCGGGGTGAGCGGGATGCCGCGCACGAACGCCTTGTGCGCCGAGATGGTCACCGCCCGGCGCGGGTCGTCCGCCACCATCTCGAACTTCAGCGCATCGCCGCAGAACAGGATGCCGCGGGCGCGGTCGAACAGCACCGTATGGCCGTCGAAGTGCCCGGCGGTCAGGTGCAGCTCCAAGCCCGGCAGCGGCTCCAGCATCTCGTCCCACGGCCAGCTCACCTTCAACGCTCCGGACCAGGACAGGTCCCCGGGGTGCAGGGCGAGTTCCGGGTCGAACCGGTCCTGCAACTGCCACAGCGCGCCGTAGGCATGGGGGTGGGAGGCGGACAGCACCGCCAGGCCGCCCAGGGCCGCGATGTGGTCGAGCGCCGCCTCGCTGAACACCGGGCAGCCTTCGAAGCCCATGTTGCCTGCCGGAGTCTGGATGACGTAGGCGCTGGGGCCGATGCCGCCAACCGGCTCGTTCCAGAAGCGCCACACGCCGGGTTCGAGTTCAGCCCAGTGGCAGGGAAAGCGCGCCTGCGCCTCCGCCCGGGTCCAGAACCGCCAGCCGTCCTGCGGCACGACGTGGCGGGAGTCGAGGCACATCGGGCAGGCGGGCGGGGGGGCGAAGTGGCGTTGCCAGTAGCCGCAATTGTCGCACAGGAAGGCGGGCAACTCGAGCGCCCCGGCGAAGGGGAGATAGCCTGGACTCATGGCGCGTACCCGACCGGAGAAGCAGTGGCGAGTTGGGCCGCAGCCGGCAAGGCGCTGCCCTGCACCCGCAAGAGGATGGTCATCCCCTTGACCCCTTCAACAGGTGTCCAAAGGACGACTGGCCTCTGGTGGGGTTTGGGGTGAAGCCCCGATCTCCGCTTCGCGGATTTCAGCGCCCGCGGAATCAAGCGTCCATCTTCAGCGCCGCCAGGAATGCGCTCTGCGGAATCTCCACCTTGCCGAACTGCCGCATCCGCTTCTTGCCTTCTTTCTGCTTGTCCAGCAGCTTGCGCTTGCGGCTGATGTCGCCGCCGTAGCACTTGGCGGTCACGTCCTTGCTCAGCGCGCCGATCGTCTCGCGCGCGATCACCCGGCCGCCGATCGCCGCCTGCACGGCGATCTTGAACAGCTGGCGCGGGATCAGCTCCTTCAGCTTGGCGCAGATCGCCCGGCCGCGGTGCTCGGCGGCGCTGCGATGGGCGATGAAGCTGAGCGCGTCCACCGGGTCCTGGTTGACCAGGATGGAAATGCGGACCAAGTCGCTTTCCTGGTAGTCGGCCATCGCGTAGTCGAAGCTCGCATAGCCGCGGCTGATCGACTTCAGGCGGTCGTAGAAGTCGAACACCACCTCGTTCA
>CAXTJU010000140.1:0-6766 GCA_964244655.1 uncultured Acetobacteraceae bacterium | reverse complement strand
ACCGCGATGACCGTGTAGGCTGTGTAGAAGTCGCCGCCGACCAGGAACCAGGTGACCCAGGTGCCGAACTGGCGCCCGCCCAGCCCCCACTCGTCGATGTGCGCCAGCGTGGCCGGCCGCCGCCAGCGCGCGGCGACGAAGCCCATGACGGAGACCAGGGCGAAGAAGAAGACAAACACCGCGAAGGCCGGCCAGTCGATGGTGTCGCTGATCACTGCTCCGGCTCCCGCTTGGCGCTGCGCCAGACCAGCCAGGTGAGCAGCGAGCTGACCGGCACCCAGGCCAGCTGGTACCAGTAGAAGAACGGGAAGCCGAACAGCGCCGGTTCGGCCATGTTGTAGAACGGCACCCACAGTAAGCCGATAAACGGCAGCAGAAGCAGCACGGCCACGGCTTGTCGCCCTCCCCCGCCGCGATTAGAACGCGGCTTCGCCAGACCTACGGCATCGGCCCGCCGCCCGGCAAGGGACCCGGCGGGCAAGCCTGCCCGCCGCACACCAGGAACACCGCCACGATGCAAGCCAGCCACATCGCCTTGTTTCTTCCCGCCCTTCTGCTGCTTGCCGGCTGCGCCACCCCGGCGCAGCAGGCCGCGCGCAGCCGGTTGCCGGTTTACGCTGCCGACCTGTCCGGCAAGGCTGCGTCCTGCACGGCGCCCGAGGAGAAGCTCGTGGACGGCAAGCCCAGCACGGTGGCGATGGCCACGGGCGGCGGCGGCTGGTGCGGCATCCTGGTGACACGGGACGGCAAGCCGCTGGACGCCGGCCTGCTGACCCAGCGGCCGCGCAACGGCGCCGTCTATGTCCACCTGGTGGGCGACGACACCCGCGTGGACTACACGCCCCGCCCCGGCGCCACCGGCGCGGACAGCTTCGCCGTCAAATTCATTCCAGGAGACGAGACAATGCAGGTCACGGTCAACGCAGCCCCGAGCGCCCCGGTGGCCGCCAAGTGAGGGCGCACCGGGCAGGCTGCCTGCTGGCCGCCATGGCCCTGCTCGCCGGCGTCGCCGGCCCGGCGCAGGCGCACTGCACCGCAGCGGCCGACGAGTCCGCGTTCGACGTGGGCGCGCTCAAGAGCGAGCTGAGCGTGCTGGCGGTCGCGTGCGGCGAGGACGAGAGCTACAACGGCTTCGTCACCCGTGACCGGACCGAGCTGGTGCGGGAGGACGGCGTGGTGAACGCCTGGTTCAAGCGGACCTACGGCAAGGCGGCACAGTCCAAATACGACAGCTTCATCACGTCGCAGGCGAACGAGCAGAGCATCGCCGGGCAGCACGAGGGCAACCAGTTCTGCCCGCGGCTGAAGCCGGTGTTCACCGAGGTGGCAGCGGTGCCGGTGGCGCAGCTGCCGGAGTATGCGGCGGCGAAGAACCTGTCGCCGGTGGATTTCGCCTGCGTGACGGCAACGCCGGCGCGGGCGACCGCTCCGGCTCGCGGTTCACGGGCAGCTCGCAAGAAGTCGTAGCCGCATCTGCCTTAAGATTGGTGGGTGATGTTGGGTTCGAACCAACGACCCGCTGATTAAAAGTACGCGAGACGGGTTAGATCACACTGCATCAGCCCGTCTCACCTCTCCACCCAATCGTCTTTGAAATGCTGGATAAATCAGTAGCCTAGCTGGGGCTATGTGTCACCGTGCCGTCCGTATATACGTTAGGCTATCTCGGGTGCTTGTGAAGCCCCGTTGAAGCCCCGCAGAGTGGACGGTGTGATGGCGACGATGAACTTGACCGAGCCGGCTATCTGCAAGGCGGTCCGTGAAGCCATCGCAGGCAAGGCCCGTGCGGACATCTCCGACGCCGCCATGCCCGGCCTCCGCCTTCGCATCACGGCCGTCGGCAAGGCCAGTTGGGTCCTGGCTTGCCGCGACCACGCCGGGGCTATGCGGCGCTTCCACGTCGGCGTGTGGGATATGATGGGAGTCGCCCAGGCTCGCACCGAAGCGAGCGACCTCCGCGCGGCCGTGCGGAAGGGCGCCGACCCGATCGCAGACCGCCGGGCGGCCACCGCAGCAGCGAAAGCCCGCGCGTTGCAGGAGCGCCTCACGCTGGAGGTGCTGATAGACGACTGGGCCAGGCTGCACCTGGTCAATCGCCGGCCGCGATACGCCGACGAGGCGGTGCGGGCGCTAAAGCACGCCTTCGCGGCCCACCTGGCTGCCGCGGCCGACCAGCTCGATCGGGCGGCGATCCGCGCCGTCATCGACGGCATCGGCCGGCGCAGGAAGGCGAACAGCATGGCCAGCGACCAAGCGGCAATCAGCGGCCGCACGGTAGCCTACGGTCGAGCCTGCTACCAGTGGGCACTGCGCCGCGAGATGGTGCCTGCCAACCCGTTTACCGCCCTCCCAGTGCCCGAGGCGCCACCGTCACGGGAGCGCGTGCTGACGGATGCCGAACTGGTCGAGATACTGCAGGCCGCCGGCACGACGGACGCCCACGGCCGGATAGTGTGGCTGCTGGCGGCCACCGGCGCCTGGCGGGAGGAAGTGGCCGGCTTGCGGTGGGAAGAACTGTCCCCCGACCTGGCCACTTGGACGCTGCCAAGGGCGCGAGCGAAGAACGGCGTCGAGCATATCGTCCCCCTATCCGACCTGGCGCGCACGGCTATAAAAGGCCTCGAGCGCACAGATGGCCTAGTGCTCAACGAAGGCCGGGCCACGCCGTTTTCGGGCTGGTCCAAGGCGAAGCTCAAGCTGGACGCCGCCATAGCGAAGGCCCGTGCCAAGGCAGCCGGAGAAGGTGCGGACGTTCCTCCCTTCCCTGTCTGGCGCCTTCACGACCTCCGTAGGACGACGGCCACCGGGCTGCAGCGGCTCGGGGTGCGGCTGGAAGTCACCGAGGCAGTGCTCGGCCATGTGTTGGGTAGCCGGTCCGGCATTGTAGGGGTCTATCAGCGGCACGATTGGGCGACCGAGAAGCGGGCCGCGCTGGTCGCCTGGTCCGGGCACGTCGAAGCCGCGCTGACCGGGCGGGCGCAGGGCAACGTCATCCAACTGCAGCGGGCGTGAGCGACGTGCAGACAGGACCCTTATGCCCCATCGATCGCCGCCTGGGTTGGGTGGAAGTCAAAGGCGTACGGCACTGGGTGCAGCGGGCTGAACTCCGGCGCGTCAGGGACGCGAAACGGCAGGCTTGGCTGCTGCAAAGGTTCAGGACCCGGACGGCACGAGCCGAAAGGCGCAAGACTTGGCTCCTGCAACGAGCAAACAGGAGACGCGCCGTGGGTGAAGCGCTTCGCAGAACGGTGGTGCACTGCTTCGAGCAGGAACTTGAGGGCAAGCCATCCCCATCGGCGACGCATGTTGGTGCAATAGCGGAACGCATGGCCCTCATGATGGCAGAGGGAGAGATATTAGCGGGGCTTAGCTGGATGTTTGAATATCAAACGGCATGTGGCTAAGCGTCATCAGCCCTTAAGCAAGCCATAAACAGCATTGAAGCCTTGATGGAAACTAATAAGAAGCAGCAATATGCTGCAGTTATGGCCAGTCCAGCACTACAAGCATTAGGCAACTGGGAAACGGCCCATTCAAGCGGCGAACTAGGACAAAATTTCACGCTGCTGAGTTCTGGCTAGGCCACATGCGCGCTTTCACCTTCACTTATCTTGGTGAAGCCGACCAACCTAGACCGGGCAACCCATCCCGACCTGACTATGCAAGGCACGTTGAGGGTTTGGCACATCTTGTCTAGGAAGCACTACAGAGCTACGGCACTCGGGTAACTTCGGTTTCACGAGATGACGGCCCGGGAGCGAAAATTGTGCAAAGCCTTTTTCGGAAGGTCCACACGAAAGTAGTCAAAGCCTCCTTCATCGCGAAGGGGGTGCGGAAAAGTAGGGCTGGAAAGAACCCTACCTAATTCTTTCCTTCTTTTTCGAGCCAAGCTGTCCCGGCATTTGAACGTCCGCGATGATGCAACGGGGACACTATGATGCACGAAGCAAACGCTCAAACAGGTATTAGCCACGCGCCACAAGATCGAAGCCAAACAGCTGCGGTCCCATCGGGGCCGCGCTTAGCTGTGGACTCCCAGCGTCGCCTTGGGCGCACGATCGCCGCGACCGGCGAGTATTTGGTGTCTCGCGAGCGACCATCACTTGGATGCTCGCACAGCAGAAGCTACTGGCGGTCAAGGTCGAGGGGCGCAAGATCATAACCGAGGCGAGCATCACGGCCTATGAGGTAAGCTTGCCCCAGGCCCAGTTCCGCGCTCCTTTCGCCGGAAAGTAGTAATTCCCGCGACGCTAACGGCGTGCGGGAGTCGGAAGAACTCGGTCAAGTTCGGCGGCACCGAACAACTAATCGAGCTGACCGCACTTTGCAAGCGCTGAGCGTCCAGACGATGGATGCAAGATGCTTAAGCAATCCGGCCCCGTTGATGCAACGAGGCAAGTCCATTTAGCTGCCGTTATTACCCAGTATGAGCAGCAGCCACCTTCTCTTACTGACGCCCTGGACGTGGCGGCGCATGGACCCCTCGTCCAGCCTACCCCGGGCGGCTGTCGCTGTTCTGTGCGACGCACCGGAACGTCGCCGTGAACGCGGTAGGCCAGTAGTAGCCGCGCGGATCGCCACCCGGCCGCAGGTCGAGCACCGCCACATCTCGCCCTTGCTGCTGGCAGAAGCCTGCCGCCTCCGTCAGCACGGCCGCTTGCGCGCGGGCTCCACCGCCGATCGCCTCGGCGCGCATCTCGGAGACGGCATAGGCGTCAATCCCGACCGGGACGACGCCCGACGAGGCGCCGCAGGCGGCTAGGGCAAGCGGGACGGTCCAGGACAACAGCCGGCCGACACCAGGCCTCACGTCAGGTCCTCTTCCAGCACGATCAACGTGACTGCCCACGACCGTTCGCCGTCCTCGTCCACCTGGTCCACAGTGCCGAGCACGTCTCGGCCGACGCGGACCTGTGCGGTTCCGCCCTGGCTGTCGGGCGGGTCGAGCACGATGCCTGGGCTGTGCAGCATGGCCCGCAGTCGAGTTTGCAGGCGGGCGCGATCGGCTTGCGTGATGGTGGGCATCGTTACCTTATCTTATATTGAATGCTTGTCAGGATAGAGCTGCGGCAGGTCAAGTGCCTCACCCACAAGGGCCTGATGACGTGTTCTATCCCGCCGTGAAGAAGCCGCCGCAGCCATTCCTGGCCCGCGTGATGGGGGCAGAGTAAGTGCAGTCACTTCGGGCACCCTCTTGTCCATAATGAGAGCGCGCAACCGAGTTGATAGGCAGCAAGCATGCCTTGAGACAGAGCACCGGCGGCAATGACCGTGGCAGCGATGGTCTGCCACCAAGACAGGGTAACGCGCTTCTGGACTTGAACAAGGCTTCCATTTCACATCAGGTAATTAGATTCGTCGACACTAAATCCGTTGATGACTTCCAGGAAGTTGTCGTTCAGCGCCTGCTCTTCTGGCGTTCGCTCTTCCATCACTCCCCCACCTTCAACCGCACGCCTGCCCCGTCGCCGTTGGCCGGGATAAATTCGATCCCGGCAGCTTCTAAGGCCTGCTGCATGGCCTTCATGTTGGCCGGCGTGACTGAGCCACCTGCCTCGAGTCGCTGAACGGTCGAGAGGCCAAGGCTGGCCGCCTCTGCCAACTGGCGAGCTGACCATCCCACAAAGCCCCTGGCAGCCCTTATCTGCCCGGCCGTTAGAGGCAATTTACTTCACATGACATAAACAGCTTGACCAACGACGATGATGACGCAGTATCTTTCACATGAAGCAATTTGCTTCAAGCGGAGATGAGATGCCGACCTACCAAACCCACGACCCGCTCGCCCGCACCAACCCGCTTCGGTCCATCCCGTTCATTCGCCCGGCCGCGACGGTCCTGGGCATCACTGATCAAGCCCGCGCCGAATGGGCGCTCATGATCGCCCGCCGGGACGTGCCGCTGCTGGAAGCCGGATATACGATGTATTGCGCCGCGCTGGGCAGCGCCAACCGCCTGAAAGGCCCGATGCGCCGGCACTGGCAGGCCAAGGGGTTCTGGCGAATCAACAGCTCTCGGACCCAGCTGCGCGCCGCCCGCAAGGCCCTGGTCGCGGCCGAGGCGGCTATGCTGCAATTTGCCCTGCCCCTGGCCGGCTGACCTGCTGCGCCGGCCATCCTGAAAGCCGGCCATAGGCGCTTTCTTCGAGGCCCGGCCGGGTGCGCGTGCAGCAGTCCCGTGGGCGGTGGGCCGGCGCCGGGCAGTGGCGTAGGCCTGAGAACTAGGCTACCCACTCTGTCGCGACAACCGGACGACCCTCTCTCGCAGAGGCGGCGGCAGTGGGGCTTCCTTCGGGAAGCGGGACCGGGTTTGGCCCAGCAACACCGTATAAAACCGGGTAAGAGGTCCCATCGCGAGGTAGGGTTTCGCTTTTCCAGGGCTTGAGATGCGAGGCGGCGCGCTCCGCTACCGCCGGATTGCACACCCTTCCTACATCCGCATCGGGTCGGGCTCAGCCGGCACATCGCTGGGCGGCTCTTTGACAGGCGGAGGCGGCAGCAGATCGTCATCCGGGACAGGATACGGCGGCACTGGCGTGGGTGGCGCAATCGGGTCGGGCATCTGCATGGCGTGTTGGCTCTCTTGGGACCGGCAGAAAACGCGGCATGATCACGAATGTTCGTCCAAGGGCTGTCGGGATTTTACACGGTGCTGATTTTCGTCCGTCAGCCTCATATCAGTTACGCCTCATTTCAGCAGCTAATGCGCAATTTCAGGGCCGCCTGAAGCTGGTCCAGGTGACGCGCGACCTGCGGCGCGCAGGGGC
>CAXTJU010000139.1:0-6993 GCA_964244655.1 uncultured Acetobacteraceae bacterium | reverse complement strand
GCCAGGCGATCACCCGCTCGATCGCCGACCAGGCGCGCACCATCCGCATCCCCGTCCACATGATCGAGACGATCAACAAGCTGGTGCGCACCAGCCGGCAGATGCTGCACGAGATCGGCCGCGAGCCGGCGCCGGAAGAGCTGGCCGAGAAGCTCGGCATGCCGCTGGAGAAGGTGCGCAAGGTGCTCAAGATCGCCAAGGAGCCGATCAGCCTGGAGACGCCGATCGGCGACGAGGAGGACAGCCACCTGGGCGACTTCATCGAGGACAAGGCGGCGGTGATCCCGCTGGACGCGGCGATCCAGGCCAACCTGCGCGAAGCGACGACGCGCGTGCTGTCCTCGCTCACGCCGCGCGAGGAGCGCGTGCTGCGCATGCGCTTCGGCATCGGCATGAACACCGACCACACGCTGGAGGAGGTCGGCCAGCAGTTCAACGTGACTCGTGAGCGAATCCGGCAGATCGAGGCCAAGGCGCTGCGCAAGCTGAAGCACCCGAGCCGCAGCCGCAAGCTGCGCTCCTTCCTCGACGATTAGCGAATGCGCGAGCAGGCGAGGGGCGAGCAGGCGGGGGGCGAGCCGGCCGGCTGGGCTGCGGCGCTGCAGCCCAGCACCCGCGTCAGCGTGGTCGTGACGTTCCTGCGCATGGACCATGCGCCGCAGGGCCCGCCGCCGCGGCTGCATCCGGACACCAGCCTGGTGCGGCTGGCGGCGCCCACGGCGGCGTTCTACCGCTATCTCTACTACACCGTCGGCGCCCCGCATCTGTGGTGGCTGCGCCGTGCCACGCCGGATTCCGCGCTCAACGCCATCCTGCGCGACCCGGCGGTCAGCATTCACGTGCTGTATCGCGGCGGCGAGCCTGCCGGGTTCTTCGAGCTGGACGGCCGCGGCCGTCCGGACGTGAACATCAGCTATTTCGGGCTGGTGCCGCAGGCGGTGGGGCTCGGCCTGGGCAGCGCCTTCTTGCGCGCGGCGGTGGACGCGGCCTTCGCCGCCAGCGCCCGCGGCGTCACGGTCAACACCTGCACCGCCGACCATCCGCGGGCGCTGCCGACCTACCTGCGGACCGGGTTCAAGGCCGTGCGCGCCCTGCGGGAAATCTGGGACGTGCCGGTGCGGCTGGGCATGGCGATCCCGGAGCACCTGCGGGTTTAGCCGCCGGGCAGGAACGGCAGGTCGATCCCCGCAGCCTGCAACAGCAGCAGCAGGTTCAGCGCCAGCACCACCAGGGTCGTCCCCATCGCGAGCGCCACCAGGCCGCGGCCGCACACCAGCTCCCCCATGATGTCCCGCCGCCGGACGAACAGCACCAGGGCCACCAGCGGCACCGGCAGCGCCAGGCTGAGCACCACCTGGCTCGCCACCAGCGACGTGGTGGCGTCCACGCCGGCGGCGACCACGGCGAAGGCCGGCAGCATGGTGACCAGCCGGCGCGCCCAGACCGGGATGCGCCAGCCGACGAAGCCCTGCATGATGACCTGGCCGGCCATGGTGCCCACGGCGGAGGAGGACAGCCCCGAGGCGACCAGCGACAGCAGGAACACGCCCGCCGCGGCGCCACCGAACAGCGGCGCCAGCGTCTCGTAGGCGGTCTGGATCTCCGCCACCTCCGGGTGCCCGGCGTGGAACGCGGCCGCCGCCATCATCACCATGGCCATGTTCACCAGCCCGGCCAGGCCCAGCGCCACCACCACCTCGATGTTGGAGAACCGCAGCAAGCCCCGCAGCGTCCCCGCCCCCGCGTCCCGCCCGCGCGCCTGGGTAAGGCCGGAATGCAGGTAGATCGCGTGCGGCATCACCGTGGCGCCGACGATGGCCACCGCCAAGGCCAGCGCGTCGCCGTCCGCCAGCACGGGGTGCGCCACCTGCCGCGCCGCCTCGCCCCAATCGGGCGGCGAGAGCAGCAGCTCCACCAGGTAGCTGGCGGCGATCACCCCCACCATGGCGGTGATCGCCAGCTCCAGCGGGCGGTAGCCGCGGCGGTCCAGCAGCAGGATGGCGTAGGTGGCGATGGCCGTGACCACCATGCCGGCCAGCAGCGGCAGGTGGAACAGGATGGCCAGCCCGATCGCGCCGCCGAGGAACTCGGCCAGGTCGGTCGCCATGGCCGCCACCTCGCTGACCGCCCACATCGCCAGCACCACAGGGCGGGAGAAATGCGCCCGGCACAGCTCGGCCAGGTTCCGCCCCGTGGCGATGCCGAGCCGGGCCGACAGCGCCTGGAACAGCATGGCCGCGGCGTTGGCCAGCAGCACCACCCACAGCAGGCCGTAGCCGTAGCGCGCGCCGGCCTGGATGTTGGTCGCGAAGTTGCCGGGATCGACGTAGGCGACGGAGGCCACGAAGGCCGGGCCGGCGAAGGGAAGCAGCGCCCGCAGCCCGCGGCGGCGGCCGGCCAGCGTGTCCTGGATGGCCGCATCGGTCCGCGCCGTGATGCCGAGGCTGCTCGGTGCCATTCTGCCCGCCTGCTGTTCGCGCCGGAAGATGTAGCCTGGGCTGTATCTCGGTCAAGCAGCCGGGCTTTTACGTTCGCGGCATCGCCTGCTAGACCGGTGCGCGGAGGACCAGCATGGAAGCGGCGCACCAGAGCCTGCCGGAGGAGCCGGCCCAGGCGCAGCGATTCGAGCGTGCCCGCACTGCCCGCGGTGCTGCCATGCTGGAGGACTACGCCGAGCTGATCGCCGACCTGATCGCCGCCGGCGGGGAGGCGCGCGCCACCGACATCGCCCGCCGCTTCGGCGTCTCCCACGCGACCGCCGTGAAGACCATCGCCCGCCTGCGCCGGGAGGGGCTGGCCACCGGCAAGCCCTACCGCGCCGTGTTCCTGACCGATGCCGGGCAGCAGCTGGCGGACCGGGTGCGGACCCGGCACCGCCTGGTGGTCGATCTGCTGCTGGCGGTCGGCGTGCCGGCCGAGGCGGCAGAGAACGACGCCGAGGGGATCGAGCACTACGTGTCCGACGCCACCCTGCACGCCTTCGCCGGCTTCCTGCGCCGCGCCGGCTGAGCCGATGCTGAAGCAGGTGCGCAGCGGCATGGTGGATGGCCTGTTCGACGAGGCCGTGCTGCGCTACGGCGGCCGCCCGGCCATCGACTTCCTTGGGCGCCGCTGGAGCTACCGCCAGCTGGGCCGGCTGGTGCACCGCGCCACCCGCGGGTTGCAGGATTTGGGCGTTCGCCCCGGCGACCGGGTGGGGCTGTGCCTGCCGAACACGCCGTATTACGCCATCCTGTATTTCGCGGTGCTGCGCGCCGGCGGCACGGTAGTCAACTTCAACCCGCTCTACGTCGAACGCGAGCTAGACTACCAAATCCGCGACTCGGGCGCAACGATCATGGCGGTGATGGACCTGGAAACGCTGTACCGCCGGGTCGCCAACGTCGCGGCCGCGGCGGGGCTGCGCCGGCTGATCGTGTGCCCCATGGCCGGCGTCCTGCCGCCGGCGAAGGCGGCGCTGTTCCGGCTGTTCAAGCGGGGCGAGTTGGCGGCCATCCCGCGCGACGCGCTGCACGTGCCCTTCGCGTCCATCATCCGCAGCCCCGATCCGGCGGCGCCGCTCCCGGCCGACCCGGCGCAGCTCGCGGTGCTGCAATACACCGGCGGCACCACCGGCACGCCGAAGGGCGCCATGCTGACCCACGCCAACCTGGTCGCCAACACCGACCAGGTGCGGCAGCACTGGCCGGAGGCGGAGGCTGGCCGCGAGCGGGTACTGGCCGTGCTGCCGTTCTTCCACGTGTTCGCCATGACCTCGCTGCTGCTGTTCGGCACCAGCATCGGGGCGGAGCTGGTGATGCTGCCGCGCTACGAGCTGAAGGCGATGCTGGCGGCCATCAAGCGCCGCCGGGTCACGGTGATGCATGCGGTGCCGACGATCTACGGCGCGATCAACGCGGCGGCCCAAGCGGGCAAGCTCGACCTCGGCTCCCTGCGCTTCAGCGTCTGCGGCGGCGCGCCGCTGCCGGAGGAGGTGCGGGAGCGCTTCGTGGCGCTCACCGGGTGCAAGCTGGTGGAGGGCTACGGCCTGACCGAGGCCTCGCCCGTGGTCACCTGCAACCCGCCGGAAGGGCCGATCAAGCCCGGCTCGGCCGGCATCGCCCTGGCCGGCACCCTCATCGAAATCCAGGACCCGGCGACTGGCGCCCTGCTGCCCGCGGGCGAGCGCGGCGAGGTGTGCGTGCGCGGCCCCCAGGTGATGGCCGGCTACTGGAACCGCCCCGAGGACACGGCGGCCACCTTCCGGGACGGCGCGCTGCGCACCGGCGACATCGGCGTGCTGGATGCCGAGGGGGCGCTGTTCCTGGTGGACCGGATCAAGGACGTGATCCTGTGCAGCGGCTACAACGTCTATCCCCGGGTGCTGGAGGACGCGCTGTACGAGCACCCGGCGGTGCTGGAAGCCACCGTGATCGGCGTGCCCGACGCCTATCGCGGCCAGGCGCCCAAGGCGTTCGTCGTGCTGCGCCCCGATGCGGAGGCGACTCCGGCAGAGCTGCGAGAGCATCTGACAGGCTACGTGTCGCGGATCGAGCTGCCGCGCGAGGTGGTGATCCGCGCCGAGCTGCCCAAGACGATTGTGGGCAAGCTGTCGAAGAAGGAGCTGGTGGCGGAGGAGCTTAGGGCGGCGGGCTGAGCCGCGGTCCCCTTCTTGGGTGCATGGCAACGCGAACCCGCTATAAGGACCAAAGATGAGCAAGGCGCTGAAAGCGGCGTCCGCCCTAAGCAAACGAGATGACGACGTGGTTGACATCAAACGTGACCTGGCGGTGCTGAAGTGGATGGTCGGCACGCTGTATCCGTTGGTCATCGCCATCTTGCTGAGGCTGTTCCTGCACGCGTGATTTCGGTGGAAGCCCGTTCAGCGTTCGTTGAGCTGGCCACTGACTGCAACCCGCATCATCCCGTTCGCTCCCCACGCGCGTAGAGGATCGGCGGCATCCCGACGTGGCGGGCAAAGGCTGTACTGAACGTGCTGGCCGAACTGTAGCCGACCCGTTCGGCGACCTGGGCCACGCCAGCTTTCTCGCGGCGCAGCAGGTCCTTCGCCAGCGCCATGCGCCAGCCCAGCAGGTACTCCATCGGCGCCACGCCCACCTCGCGCCTGAACCGTTCGAAGAACGTGGACCGCGAGAGCGCCGCCCCCCTCGCCAGCTCGTCCACCGTCCAAGCCCGGTGCGGACGGTCATGCATCTGCCGCAGTGCCGTGGCCAGCCGTTCGTCGGCGAGCCCGCGCAACAGGCCCGGACAGGCAGCTGGTCCTGCGGTGGAGCGCAGAGCCTCGATCAGCAGCACCTCGAGCAGGCGCGCCAGCACCCCGTCGCGGCCAGGCCGATCCCCGCGCGCCTCCCCGTTCACGAGTTCGACCAGCGTGGTCAGCCGTTCCTGTCCGCGGACGTGCACGAGCCGCGGCAGCAGCGAGACCAGCAGGCCGGCGTCGTCCGAGCCGAACCCGCAGTGCCCCACGAGCATGCGGACGTTGGGCGGCTCGTCGGGGCTGCCGAGCCGGAACACGCCCGGGCTCGTCTCGACCCGTTCAGGCTCGCTGCCGCATGGCGGCGGATCGAGGCTCGACGCCGCGAAATCGCAAGCCGCGGGCACCAGGACGAAGTCGCCGCTTTCGAGCGTGATCGGCTCCTGTCCGGCCACCGACAGGCGGCACGAACCGTCGAGCACCGCGCAGTAGAACGGCCGCCCCCCATCCGACCGCCGCACGGCCCAGGCGCCGGCGGCAACGACGAGCTTTGAGAACGAGGCGTTTGGCTGCAGCAGGCCGACGACTTGGGTGAGGGGATCGGGCATTGCGGACTTGCGCCAACGAATTTCGGATTTCGGCGCGTAGCAGGTCCGGCTGGGTCGGCCTAGCCTCCCGCGGTCCCACGACAGGAGCTTGCATGAACGCCATCCTCATCACCGGGTGCTCGTCCGGTTTCGGCCTCGAGACGGCGCGCACCTTCCTCGACCGCGGCTGGACGGTCATCGCCACGATGCGCACGCCGCGCGAGGATGTGCTGCCCCGTTCCGACCGGCTCCGCATCCTGCCGCTCGACGTTGGCGACGCCGGCAGCATCGCGCGTGCCGTGGACGCGGCCGGGCCGATCGACGTGCTGGTGAACAACGCCGGCGTCGGCCTGCTCAACGCGCTGGAAGGGGTGTCGATGGACATGGCCCGCGAGGTGTTCGAGACCAACACGCTCGGCACCATCGCCATGACCCAGGCCGTGCTGCCAGCGTTCCGGCAGCGGCGCTCGGGCGTCGTGGTCAACGTGACGTCGAGCGTGACGCTGCGGCCGCTGCCGCTGCTCTCGGTCTATACGGCCAGCAAGGCGGCGGTGAATGCCTTCACCGAGTCGCTGGCGCTGGAGCTGCAGCCGTTCGGCGTGCGCGTCCGGCTGGTCATTCCGGGCCGGGCTCCCGAGACCGCGTTCGGCGCCAACGCCCGCGCCCGCGGGGGGATGAACATCCCCGCAGCCTATGCCGACCTGGCGGCGCAGGTCTTCGCCCGCATGCAGCAGGCGACGGAGGACGTCACGCGGGCGCTGGACGTGGCGGAAGCGGTGTGGCGTGCGGCGACCGATCCGTCCTGCCCGATGCGGCTGCCCGCCGGCGCGGACGCGGTGGCGTGGGCCGAAGCGGCCGCCTCCTAGAGCATGCCGGCCTCGCAGGGCTTTGCCCCGCACCCAGAAGGGGACAGTCGTCCCCTTCACCCCTTTAGACACAGGTTTTCAAAGGACCCCGTCCTTTGACGGGGTTCGGGGCAGAGCCCCGAGCTTGCTAAGCCGCCTGCAACGCCTGCCACACCTTCTCCGGCGTCGCCGGCATGTCGATGGCCGTGACCCCGGCGCTCGCCAGCGCGTCCACGATCGCGTTGATCACCGCGGGCGGGCTGCCCACTGCGCCCGCCTCGCCGGCGCCCTTCACGCCCAGCGGGTTGGTGCCGCAGGGCACCTCGATCAGGTCCACCTCGATGTCGGGCAGGTCGGCGGCGCGGGG
>CAXTJU010000138.1:0-6994 GCA_964244655.1 uncultured Acetobacteraceae bacterium | reverse complement strand
CAAACCCACTTTGGCACTCAGATGCCGTGGGCGGGAGCCATCCACCCCATCCGCTGTGGAGCAGGCTAGACATTAAAGCGGACGTTCCTGGTGCTGTCGCGCAAGAGTGTGTTTTGAGGACACCCGTCTTGCTGGCCAGGTGCAGCGCTCAACGGCGTTGCAAAAGTCGTCGCGAAATCTTTGTATAGAAAATGGTTGTTCGTGTTAGTTGCGCGAAGTGTCTCTCGGACGGGCGCGGAAAGCTTGGCGGCGCCCAGGACTCTCGCCCGCTATCTGAAGCCTGACGCGTCTTCGCGACCCACGTTACTGATGCCATAATCGGTTGATAGTAGATCCATCGCTGATGTTCGACTGTCCATCGTGCAACGTGATCTTGAATTCCTTTAGCTTAATGTCGACCCATCCGTGACAGGCATCGTGAGAGCTGGAGAGTAGGAGCGATCCCGTGCCCCTTCGAAGTCATACTCGTATAACCGAGTGCGACCCATTGCAGTCTGACGCTGTCCCAAAAAGAATGTGAAGCCGTTGGGCGCCGCAATAAAGAGGTGACTTGTTCCCGCTAGTCGTGCGCTCGCAGCCCGGACTCGAGCAGAGATTGATTCAGCCAGCGCGTAAGCGTGACAACCGGAGACAACGGAGGTGGCGCCGCCGCCGCCGCTTAGACTGAACAGCAACAGCTTGCCGACGCTGGGCAGGTTGCGCTCGACATAACGTTCAACCTCATCGGCGATCTGATGGGTCAGTCCGACGACGACCGCGACCTCCTGTCCGCCGGACACCATTTCCTTCTCATCGGCGCTAACAGTCGGCCAACTCGGGTCCGGCGGCATGTCGTCGGCGGCCCAGATACGCCGGCCGAGCGTGCGTTGTTCCAGCTCGACCTGACGGCCGGACTTGACGTTCAGAATCGAGCCCGCTGCGAATGCGAGGGTGACGTGCGCGTCGATGGCGAGCCGTAGGCGCGACTGATCCTTGGCGGCGTCCAGCAAGAAGGCGCGGAGCGCCGGATAGAGCGTGACCTGCCAGTCGGCGTCGCTGCGAATGTAGCGCTCATCGAAAGCGGGGATGAGGTCGAGAACTCTGAAGCAGCGCTCTTCGAGCCGGTCGATCGGATGCTCGAACGATTTGACACCGTAGACGCGGGGCTGGCCTTCAGCCTGTCCGGTCAGTCCCTCGCGGCGGCAGATCGCCGGGAAGGTCGAGCGGTCAAACTCTAGGCGACCTTGCGCCATCCATTGAAATATCGCGTCATCATAAGGGAATGCGCTCTCGTTGGCTGGAATGCGGCGCAACCCGACCAAGCCGAAGACGGCGTCGAGATACTCCCGGAGCCCATCGAGCGTGTCCGTTGCCTGGCCGAAAGCCAAGGTGCGTGCGAGAAGCCGCAGCTCGTTCTCATCGATGGCTAGATGCTCGCGCCAGGCTTTCCGGACCGCGCCAGACCGGCTGTTGTCGGTGCTCGATCCGTACAGCTTATTGAGACGCATCGCCCCCGAGCGGTTACCGATCATCTCACGCAGAGGGTCGGCGCGGTCGAGCGACCAGTTGGTCAGCAGCTTGAAGCGAACGCCGTTACCGGTCGGCGCATGGCTCAGCTGAGCCTCGCGGGCCCGCTGCAGCAGCGAGCGGGCGTTGGCGTTGATGAACTCCGGATCGATAAGATGGGCGTAGCCGTAGCTATCGGGGCTGACGTGCCATTTGCACTGAATGTGCTCGCGGCGCAGTGGGTCGCCGTACTGGTCAGCAGCGCTGCGGGCGGGATCGTACTCGACCCAGATGTCGTCGAAGCTCTTAGGCCCCGTCTCGAAGCCGACGCGAATGATCGGGCTCTGCGGATCGAGCAAACGGGCGGCGTGCCACCAGAACAGCCTGGCCTGGAAGGTATCACCGTCGCGGCGAACGGTGACGGCCTGGGTCATGACGCGCGCCTCACGCCGGCGTCCCGTCCCGGAAGGGCGGCGTCGGCGCAATCGTGCGTGCAACCTCGACGGCCCGAGTGCCTTCGACGGCCCGTGAGGGGTAGGCGTCGAGGACAATGGACGGCAGCAGCCGCTGCGTCATGTCCGAAAACGTGAACCCGTAGTCGCGCTTTCCCCGCTCCGCGCCGGTTGCGGCGACAAGCTGATCGATATGGGCGTGCCCAATACCAATCGGCTCCAGCCGGCTGGTCAGAATAAAGCGGCGCTGATCGTCGCTGGGACGGGTAAAGCTCAGCACCTCGGCGGCCCGCCGCCGCACGGCCGGATCGAGCGCGCTCAGGCGATTGGTACACATGATCACGGCCGCAGGGACCTTACCGTTCGCGATGCGGTCGATCCCGCGAATGAAGGCGTTGACGCCGGCGCGGTCCTCATGGTGCATCTGTGTGGCTTCGCGGGACTGGGCGAGCGCGTCGGCCTCGTCGACGAGCAGGATAACCGCCCCGCGCGCCTTGCCGGACACGGATCTAAGCCGGTTCGCCTCGGCAATCGTGTAGTCGAAGGCAGCCGACAGAAGCTGAGTCATCTCCCCAACCCGGCCCTGACCGCGCGTCGACAGGCTGAGCGGCAGGAGCATAATGTCGATCCGCTCTTGCCGGGCGACCGCGTCGCCGATGGTTTCGGCGAGCTCGGTCTTGCCGGATCCTACGTCCCCAGCGAGAACGACGAGCGGCGGCCGGCGCAGCACCGTGTCAAGCAAGGCCTGCGCACCTGGGTGGTGCCGGCGCGCCCAGTCCTCCAGACCGGCAGGGTTCACCAGCAGCGCCAAAATCTTGGTCAGCCGGGATCTCTGCTCGTCCAAGCCGACGAGGCGCGCAAGGCGCGCCTGCGATTCGACGTCAGGATAAGTAATGCGGCGCTCGAAGAGGTCGTCGAGGGCGGGCTTGGTGGTCATCTAGAAGCTCCGAAGCGTGGCGCGGTCGAGCGCACGCCCGCCCGAGGAATAGGTCTTGTCGGTGGCCAGGTAGCCGGCGAGGCCGGGCTCAGCGCTGCCACTGCGCGAGAACGGCAGCGTGGCCTCGAAGACGGCCTGCTGCGCCGAACTCAGCTGGTTCCAGGCGGCGCTATAGGTCAGATAGCTCTTAAAAATGGCGGCGGACACGTTGGCGCCCGGATGGACGCGACCGGGGTCATCGTCGTTCGCCGAGATGCCCGCGAGGTCGCGCGCCGTGTAACGCACCGTCGGCTCGATCCAGTTACCATCCCGCTGAAAGCCGTAGGTGACGGTGCCGAGATAGCCCGCCTTGATCAGATCGGTCGCTTCAGCCTCGAACTGCGCGATGCGCGCATCCGATGGCGAGCCGTAAAGGCGCTGCATGCGCTTCAGGTCTGTGGCGACCTTCGCCGCCATATGCCGGGCATGGGTGACGGTGAAAGTCGTAGACTCGGTGTAGGAATAGCTGGCGGACATGGGATTGCCTCACGCTTGGAAGGAGGAGCCGAAGACCTTTTGCCAGTAGGCGACGGTCAGCTGTTTAGTGGGCGCCGCAAGGGCGGAGTCGATGGCGTCGCCGGCGTCGAGCGCCGCATCGACGATGCCGTCGGCGTTGGCCGCCGTATAGAGGCGGGCGACGTTGTTGGCGGAGTTCACCGGATCGATAATCTGCACCATGTCCGTCGAAGACGGCACGGTCGAGGCGGCATAGTAGTCCGTGAATACGATCCGCTCGCGGAAATTGCTGCGGGCGATGTAGGTGAAGAAGTGCTGGAGCGCTTCGGGATAGTCGGAAAAATCTAGACCGTCGTCACAGAGCTTGGCCAGCATCATCTCGACCATGAAGGACTTGAAGCGAAAGCCGTCGCGCTCCTGCTTCATTCGCCGCGCCCAGAATTTCGCTAGACGCACGACTTGGGCGAAGTGCTTCTCCTGGCAACGCTTGCGCTTAGCAGCAAATTCGAGATGGAGCGGAATGCTCGTCTTTAGAAACGAGCCGTCGTCCTGGCTGACCAAGTTGCCGTACCAGCTCGGATCGCCATCGTAGAGGATGGGGACGACATCGACGTCGAGGCCGCTGCCACGGAAGGAGACCGTAACCGAGTAGGTTTGCGGCTGGACCTGGTCGGGGCTGAAATTCGGAAACGCTTTGCGCAGGCGTTCGGCAATATAGTCGAGGAGCGCGCGGATGTCGGTGGGCGCGTCAGCGCCGCCGACATAGCAGGCCACGTCGATATCGTTGAGGGACCGGAGCGCCGTGCCTTTGGCAAGGCTGCCCGAGAGTATCATCTTCTTCAGGGTGAAGCTCGGATGTTCGTCAAGATAGCCTTCGAGCTTCTCGCGCAGGCGACGCGCCTGCGCTCGGTACTCGTCCGCCTTGTCCTTGGGCAGGTTCACCTTTTCCTGCGCGAAGGCGGCGATCTCTCTATGGCCGACATGCTGCCGCCCCATGGTCAAAACTCCCATCCGCGCCAAACCCTGCGTAACGTCCAGCTAGTGCGTTAGGAATTTAGTAGCCAGAAAGTGGCTATTCAAGGGGTGTGTATATGGCCACGGAACCTTGACGCCATCTTACTGGTTCTCTATGTAAGTGAGCGACGGAGGACTAAATGACGGCGAAGCGGACAATGACGCTGAACCTCACCGACGCCGAGATGCGTGCGCTCGACGATCTGTCGGTGCGCAAGGACATCACTAAGACCGCCGTGCTTCGGCAAGCGTTGCGGCTTTACCAGACAATCGAGGCTCGGGTCGAAAAGGGCGACAAGCTCCTGTTCGAGAACGACGCCACGAAAGAGAAGGCGGAGCTGATGTTCCTATGACGACCGAGATTTCGGTCATTCATCTTCTCGATGTCGCGTCCGGCGAGGGCGTTGAAGGCGAGCTGCGCGGTGCGATCGAGCAGGCGCAGCTCGATGATTGGCAAAAAGAATGGCAGCCAGCGCTTCTGGCGGTGCTGCAGGACTTGGCGCGCCGCGGCGTGCCGGTCGGTCAATGGCCGCAGAGCTGGCACTGGGACTGGGGCAAGAAAACGGCGCGCGTGCAGGGGCTGCTGGCCTTTCGCGGGTTCAGCGTCGTGGCCCAAGGCGTGACTCAGGGGTTGGCTCAGATCGATCTGACCAAGGCGGCCCGCGAGTTCAGCCATGCGGGCAGGCCGCTCGTTTATCTCGACTATGTCGAGGTGGCGCCGTGGAACCGTCCGGAGCTCGGGCGTCCGCCGCGGCTGCGGGGCGTCGGCTCGGCGCTGCTCACCGCGGCCGTCGCCTTGAGCGATGAGGAAGGGTTCAAAGGTCGTATCGGGCTGCACTCGCTGCCCCAGGCTGACGCCTTCTACGCCAAGATCGGCATGACCGACCTCGGGCCAGACGCGGCCTACCAGAACTTGAGATATTTCGAGATGACCGCCGCGCGCGCCCAAGCGTTCCTTGAGCAGGAGTGAGGACAATGAAACTGGAACGAAGCAAGAATTGGTGGTTGGACCGTGCGCGTCGCGAGGGTGACGCGGTCATTGGAGCCGGTCTGCTGGCGTTCGATCCGGCTCCAGCGGAACGCGCCGCGACCGCTACGGCCGAGGACAGCCGGATTGCCTTCGGCAAGTTCGTGAACCTGATGCGGCGCAGACAAGGTTTGTCTATGGAGCAGCTAGCGGACGCGGCGGAAGTCGATGCGAGCGAGCTGCTCGTGATCGAGGACGACGTTCATCACAGGCCTGAGCCGCGCACGGTTTATCGGCTTGCCCAGACCTTTGAAGTGTCGCAACGGCGCCTTATGCAGTTGGCTGGCCTGACGGCGGCGAACGACGTCGGGCTGCGGCAGGAAGCAGTTCGGTTCGCGGCGCGTTCGGAATCCGTGCAGAAGCTGACGCTGGAGGAGAGCTCGGCTCTGGAGGCGTTCGTCGCCGTCCTGAGCGAACAGGAGCCGAAGCGGGTGAAGTGAGGAACGTCAGTCTAGGTTCGCGCACGGTTGCCGATATCGACGGACAGGTCGCCAAGATCCTTAAGGGCCTTGGCGATCCTGAGCCGCCGATCGATTTGCGCATAGTGCGTGAGCTGCTGAAGCTTGACCGCGGCTATTACAGCACGACGGACCAGAGCATGTTGCGCGACATCTTTTCAAAGATGAAGGTGGCAGGCCAGCAGGTTTTACTCCGACCGACCCTGCTGGCGGACGCCGTGCGTAGCCTCAGCCTGAAGGCGCTTTACCTGCCTGACCAAAAGCGCATTCTGATCGATCAGGACCTTCCGCCGCTAAAGCATCGGTGGAACGAGGCGCACGAGATCGGCCACGACGTCATTCCCTGGCATATTGGTATGATGTTCGGCGACACTGAACAGACGCTGACGCCTGCTTGCCATGAGATCATGGAAGCGGAAGCGAATTATGCTGCGGGGCAGCTGCTCTTTCTTGCCGGGCGCTTCTGGCAAGAAGCGACGGCGTCGACACCCAGCCTCAATCTGGTGCGAGGGCTCAGCAAGCGCTTCAGCAATACGGTGACCTCGACGCTTTGGCGGCTAGCCGAGCACGGTCATGGTGATCGCCCAATGGTCGCGCTTGTGACTGGGCATCCGCACCCTACGCGGCGCAAGGCCGATTTTGATCCGGCCGCGCCCTGCCGCTACTGCGTTGAGTCGCCGCCATTCCGGGAACGCTTCGGTCGGCTCAAGGAGACCGACCTTTTTGCGATCATCGCGTCCTACTGTGGCGCGCAGGGCGGGGGCAGCTTAGGGCAGGCGGACATCGTGCTTTCGGATCACAACGGCGAGCGGCAGGTTTTTTCGTTTGAGACCTTTTTCAACACACACGAGGCGCTGACCCTCGGATACTGGCTACGTCCTCACACCAAGGTCGTCACCGTCGATAATCCATAGTCTCGGCTAATGGCTTGCCGAGCCGATTCGCGTTCTAAGAGTCACATAGGAACGGCGCTAGGGAGAACGGGAGCGTAGCACATTCAAAAAGGTTCAAATTAGGTTTGCCTTCCGTTTACACCTGCTCGCAATGGTTGATGACCCACCACGCATTGAGTGTCCTCTGTGGATGGCTCCCTTGATGCAAGCGCAATCTGCTGATCTGGCATGTT
>CAXTJU010000137.1:0-7022 GCA_964244655.1 uncultured Acetobacteraceae bacterium | reverse complement strand
CGCCCGATATCTTCAAACTAAACCCACGTCACCTCATCCCGGGACCAAACACCTAATCGCCAAGCAGGGCCGCATGGCCTGGCAGCGGGCGAGTGGGTATGGCCGGTGCAGCGTCGTCGAGACCGCCATCGATCGCTACAAGCACCTGATCGGCCCGAAGCTCCGCACCCGCACCCTGCCAGGTCAGCAGGGCGAGGCCGCTCTCGCCGTCGCCGTGCTCAACCGCATGATCAGAATCGTCAAACCCATTTCGGAGCGTCGTGCCTGACAACGCGGGTCAAGTGGGTCGGCCTCGGACTTTCTTAGGTCTGTGCAACAACGCCGCTTTGAACGGCACGGTGAGGTCCTCTAGGGACATGGACAGGCAACCTAGCGCTACCAGCCTACATCAGCTGGACGTCGGCCAACGGATCCGTGCAACACGGTCCTCGATATAGGAGGTTAGCTACGCCCTTTCACTCAAGCCTGGATGCGTATCGGGCGTTGCGCGCCGACATGACTTTCTGCAGCTGGAAGGTCGGATGGCGGTCGTTGCTCGTGCGGGCGTACGACGACCCCCCAGAAGTTGATGAGTTTAAAACTGCTGCAACCAACGATCAGTGCATAGTGCTGGTTACGAAGGGATCGTGCCAAATCGAAAGCTTCAGGAATGGTACTTGGCACAGGGCTGATCAATACCCAGGCACTATCGGCATGATTCCTCCTAATGAGGTGGCAAACCTGAGATGGAGAGGATCAGAACGTCATAGTACGCTTCAGCTCCATCTGCCTAGCAAGGTCATTACCGACGTAGCTGCCAACTTTCGCGACGACAACCTGCATGTTGGCATGCCGAGTTGCTTAGCTGAGCGGGACCCTACGATAGCTGCCATTATATTTTCTCTGCAGCGGGCGGCATTGGCCGGCGCGCCTGACCTCTATGCCGAGACAGCGGCGCACTTCCTGGCGGCACACCTACTCACTCATTACTGTCAGATAACAGGAAGGCCGGCTCCAGGTCTTCATCGTGGAGCCCTACGGCATGTGGACGCCTACATGCGGGCACACTTAAGCGAGCCACACTCACTTGGCAGCCTGGCGGAGACCGCCGGCATTAGCCAGTATCAGCTTCTTAGGGCAGCCAGCGCAGCTTGGCGTGAGACGCCAATCAAGCATCTAACCCGGCTCCGGATGGAACACGGTCGACATCTCCTGTTGAGTAGTCATCGGACCGTAGCTGAGATCGCCGTCGACTGCGGTTACGAAAATCGCCCCCATTTTGCCACTGCCTTCAAGCGGCACTTCGCCGTCACCCCGTCAGATCTGCGTAAAAGGTAGGGGCCACGCCAATTGCGCGAACGTCGCCGCTATCTCGCGCACGTTCGAAACTATTAGGGTTTAATGTTCTTTGTGTAAAGATTCCACCGCTCGGACGGGTGGAGCCACTGTATGTTCGGACGCGGAAGATTCTCTATTTCGCACCGGAGAGTTTTAGCGGCTGATCCTATGCCGGCCGTGCATAACCGCCTTAGGCGTTACGTCCGCCTAACCGCATTGTCTCTGTACCCTGAAACGGACAGCGACGCCGCGAAGCCCTGAAAAGAGACAATAATGAGCATCACGTCAAAGAAAGTTGCAATCATTACCGGCGCTTCGGGCGGCATCGGTGCGTCGGTCGCTAAAAGGCTTGCAAACGACGGGTTCTCCGTCATCGTGAACTTTGTGGGTAACCAGGAAGCAGCAGAAAAAGTCGTGAGTGATATCGTCACGGCGCGCGGTGTAGCCATCGCAGTCAAGGCCGATGTCAGCGATCCGAATGCCATAGCTGGATTGTTTAACGCTGCAGAGAGCGCCTTCGGCGGCACGGACGTCCTGATCAACAACGGTGGCATTATGAAGCTGTCGCCCATTGGAGAGACGACCGACGAGCTGTTCGACCAGCAAATTGCAATCAACCTGAAGGGCGTCTTCAACGGCATGCGCGAAGCCGCAAAACGTCTCCGCGACGGGGGACGTATTGTCAGCTTTTCGTCCAGTGTCGTGGGCCTCTACCAGCCCACCTACGGCGTCTATGCGGCGACGAAGGCGGGGGTAGAGGCAATGACGCACATACTTTCCAAGGAATTGCGAGGCCGGAGTATCACGGTCAATGCTATCGCACCTGGCCCTGTGGCAACCAAGCTGTTCCTGGAAGGGAAGCCAAAGGAGGCCATCGAAGGAGCAGCAAAGATGTCCCCGATGGGGCGGCTCGGCGAGCCCGACGACATCGCCCGCGCCGTCTCGTTCTTGGTGGGTCCTGATGCGGGGTGGATCAACGGGCAGGTTCTGCGTGCGAACGGCGGGATCATTTAACTGCGTTTTATTAAGTTTTGCCCTCCTGAACTTGATTTTCCAATCTACCGTCCTGTCGATCCACCTACGGAGTAATTCAGTGCCAAACTACGTGATCCTCGTGACAGGCGCCTCCTCCGGCTTCGGCCAGTCGACTGCCCAAGCGCTGGCCAAGGCGGGCCATACCGCCTACGCCTCAATGCAGGACATTGCGGGCCGCAATGCTCCCAAGCTCCCTCAATACGCGGAGTGGGCCAAGAACAACTCCGCCGACCTCCGCACAGTTGAACTGGACGTGCAATCCGACGCCTCAGTCGACACAGCGGTGAAGCGGGTCATAGCTGACGCGGGGCGGCTCGACGTGATCGTTCACAATGCCGGGCACATGGTTTTCGGGCCTTTGGAGGCCTTCACGACGGACCAGCTGGCCGAGCAGTACGACGTCAACGTGCTCGGAACACATCGGCTGAACCGGGCGGCACTGCCGCACATGCGCTCCCGCAAGCAAGGCCTTCTCGTCTGGGTTGGTTCCACCTCGAGTCGTGGCGGCACACCGCCCTATCTCGGGCCTTACTTCGCGGCAAAGGCTGGGATGGATTCGCTTGCGGTGACCTATGCCGGTGAGCTGGCGCGCTGGAACATTGAGTCGACCATTATCGTGCCTGGCTCGTTCACGACCGGAACCAACCACTTCTCAAATGCAGGCAAGCCGTCGGACGAAGCACGGGCGGCAGAATATGAGCGTGGCCCCTATGCCGGCGTAGCGGACCAGGCGCTCAAGGGATTGGCTGGCTTGTCACCGCCGGATGCCGATGCGGGCGAGGTTGCACGCGAGATCGTTCGCGTTGTCGACCTGCCGTTCGGCAAACGCCCCTTCCGAGTACACATTGACCCGGCCCAAGATGGCGCCGAGGTGGTGAATGCCGTCGGTGACCGGATGCGGCGGGAGATGTACCGCGACATCGGCCTAGCAGACCTTTTATCGCCGCACGTGGTCGGCTGAGTGGGTTCGGCGGATGAACGCGCCGTTCAAGCAGCGGTGTCAGGCTGGATGGACACGGTTCAAGCACGGCGCGTTCGAATGCACTGTTGTCACAGACGGCCAACTCCACATGGGCCCACCTTACGAGCAGTTTCCGAAGGCTGATAGCACTGAGATCGATGCGCTGCTAGCGGCCGCCTACCTGCCCAACGATCGGATGGACTTGGAACAGAACATCCTAGTGGTGAACACGGGCGAGCAGCTGATCCTGTTCGACAGCGGCTCGGGCATCGACCCCGAATTTGGGATCAGAACTTTTGGCTCCGGTGTGGGCCAAACCATACCCAACCTTCGTTCAGCCGGTATCGAGCCGGAGCAGATCGACGTCGTGGCGCTGACGCACCCACACCCGGATCATTGCTGGGGTCTAGTAGACGCCGAGGGTCGCCGTCTCTATCCCAACGCTACCGTTGTCGTTGGCGAGATCGACTACGAGTATTGGACCGATCTGTCGCGCCTGGACTCGCTAGAAGGGCGGGGCATGAGTGCGCATATGCAGGACCATTTCCGCGGGGCCCACAAGAACCTGACACCCTATCTGGAAGCCGGCAAGCTGCGTCGCCTCTCCGACGGACAAGAGGTCGCGCCCGGGATCACTGCACACCTCCGCGAGGGTCACAGTCCGGGCCACTTGATCTATCGCATCGAGTCCTCTGGCATGAGGATGACCGTCTGGGGCGACATCTCCCACCACTGGCTGTTGCTGCTGGCGCATCCCGAATGGGGCTTCACCTTCGATTTCGACAGTGCGGAAGCGGCGAAGACCCGGCAGCGCGTCTTCGACGAGGTCCTGGCGGCGCGATCCGCCGTATTCGCCTTCCACTTCCCGTTTCCAGGTCGCGGCCACCTGAAGCGAACAGATGGTCGATACGAGTGGCTACCGATCCCGCTTGAGCTGACCTGAGGCGCGGGGTGAACCCCATTTGGCCGCCCCCTGCGCATTGATTGTGAGGTAACATGAGCCAAGCCGCTTCGACATCGACCTGCACGTGTGGGTTGATCGACGTCCATGCCCATTGCCTGTCGCCGACCTACAAGAAGGCGCTCTCGGATGCGGGGCTGACCAGCCTCGATGGAGGCTTTCCCGTGCCCGAGTGGTCTGCCAAGTCAGCGATAGAAGTCATGGATCAGAACGGCATTGAGACCATGATGCTGTCGGTCAGTTCGCCGTCGGTAGGCTTCATCCCGGGCAAGACGGCACGTGTCGCCTTGGCACGGAAGATCAACGAGGAAGTCGCTGAGATCATGGCGGCCCATCCCGGCCGGTTTGGCGGTTTCGCGACGCTGCCGTTGCCCTACCTCCCGGAGTGCCTTGATGAGGTCCGCTACTCGCTCGACGAAATCGGCCTGCACGGTGTGGTGCTCGAGACCAACTATGACGGAAGATACCTGGGAGACGAGGCGTTCTTGCCCTTGTTCCAGCACCTCGCGCAGCGGAACACACCGGTATTTCTCCACCCAACCTCTCCGGCCTGTTTCGAGCAGGTAGGTCTCGACAGGCCGGCGCCTCTGTTCGAGTTCCCGGTCGACTCCGCACGGACCGTGATCGACATGATCTTCGCTGGCGTCTTCGTCCAGGCGCCCGGACTGAAGCTGATCCTGTCGCACGCCGGCGGTGTCCTTCCGTCCATCGCGCGCCGTATCGCGATGTTGTCGGCGATGCAGGCGATGAAGCCTGCACCCCAGCCCGGCGAGGATGTCATGCGGACGTTCGCGGGTTTGTACTATGACCTTGCAATGTCGGCCAACCAGGCGACTTTCGACTATCTTCGGACGCTTGTTCCCTTATCGCAGATCTTGTTCGGAACCGACTACCCGTTTCAAAAGCCGGACAGCGTCGCCTCCAACACGTCCGGCTTCCGGAATTTGAAGGGGCTCAATCCGCAAGAACATGAGGCCATAGCCCATGGCAATGCCGAACGCCTGTTTCCCGGCTTACGGCCGCTCGGATAGCTCCAGCGTGCCCTTGCCGCTCCTTGGCTCGGATCGATTTTTAGCATCTGCGGAGAACGTCAATGATCAAGGCCTTCGGCTACGCCACCAAGCACAGCTTCTCACGCCTTAAGCCATATAAGTTCGAGCGCGAAGCTGCTGGACCCAGCGAAGTCGAGGTGGATGTGCTCTACTGTGGAGTCTGCCACACCGACATCCATCAGGCGAAGAACGAGTTCGGCAACACGGTCTATCCCTGCATGCCCGGTCACGAGATGACGGGACGGGTCCGTGCAATCGGCTCCGGGATTACCCGCCACGCGGTAGGGGACCTCGTTGGCATCGGCTGCATGGTGGATAGTTGCAGGCAATGCGCGCCGTGCCTGGCCGGAGAAGAGAATTACTGCGAAGGACCCAACTCGTTCCTGGCGACCTACAACGGCCCAACCATCCCTGCGCAAATGTCGGTCACCGGCGAGAACATGTATCGCGGTGACAACACGTTCGGCGGCTACTCGGACGTGATGGTCGTACACGAAGACTTTGTGCTGAAAATCCCGGCTGGCATGGACGCCGCGCAGGCCGCGCCGATCCTCTGCGCGGGTGTGACGACCTACTCACCGCTACGTTACTGGAAGGTGGGTCCCGGCAGCAAGGTGGGCATCGTGGGATTGGGCGGGCTGGGCCACATGGCTGTGAAGTTGGCGGTCGCGATAGGCGCCGAGGTGACCGTCTTCACGACGTCGGCGGAGAAGCGGCAAGCGGCTGAAGGATTGGGCGCGACTTTCGTCGAGATGGAAAAGGACGCCAAGTCGCAGATGATGAAGCGGGCGGGAACTGTGGGCTCTTTCGACTTCATCCTTTCAACGATCCCGCAGAAGCACGACCTCAACCCGTTCATCGTCTTGCTCAAGCGTCACGCGACGATTGTCGCTATCGGATCGATGGACCCGATGGCCCCGGTGAACAACCTGTTGGTCAACTTCCACCGCCGCAACATCTCCGGCTCGCTCATCGGCAGCTTGCGCGAAACGCAGGAGGTCCTTGACTTCTGCACGCAGCACGACATTAGACCGGATATAGAGATCATCTCTATTCAGGACATCAATGATGCTTACAAGAAGGTAGAATCGGGCGATGTCCGGTTCCGTTACGTCATCGACTTGGCCTCGCTTCGCTCCGAGCGCGGGGAACTCGTGTGACTTCTGGCGGGCGCATGCATGACGGCCTGCGGCACACGCATGGTGTCCCGTAAACCAGGGTCTTCGGTGCTGTAGCGACACCCCCCTTGAGTAACACCGCCTTTGGCGCGAAGCTCGTGCCGAAACTGCGTTGCAAAAATCAGCGCGCCAACGCGCTACTATCTAGAGTTCCGCCGTCGGCTAATCAGCCACTGGAACGGCTACAAAGCAGGTGCTGTCGCCCGCGCCACCAAGTCCGGAGAAGCTGGGGCCTCCCGAGGACGGTGCGCCTCTCATGAGACCTGTGCGCGAAAGGGCTTGAGGAAGCGCAGGCGCATCTGATTCGATCGTCTCCGGTGTTCTGGAGGCGGCGATGGCGCGACGTCGGATCGGACAGGAGCAGTTGGCCATCGTGGACAGCCAGCGTCGTGGCGATACGTCGCTCGATCAGATGAGCCAACTGGTCGACTGGACGGAGATCGACAGACTGCTGATCGGGTCGGGGGATGGTGTCCGTCAAGCTGGTGTAAAATGCGGTGTAGTTGAGGTGGCCATGG
>CAXTJU010000136.1:0-7027 GCA_964244655.1 uncultured Acetobacteraceae bacterium | reverse complement strand
GGCGACTGGCCGTTCCTGCACTTCGAGCTGTGCTACTACCGCGCCATCGACTTCGCGATCGAGCACGGCGTCGGCCGCGTGGAGGCCGGCGCGCAGGGCCAGCACAAGATCCAGCGCGGCTACCTGCCCCGGCTCACCTACTCGGCGCACTGGCTGAGCCACGCCGGGCTGAGCCGCGCCGTGGCGGACTTCCTGCAGCACGAGCGCGCCGGCGTGGTGGCGGGCATGGCGGAGCTGGAGGCCGAGTATTCGCCCTACCGCAAGGGCGGCGAAGCCTAAAGGGGCATGCGCGCCAGCAGCGGCGTCACGGCGGCCGGGTCCAAATGGTTCGAGAAGCCGCGGTCGAACAGCGGCCACCACGCCGCGGCCCAGTCGCGCAGCCGGGTCATGCGGGCCAGCCGGTCGGGCGTGGCCATGATGCGGGACCAGTTCCAGCCGCCGGGGCCTTCCGGCGGCGTGTCCACGGGCTGGTAGATTTCGGCGATCAGCACGTGGGACTGGTCGGCCCGCACGAAGCTCGCACGCACGGCGACCTCCGGCATGGCCGCCCCGCGCTGCTGCAGTTCTGCGGCGCCGGACGCCAGCAGCCGGTTGGCGGGATCAGCCCATGCCAGGGCGACGGCATCCACGCTCCAGCACGCCTGCTCGCCGTTGTCGCGGGCGACGAACACCCGGCTGTAGATGTTGCGGGTTTCCTGGCAGGACGGCACGCGCGGGAAGCCGGCGCCCGCCTCGCCCGGCAAGCCGAAGCCGTGCAAGACCGCGATCGCCGCAACCTGGCCCCCTGCCAGCTGCGCCAGCATGGCGGCGTTCAGCGCCTTGCCGCCCGGCGTCTTGCCGCCGATGGCAGCGACCGTGACCCAATCCCCCGCCGGAAGCGGCACCGTCTCACCCGCGAACGGCACGGCGGCGCTGACGGTGGACCCGAACGACGGCGCATCCGGCCTCACGCCCGGCGGCGCAGCGGGCAGTGGCTGCATGGCTTGCGGCGGCAGGCTGACCGGTGGCGCCGGCGCAGGCGGCGGGTCGTACCGTGCGGCCGGCAGCGAGGCCTGGCCCCCTGCCGGAGGGTAGAGCGCCGCCAGGCCGGTCATCCCCAGCCCAAGCAGCAGCGCGCCCCGCCACAGGGGAGCGCGCGACCAGAGCCGGGAGAAGGCCGTCAAAGGGCGGGCACGGCCCGAACCGAACCATCCTCCGCCCCCACCAGGCTGACCGCCTTGGCGCCGTGCTGCTTGGCCGTGATCAGGGAGTCGCTGATCTGCTCCTCGATCGCCCGCACCAGGTCGCGCGCCGATGCCGAGGCTCCCATCCGCTCCTGGCGGAGCATCAGCCCGAACAGCACCTGGGCGTCGATGCCGCCCTCGACGACGCTGAGGTCGTATTGGCGGATCATCCCCTCGATCTCCAGCGCCGCCACCCGCGCCACGTCCAGCCCTTCGAGCTGCTGGAACACGAACACGCGGTCCAGCCGGTTCAGCACCTCGGGCGCGATGCCGGCGGCCCGCAGCGCGGCGACGGAGGCGGCGCGCATCTCGTCCGGGTTGTCCCAGTGGCGGCGGGCGATCTCGGTCAGCGGCTCGGTCGCGGCGTTGCTGGTCAGCACGAAGATGGCCCGGTTGGTGGCGATCTGCCGCCCGTCGGACGCCTCGGTGACGTAGCCGTCGTTCCAGGCGGTCAGGAACTTCTTGTGCACGTCGCCGTGCGCCTTCTCGAACTCGTCCAGCAGCACCACCGCATCCGGCGTCTCCTTCAGCGCGCTGGTCAGCCGGCCGTAGCTGTCCGAGCCGACATAGCCCTTGGGCGAGCCGAACAGCTGCGTCGCCGCATACGGGGCGGAGAACGCCGTCATGTCGAACGAGAGCAGGCGGCGGTCCAGCGCGCGGGCCAGGCAGGCGCCCAGGTAGGTCTTGCCCGTGCCTGGCGGGCCTGCGAGCAGGAAGATGCCGACCGGCTTGCCCCGTTGCGTCAGCGCCAGCCGGCGGCGGATTTGCGCCGCCATGTCGTCGCACACCGCGTCCTGGCCGATCACCTTGGCCTTGAGCTGCGCCGACAGGGCGTCCGCGTCGATGAAGGTGGCGCGGTCCTGCCCCTGCATCATCTGCTCCAGCGCAGCCCGGTTGGTCAGCCTGCCGAGCACGTCCATGATCCACCCCCGTTTCGGCCGGCCAGGCTCGGCCCGCCATTCGAACGCCAATCCCGCCGCCACGGCCAGCCAAGCCGCCGCCGCCAATGGAACGTAGGCCGGGCGCAGCCGCCCGAGCACGGCGTCCACGCCACGCGCCGTAAGGCCGAGCTGCGGCGCGAAGCTGGCCAGCGCCATCAGCAGCAGCGCCGCGCTGATCAGCGGGGCATAGCGGCTGGTGACGTTCAGCAGCGTCTTCACCGGGCCGGCCCCACCGGCAGGCGCAGCACCTGGCCCACGCTCAGGGGCGGCAGGGGAACCGGACCGCTGGGCAGCACAAGCCCCACGGTCACGCCGCCGCCGCCGCCATCGACCAGGCCGGCGATGCTGATCGCGCTGTCCGGGCCGACCGGAACGGCGAGCGCGATGGGCGCCTTGGTGAGGCGCACGGCCTGGCTGAACCCGGCGCTGCGGATTTCCGCCACGTCGCCATCCTCAGCATCGCTGTCGAACACGCTCAGCGACACGACCCGCACCCGGCCTGCCCCGGCCTCGGCCGCGAGGCTGTTCGCGTCGGTGGCAGACAGGCCGGACCGGGCGAGCGCCGCCGCTGCGTCGCTCGGCGCAACCAGCGGCAGCGGCCCGAGGGCCGCGAGCGCTGCGCTGCGCCGGGCGGCCTCGGCCGCGCCCACCTCGTCCGGACCCGGCGCGGCGGCCTGGAAGTGCACGGCCGCCGCGGCCCCGGTCAGCACGGCGACGGCCCCGAGCATGGCCCAGCGGCGGGACGACTGCGCCGCGCCGTCCAGGGCTGGCCGGGCCGCGCTGGGCAGGAGCTGGGGGTCTGGCATTCCGGTGGCCAGCCTACCACGCCGGTGGTTGCCGAAAAGCTGTCCGTGGGGCCAAATCGGACCACCATGAGAATGTTCTGCCTCCTGCTGCTCGCCGCAGCCTGGCCGTCCTGCGGCCATGCCGAGTACTTCCGCGGATTGGACGCGATCAAGCGCCACGATGCCCAAGCCGCCATCCAGGAACTCGCGCCCCTCGCCGACGCGGGCGAGGCCGACGCGCAGGACGCGCTCGGCGTTGCCTACGACCAGGGCGGCGCTGCCAGCGGCGAGACGCGGGCGCGCGAGCTGTTCCGCAAGGCGGCCGAAAACGGCCTGCTGCTCGGCATGCTGAACCTGGCCAACTCGTTGCAGGCTGGGCGGGGCGGCCCGCCCGACCCGGCCGAGGCCGCGCAGTGGCTGACCCGCGCGGCGCAGGCGGGCTTGGCGCCGGCCATGGTCCGGCTGGCGTCCGCCTACCGTTTCGGCCTCGGCGTGCCGCTCGACAAGGCGAATGCCCAGGGCTGGTACGAGCGGGCCGCCAAGCTCAACGATCCAGCCGGCATGGCGGGGGCCGCCGACGTGATGCTGGACTCATCCGACCCGGCCACCAAGGCGGCGGGAGCAAGCTGGCTGCAACGGGCCAGCGACGCCGGCAACCCGCACGCCCAGGGCATGCTCGGGCTGGCCAAGATCTTCGGGGCCGGCGGCATCGCGAAGGACGAAGCCGGCGGGGCGGCGCTCGCCCGCAACGCCGCCGCGCATGGCGATGGAGCGGGCGCCGTGATCCTGGCGGGGGCCTACCATGACGGCCACGGCGTTCCCGCCTCGGAGGCGGAGGCCGTCCATTGGTACGCCGAAGCGGCACGACTCGGGGAAGTGCGGGGGCAAGTCGAGACGGCCCGCGCGAAGCTCGCGCCCGGCCCGGGCCACGATGCGGCTGGGGCCTACTTCTGGCTGGAGGTCGCGGCCTTGCGGCCAGGACACATGCAAGCGGACATCTCGTCGCTTGATGAGGCCGCCGCGCACGAGATGACGCCTTCGCAGCAGGCGCAAATCCGCTCGAAGGCTTCCAACTGGCGGCAAGGCTCTGGCCCTTAAGGCTGCCGTTCCAAGGAGCAAGCCAACAGATGGACCATTATGACCAAGGCGCGATGTTCAACGACCTCGGTCGGAAGTATGAGCACGGCGATGGCGTTGCCCAATCCGACGCCGAGGCCTCGCGCTGGTACGAGCAGGCGGCAAGCCTTGGCAACGTCCACGCCCAGCACAGCCTAGGCCTGTTCTTCGAACTAGGGAGAGGCGTCGATCGATCGATCGAGCAGGCGGCGTGCTGGTATCGCCGGGCGGCGGACCAGGAAGACCGGTGGTCACAGCTCCGGCTTGCCAGGCTCTGCCTCAAAGGCAGTGGCGTGCCGCAGGACCACGCCGAAGCGGCACGGCTGTTCCGGCTGGCGGCCGACCAGGGCCTCGCCGAGGCGCAGGTCGAGCTGGGCACGCTCTACGACCAGGGACGCGGCGTGCCGAAAGACGCGCAACAAGCCGTGGCGCTGTTCCGGCTGGCAGCCGCGGGCCGCAATGCGCAAGCCGAGCACTACCTGGGCCTCAGCTACGTGCGGGGCCTCGGGGTCGCGCAGTCGCATGTCAGCGCGGCGCACTGGTTCCGGCTGGCGGCCACCCAGGGGCATGGTCCGGCGCAAGTCGAGCTTGGCTTGCTGCATGCGAAAGGCGGCGGAGTTCTGCAGTCGAACAAGGAGGCGGCGCGCTGGTTCAGGCTCGCGGCCGAGCAGGGGCTTGCGAGTGGCCAATACAACATCGGCGTCATGCATGCGAATGGCTGGGGCGTGCCGCAATCGGATGCCAAGGCGCTGCACTGGTATCGCCTGTCCGCCGCGCAGGGATACAACTCCGCCCGCAACACCCTGGGCCAGTTCTTCGAGGCGGGCCGGGCCGTGGAGCAGTCCGACGCCGAGGCGGCAAGGCTTTACCGCCTGGCCGCGGACGCTGGGCTCGCATCCGCGCAGTGCAATCTCGGGCGCATGTGCGAGCGGGGGCGCGAAGTGGCTGGCTCCAGCGCCGATGCGGCCCTGTGGTATGCGCAGGCGGCCAAGGGCGGCAGCAAGCTGGCCTGCGAGGCGCTGCGTCGGTTGAAGGAAGGGACGGCGACCGCCAGGCCCTGACGCCGGGGACGTTGGCCCGGCTATCTGGTTGCGTCGTGCGCGTCGCGAACTCCGGCGGCCGGTTGGTACAGCGTGAGGCTGGTCCCTCGCCCGCGCGAGTAGTTGAAGCCTCGCAGCGTCGCGAACGCATGCAGCGGCAGGCCCAGCCGCGCCGCTGCACCCTGGAACGAAGCCTCGTCGCGGTCGGACACGGCGGCGCTGCCGGCGCGGCCCGACGCGAGCGCCGCTGCGGCGTCGGCCCCGTTCGGGGACAGCAGCGTGCCGGTGCCGGCCAGGAACATCAGGCTGGGCTCGTGGAACCCGGCCGATGCCACCGGCGCGTCCGCCAGGCCCGCCGCCGCCAACTCATGCTCGACCTGCGGCGCGAGCCAGAGCGGGCGCGCCCGCGGCAGCTCCCAGCCCAGCAGGGCGGTGGTGAGCAGCGGCATGGCGGCCAGCGCCACCGTGGGCCGCCGCCGCTGCAACACGAGCCACCCCACCAGCCCGGCCGCGAGCAACGCAGGCAGGCCGAGCAGGGGATTGGCGTGCACCACAGGCAGCAGCGCCACCGCGCCAGCCGCCAGCGCCACGGCCGCCAGCGCCGTCAAGCCCGGCGCGGCCCGGCGCTGCCACCAGCCGCGCGGCATCGCCGTCCACAGCCGGGCGGCCAGCAAGAACACCGCCGGGTAAAGCGGCAGCGTGTAGTGCGGCAGCTTGGTGGGCACCGCCTCGAACACCGCCCAGGCCGGCACGGCCCAGGCCAGCAGGAAGCGGACGCCCGGCTCCCGCCGCTCGCCCCACCAGCGCGGCAGGGAGGCCAGGACGGGCAGCGTGGCGGGAAACGCCAGCAGGGGCAGCAGCAGCAGGTGCGTGCCCGGCGGCGCGCCGTGCGCGTCGTCCCCGCCGGCGAGCTTGCGGCCGAGGTCCCCCGCCACCGCGTCCTGGAAAAAGGCGCCATGCGTGGACATCCCGATGGCGATGAACCAGGGCAGCACCGCCAGCAGCATGAGCGCCACGCCGGCCGCCGGCCGCAGCGCCAGCAGCCAGCGCGCGCGGCGGTCGGCGGCCACCAGGGCGGCCGCCGCCAGGCCCGCCATCATGGGAGTGATCGGGCCTTTGAGCAGGATGCCGGCGGCCATCGCCAGCCAAAACGCCGCGGCCCGCCCCCGGCCGACCGGCTGGCCGAGGTAGGCCTGGCCCAGCACGGCCATGGCCACCGCCGTGGCGCCGCACAGCGCGGCGTCGGTCTTGGCCAGGTGGGTCTCCGCCACCAGGGCCACGCTGGCGGCCAGCATGCCGGCGGCCAGCAGGGCGGCCCGGCGGTCGCCCATCGCGCGGCCCAGCTCGTAGGTCGCCAGCACCGCCGCCAGGCCGCCGGCCACCGAAGGCAGGCGATAGGGCCAGATCGGGTTCTCCGTCGCCAGGTGCAGCGCCCGCGCGGCCGCCGCGAACGGCGCCTGCAGCCAGTGGATGCCGATCGGCTTGCGGTTGCGCGGCTCGTCGCCGTTCATGATGCGGACGTAGTCGCCGGTCTCGATCATCTGCTTGCTGGCCTGCGCGAACCGGCTCTCGTCGCGGTCGGTGGGGGGCAGGGTGAACAGCCCGGGCAGCCAGAGCAGCAGGCAGAAGGCGAGCAGCAGCGCCCGCGGCCGCCGCGTGTCGAGCAAATCCATGGCGGGCGCTCTAGCACGCAGCCCCGATCCGCGCCATGAAGCGCCCCCTCATGCCATCCCCCCTTCCTCGGCCCGACCCGACCCGGGACGGCGCCTTTGACCTGCTGCAGGCCGTGCTGGCGCGCCATCGCCCGCTGGAGGAGGCGCTGGACGCGCTGCCCCCGGCCGAGGCGCGGGACCGGGCGGCGGCGCATCGGCTGGCGGCGGCGGTGCTGCGGCGCGCCGGGTCGCTGGACGCGGTGCTGGAGC
>CAXTJU010000135.1:0-7094 GCA_964244655.1 uncultured Acetobacteraceae bacterium | reverse complement strand
CGCAGCTGCTCGGAGGAGAAATTGCGCAAATCACCCGGAACACCAACACGGTCCAGCAACGGCGTCACCGGACGCACAGGAAGAACAGGGGCGTTCATGGACGGCGCACTCCGTGGTGTCGGCTCATGGGAAGGGTCGGGTCGCCAGCGCGCCGTCGGCGCCGCGGACGATCACCTGCACGCGGGCCTCGGCTTCCGCCAGCTTGGCCTCGCAGTGCTGGCGCAGCAGGGCGCCGCGCTCATAGGCGGTGATGGCGTCTTCCAGCTTCTGCTGGCCGCTTTCCAGGCCCTTCACGATCCGCTCCAACTCGGCCAGCGCGTCTTCGAACGACAGGCCGGAGATGTCTTGCGACATGCGCGCGCTCTCCTCAGCTTGCCGTCACTACGCGCTTGCCGGCCCGGCGACAACAGTTGTGCCGTGCAACGAAATCACAGTGTTGCTATACGAACACGACCTATCAGCCATGCATCAGGCGGCGGACGTGGGCCGCTGCCGACGCCGCCAGCGCGGCCAGGTCGTAGCCGCCCTCCAGCAAGGAGACGACGCGGCCGCCGGCGTGCGCCTGGGCCACCTCGTTCAGCCGGTCGGTCAGCCAGGCGAAGTCCTCCGTCTCCACCCGCAGCTCGGCCAGCGGGTCGTCCCGGTGCGCGTCGAACCCGGCGGACACGATCAGCAACTGGGGCTGCCAGGCCGCCAGCGCCGGGATGATCCGGTCGGCCCAGGCGGCGCGGAACCGCTCGCCGCCGGCGCCGGGCGGCAGCGGCGCGTTCAGGACGTTGCCGGCCACCCCCGTCTCCTGCGGCGAGCCGGTGCCGGGATAGCACGGGTGCTGGTGGCTGGAGGCGTAGAACAGCGCCGGGTCGGCCGCGAAGATGTCCTGCGTGCCGTTGCCGTGGTGCACGTCGAAATCCACCACGGCCACCCGGTCCAGCCCCCAGCGCGCGCGGGCGTGGCGGGCGGCGATGGCGGCGTTGTTGAACAGGCAGAACCCCATCGCCCGGGTGCGCTCGGCATGGTGGCCGGGGGGGCGCGCGGCCACGAAGGCGGCGGCGGCCCAGCCTTCCATCACCGCATCCACCGCCGCGATGGCGCCCCCGGCGGCGCGGCGCGCGGCGGCCAGGGTGCCGGCGCTGACCACGGTGTCCGGGTCGAGCGCCAGCAGCTCGCCATCCGCCGGGTCGAGCGCCAGCAGCCGGTCCACGTACGGCGCGGGGTGGGCGAGGCAGAGCTGCTCGCGGCTCGCCAGCGGCGCCTGCTCGCGCAGCAGGCTGGTGAAGTCGGGGTGCTCCAGCGCTTGCAGCACGGCGCGCAGCCGGTCGGGGCGTTCCGGATGGCCCAGCCCGGTGTCGTGCCCGAGGCAGTCCATGTGGGTGATGAGCGCGGTCGCCCTCATGCCGTCGCGTCCGGCCGGCAGCGGATGGTGAAGGAGAACACGCCGGCCTCCTCGCTGAGGCTGACCAGGGTGTGCCCCGTCTCGCGGCAGAAGGCGCGGAAGTCCGCCACGGCCGCCCGGTCGGTCGCCAGCACGCGGAGCTTGTCACCGGGGGCGAGGCCGCGCAGCGCCCGGTTGGCGCGCAGCACGGGAAGCGGGCATTGCATGCCCTTGACGTCGAGCAGGGTTTCAGCGGGCATTCCACCATCCTGCGGTGGGACCGCAGCGGCGGCAAGGGAGGGTTGGGCGTGGCGCTTCGCATGGGCATCGACTTGGGCGGGACGAAGATCGAGCACGTCGTGTTGGACCCGGGGGGCGAGGTGCTGCTGCGCCGCCGGGTGCCGACGCCCTCGGTGTACGACGACGCGGTGCGCACGCTTGCGGGCGCCGTCACGGCGGCGGAGGCGGAGGTGGGGCCGGTCACGGTCGGCATCGGCATCCCCGGCGTCATCAGCCCGGCGACCGGGCTGGTGAAGAACTCCAACTCGCTCGCCCTGAACGGCCGCGCCCTGGACCAGGACCTGGCGGCGCTGCTGGGCCGCCCGGTGCGGATCGAGAACGACGCCAACTGCTTCGCCCTGTCCGAGGCGTCGGACGGCGCCGGGGCGGGGCTGCACACGGTATTCGGCGTCATCATCGGCACCGGCTGCGGCGGCGGCATCGTGGTGGGCGGTCAGGTGCTGAAGGGGCGCAACCGGCTGGGCGGGGAGTGGGGCCACAACCCGCTACCCTGGGTGACGGCGGAGGACCTGCCGCTGCCGCGCTGCTGGTGCGGCCAGGTCGGCTGCCTGGAGACGCTGGTGGCCGGGCCCGGCCTCGCGGCGGACGCGGACGGGCCGGGCCGCCGGGACGCCTCCGCCCTGCCGGCCCGCGCCGCCGCCGGGGACCAGGTCGCCATCAACGCCCTGGCCCGGCACGCGGACCGGCTGGCGCGCGGGCTGGCGCAGATCGTCAACTTCCTGGACCCGGACGCCATCGTGCTAGGCGGCGGGCTGTCCAACATGGGCCACCTCTACGCGGAGCTGCCGGCCCTGCTCGGGCGGCACGTGTTCAGCGACGTGTCGGCGACCCCCATCCTGCCCGCCAAGCACGGCGACAGCTCCGGCGTGCGGGGCGCTGCCTGGCTCTGGCCGCCGTGAGCGGGCCCCGTCTTGACTGGACTATGCCGCGATTGCTTCGCCGCCACTGAAACCGTCCCGTGCCCGGCGTGCGGCGGGGGGCGGGTGGTGCGGCATCCCGAGCTGTTCGCCCTCGCCATCGCCCACATCGACTGCGACGCGTTCTTCGCCAGCGTGGAGAAGCGGGACCGGCCGGAGCTGGCGGGCCGCCCGGTGCTGGTGGGCGGCGGCGCCCGGGGCGTGGTGACGGCGGCCTGCTACGTCGCCCGCCTGCACGGCTGCCGCTCCGCCATGCCGATGTTCAAGGCGTTGCAGGCGTGCCCAGACGCGGTGGTGATCCGGCCCGACTTCGCCAAGTACACCGCCGCCTCCCGCGCCGTCCGCGCGCTGATGGGCCGGCTGTCGCCGCTGGTGCAGCCGCTGTCGATCGACGAGGCGGCGGTCGACCTGTCCGGCACCGCGGCGCTGCACGGCGCGCCGCCGGCCGCTGTGCTGGCCCGCTTCGCCCGGGACGTGGAGGCGGAGCTGGGGCTGACCGTATCGATCGGGCTGGCGCCGAACCGGCTGCTGGCCAAGCTCGCCGCCGGGCGCGACAAGCCGCGCGGCTTCGCCGTGCTGGGCGCCGAGGCGGCCGGCCTCATGGCGGCCTGGCCGGTGCGCGCGCTGCCCGGCATCGGCCCGGCGCTGGAGCGGCGGCTGGCCGGCCTCGGCATCACCCACCTGGGCCACCTGGCAGCACTGGACGACCGCGCCGCGCAGGCCCGGCTGGGCGATGACGGCCCCGGCCTGGCCCGGCGCGCCCGCGGCGAGGACTCGCGCAGCGTTTCCGTGGAGCGGGACACCAAGTCGGTCAGCGCCGAGACCACCTTCGACGGCGACCTGGCGACGCTGGCGGAGCTGGAGCGCCCGCTCTGGCAGCTGGCCGAGAAGCTGGCCCGGCGGCTGCGCGAGAAGGGGCTGGCCGCCGGCGGCGTGGTGCTGAAGCTCAAGACGGCGCGCTTCGCCCAGCGCACCCGGGCGGCGCGGCTGCCGACGCCGACGGTGCTGCCGGACCTGCTGTTCGCCGCCGCCCGCCGCCTGCTGCTGCGCGAGGCGGACGGCACGGCGTTCCGCCTGGTCGGCGTCGGCGCCGCCCCGCTGCTGCCGGAGACGGAGGCGGACCGCGGCGACCTGGCGGACCCGGACGCCGCGCGCCGGGTGGCGGCGCAAGGCGCGGTGGACAGCCTGCGCGCCCGGTTCGGCGAGGGCGCGATCGGGCGGGGGCGGGGGTTCGGCGGCGCGGTGCGGCGGACGATGAAGGATGCGGAGTAGCCGGCCCCGGTCAGCCCGCGCCACACTCGACATCGACGCCGCCGAACACCATGCGGCGCAGCTGCGGCGTGAAGAAGCCGGGTTCGCCCGCGGAGGCCGCGTCGAGCGCCTGGCCCTGCTCGGCGGAGAGCCGCAGCTCCAGCCCGGCCAGGTTGCCGCGCAGCTGCTCCGGCCGGCTGGCCCCGAGCAGCAGGGAGGCCACGCCCGGCTGCGCCGCAACCCAGGCCAGCGCCACCTGGGCGGGGGGACGGCCGAGCTGCGCCGCCACGGCCCGCAGGACGTCGAGGATGTGCCAGTTGCGGTCGGTGAACTTGGTGAACGGGCCCTGGAAGGGGTTGGGGCCGCTCAGCCGGCCGGCCGCCTGGCCGTCCCGCACGTACTTGCCGGACAGGAACCCGCCGGCCAGCGGGCTCCAGGGCACCATGCCCATCCCGCACGCCTGGGCGGCCGGCACGTGCTCGCGCTCGAGGCCGCGGGCCACGAGGGAGTATTCCATTTGCAGGGCGACCGGGCCGGGGACGCCGTGGGCGGCGGCCAGCGTCGCCATCCGGACGGCGTACCAGGCGGGCAGGTCGGACAGGCCGAAGTAGCGAATCTTGCCGGCGCGCACGAGGTCGCCCAGGGTTTGCAGCACTTCCTCGGCCGGGGTCACCATGTCGTAAACATGCATCCAGTACAGGTCGATGCAGTCGGTGCGCAGCCGGCGCAGCGAGCCTTCCAGGGCGCGGTGGATGTTCTTGCGGCCGCTGCCGCCGGCGTGCGGGTTGCCGGGTTCGGCGTTGAAGCCGAACTTGGTGGCGAGCACCAGCCGGTCGCGCAGGGAGCGGTCGGCGACGTAGCCGCCCAGCAGTGCCTCGCTGCGGCCGCCGGAATACACGTCGGCGGTGTCGATGAAGTTGCCGCCCGCGTCCACGTAGGCGTCGAACACGGCCCGGCTGGCGGCGTCGTCCGAGCCCCAGGCCTGGTTGCCGAAGGTCATGGTCCCCAGCGCCGCCGGGCTGACGATTAGGCCAGAGCGGCCGAGGGTGCGGTAGGCGGCGAGGGGCATGGGATTGGCTTGCTGTAAGGATGGAGGTCAGGCTGGTCGGTGGGGGCGGTTCATCAGGGTGGGAAACTAAAAGTCATGCGATGGTCGAAGTTATGGAATGACGTCGCTGTCAGTGAACAGGACCTGGTAGAGCGTGGCTTCGGTGGTTCCGTCGGTACGGTTCATGGCGACCGTTTGCATGACGGTGTCGCGGCCCAGAAGCGTGAAGCCTGCGCCCTCGACGATCTTGGCAACCAAGGTTGCCAAGGCCGTCGGTGCTTTTTCCGACTGCATTATCCAGTCAGGCCGACTTGTGCTGCCTTGATGCCGCAAAGCCGCAAACTGGCCGACTCCGGATAGTGCCAGTCCAACTTCATCACCGTTTTGACAGGCATTCAAATGAGTGGCGACATCATCGTTCAGGTCGGTGGTCTCGCTCACGTCGATGCCTTTGGCTCGTAACTCCTCCACCACTTGCCGATGGGACGGGCTTTCCATCGTGATATAAACCTTTTGCGAGTCAGGCTGAGCCAGGTTGCCATAACTGGCTTCCAGCGCCGTCATGATCGACTGGAGCGTAGCGTTCTCCGACGTAGCTTTTTCCTGACGGCTCATGGTGTTTCCTGCCCTGATGGGTGCCCGTGGATTCTGCCTATCTGATCTTGGTGGACGCGAACAGTGGACTGACCCCCACCTTTAGGCCCCGTGCCAATCCGGCGCCCAAAGTCATAGTCGCGAACATTCGATCGATCGCGGTCCGGTGTGCCCTTCTTCCATGCTTCACGCGTTAAAGCCTCGGCCTCAGCAGCATTGCCGTCAAACGTCGAAGTCGGGGTTTTCAGCCGATTCCGGTTCTGCGAGGTCCCGGCGATGTGGCCATTCTGCTTCTGCCGCGAGATCGGCGGCTCTTTGGCGGCTGCGGGAGCAGTCGCTGCGTTCGTGCTGCCCGGTGTTGAACCCGAGATGGACGGATTTAACGGCTTTTCGCCCGCTTCGCCGCCACCCGTTGGCGCATTTCGCGCGGCTTTGCCACCGCCAAGGATGGCCGCACCGCCAGTTGCTGGAAGCACAATCCCCCTGCCGATCGGTTCCTCAGCACTTGGAACGTGAGGAGGGGTCAAGGGCAGGCGGGGCAGAAGGCGCTTCTCAGCAGCCTCCTCTTCCTCCCGCTCTTCTCCCGGCCGTTCAGCAATCTGCTTCACGCGAGGCGCATCGCTTGCCTCGTTGAGCAGAGCCTGCTTTTGCGCCGCTTGCAGGAAGCCGCGCACGCTGAACAACCCAACCTGCATCATGGCGGCGGACAGCTCGGCCCCGGCAACCTTCAGCTTGGCGTATGTGTCCGCGATCCGGACCGCCAAGGCGACCCGCTGCATGCCCCACGCTTCCACTGGGTCGGCATCATCGCCGAAATAACGTCGGCGGAACGTGTTGGGAGGAGCCGCAGCCCCTTCTGCCCAGCGCGGAACCAGCTCGCCCAGAATGTCGCGTATATCCCTCTAAGGGACCCATGCTGCATCCGGCGTGCCCCGCAGCCGCTCCATGGCAAACTCGAAGGCGGCCTTCGCCCGGGCCCGCAACTCGGTCCTGTCGGCAAGATCGGCGCCGTCCATGACAGCGAACCCATGGCCGTTGCCAAACCAGCGGTGCTCCTGCCGCCCCTGATCTTGCCAACTCACCCGTCACCTTTGTTCCAGGTCTGTAATCCTAGAACAAAAAGCGACCGTCTGGACACCCAAGGAGCACCAACCAGTCAGCCTTGCATGGCTCTTCCGTTCCTTTGCACCTTGGGCGCTGACATCGCTGGGCGCCGCTGCATCAATGACCGGCCTGCCACGGCCGGGGCTCCATCCTTGGAAGTTCGAGGCCGCCCTGCTCGCAACGCTCCGCACCCGATGATCAAAGCAGCGTCACCAGCAGCGGCACCAGCACGGCGGTGACGATGCCGTTGAGCCCGATCGCCAGGCCGCCGAACGCGCCCGCCGTCTCGTTCACCAGCAGCAGCCGCGCCGTGGCCAGCCCGTGCCCGGCGGTGCCGCCGGCGAGGCCCTGCGCCCGCCAGTCCGTCACCCGCGCCAGCCGCATCACCAACGGGCCGAGCAGCACGGCGACCAGCCCCGTCATCAGCACGAACACGGCGGCCAGCGAGGGCGAGCCGCCGATCTGCTCGGCGATGCCCATGGCGATCGGCGTGGTGACGGATTTCGGC
>CAXTJU010000134.1:0-7246 GCA_964244655.1 uncultured Acetobacteraceae bacterium | reverse complement strand
GGCCGCACGTGCGCTGCCCTCGCGTGGGTGCCCGGATCAAGTCCGGGCATGACGGGGGGCGGGCGGCGGCGGCGGCGGTACGGTGGATACGCGGAGCCTGGGCACCTCCGCCTGGGCATGACGGTGTATCGTGGGCAAAACGCGCACGCGGACCCTTGGGCGGCTTCGCCTGGGCGGGACGGTGCCAGACGATCACGTCTTAGCAGGCCGGCCTCGGGAGAGCGATCAGGCTGGGGCAGCTTGTGGCGGCGGGGTCATGCATCCGACAGCACGTGGACGGCGCGGTCGGCCATCATGTCCTTCACCTTGGCGCCGTACTCGGCCATGTGCGGGGAACGGGCATGGGCCTTGAGCGCGTCCATGGTTTCCCATTTCTCGATCACGGCGAAGGTGTCCTCGCCCAGCTTGGCCTGCATCCCGCCCGCGCCGTCCGCGTCGATCACCGGGCCGTACTCGATGCAGCCCGGCTCGGCGCGCACGGCGGCGACGTTGGCATGGAACGCGTCCAGCACGGCGGCGCGCTGGCCGGGCTTGGTGGTGATGAGGGCGACGACGTGGATCATGGCGGACGCTCCGGTTGCTCGGCCCGCAGCCTAGCCGCGTCGGCGCGTGGCGGCCAAGCCGCCGCTGCTACCCAGGGGCGTGCAGAGCCGCATGCAGCTGCCCGAAGGCGGCCTCGACCGTGTCGGCAATGTCCAGCAGGTCGGTGATGCGGACGGGCGACTTGTCGTGGTTTTTCACGATCCACTGCTTGGCCGACTGGGTGACGATCGCGTCCGGCAGCGCCGCCGCGAGCGCCTCGGCGAACGGGCGGAACTTGGCTTTCTCGCCCCCGATCAGCCAGGGGACCAGGACCGTTCCCTCCAGCGAGACCCCGAAAACCTGCAAGGCGCCGCTTGGCGATCCCATTCGGAAGATGAGGTAGTCTTTCGCCGCCGGGGACACCTGGAAACGTTCCAGGCGCGAGAGCAGATCGTGCAGCCGGGTCAGGCAGCCTGGGTGCCTGCGGCCGAACTCTGCAAACCACTGAGCGGAGTCCGCAGGCTTGGGCATGCGCGGGACTATGCTGGTTGGGGCAGCGTGCGCTGCTCTGGGCGCCGTAGCTGCTGGTTCCCGTGAAAGGACCCGCGACAAGCCATCCCATCCGTCACGCATCGGCTCCCGCTCCCTGGGGTCGGCCAGGCCCATCTCGGCCAGCAGGTAGCCGCCACGGCCGAAATTGCAGCCCCAGCAAGCCGTGACGATATTCTCGGGATCGCTCGTGCCGCCTTTCGCGTGAGGCACGACATGGTCGGCCGTCGCCGACAGCGCGTAGAACGCGGCGTGCTGCTCGGCATTGGTGCGGCCCCAGTCGATCGCGCCGGGCAGGGCGTCGCGCAGCGTCCTCCGCGCCGCGGGCAGCACGACGCGGCAGCCGCAGAAGCGGCAGCGAAAGCCGTCGCGCTCGAAGATCCGGCGTTGCGCGGCCGGCGTCGGCATCCGCGGGCCTGGCCCGGCTGGCCCGATCGAGGCGGCGACGGGCCGCAGGCGATGGAGCGCCGGGTCGAGCTTGCCCATCAGTTCAGAGGCGTGGCGATGGACCTCCGGCATGTCGGCCTGCCGCAACAGGGCGCGGGCCAGCCCATGGTCATGCGCCAGGTAGGCGTCGCACGCCTGGCTCAGCAGGCCGGCCGCTTCGTCCATCTGCGGGATCGGCGCGCGCAGGCACCGCCTCCGCTCCCAGAACGCTTCGCACCCGTCCACTCCACCCTCGCCACCCTGTCCCGGGGACTTTGCCCGGGACGGGGCTAACGGGCGGTTAAGCCAGCCCAAGCTCCGTCGATGTTGGCGCCGTCCGGCTGCCCGGCTTCCCCGGCATGGGCTGACTCGGCAAGCCCGAAGCCGAGCAGCAGGAAAAACCAGCCGCCGATCGGCAGGGACTGCATGGGGCTGGTGGACGCGATCGGCCAGGCTTGGATCAGGAACGCCACGAAAAGGCCTATGCGCAGCGGATCGGGACGCCGCAGCAGGGTCCTGCCGAGGCGATGGAACCATGACCCCAACATGGCGCAGAACAGCACGAGCCCCGGCAGCCCGGCGTCGGTGACGGCCTGCAAGTAGTAGTTGTGCGGATGGGTGGCGCAAATGTCGGCCCCGCCGCCGTCAGCCGGCCCGATCGACCATTTCCAACCCTGGAAATAGCGCGGTTCGGGGCAGCCGGTGTAGAAGCCGTCATAGCCTCGCCCGGTCCAGGGATGCTGCTCGGCGATCGCGACGGCCCGTCCAGCGATCAATCCGTACTGGCTGTCCGCGAAGTGCTCCATCTGGCCGGAGAACTTCGTGACCAGCCGGTAGAAGGTCGGCGGGGAGACCACGGCGGAGGCTGCGACCAGCGCGCCGCCCGCGACGATGGCCACGGCGACCTGCAAGCGGATGCGCCGCAGGAACAGCCCCGCCACCATCAGGCCGAGGATCCCCAGCAGGACCGGCATGCGCTGGCCGATCAGCACGAGGACGCCGATGCTGCCCAGCAGCAGCGCCAGGCCGCCCAGCACGGCGCGCGGGCTGCGCAGCGATGCCGGCCCGCCGATCAGGGGCAGCATCGCGGGAAACAGCATGCGCACGAACGTCGGGCCGGCGCGCGGGCCGTGGAACGGGCCGGTCAGGGAGCCGTCGCCCCAGCGCGGCGCGCCGTACAGGTTATGGCCGGTGGCGAATTGCAGCAGGGTTTGCAGCGCGACGTAGCCGGTCGCCAGGCAAAGGCTCCAGTAGAGCCAGCGACGCTCCCGGCGGCCGCGCAGCACCCAGGCTTCGAGGGCGGCCGCGAACAGCAGGAAGCGGACGAGGCCGACCGCCTGCGCCAGCGCCATCGTGTCCTGGCCCGGCAAGGCCAGGTTGAGGGCCGTGCAGACGACGAGCCAAGCCCACCAGGCCGCGGCTATCCTCACCCAGGCCTGGCGGAGCCAGCCCCACTGCCGGCCGATGGCGCAATGCAGCAGGAAGCTGACGCCGATCACGTCGATGCTGATCTCGGCTGCCACGCGCACGTGCAGCAGCAGCCAGGGAAACGCGATGGCCAGGGCAAGCGCCAGCTGCCTGAGCCGGCTCACTGGCGCGAACGTCTGCAACGCATTCATCGGGGTTGGCTGGGGGTGTCGTGATTGCACAAGGACGGCGGGCCTTTGATGCCGGGTGGATGCCGGGGTTGCGTTCCCGGCGGGTGCGGGTGGTGAGCGCGGCTGGCCAAATGGACCTTCCGGCGCCTCATCGGGGCAGGTCAGGCCAGCTCCAGCCCCGCCGGCGCCTGCACCGCCTCGTCCGTCCGCAGTGCCCTGGCATCGACCCGGCCCGCCGGGTCGGCCGGGGTGACGGGAAAGGCGCACAGGCCGCGGAACAGGGTCATGCGGCGGCCCCTAGCACATCCGGCCCGGGAGTCCGATCCTGGTTGCCGGCCCGGCGGGGCGGGCCTAGATGTGCCATGGGGAGATCAACGATGGCAGAGCATTTCGACGTCCTGATCATCGGCGCGGGGCTGTCGGGCATCGGGGCGGCCTGCCACCTGACCATGAAGCTGCCCGGCAAGAGCTTCGCCCTGCTGGAGGCGCGCGACACGCTCGGCGGCACGTGGGATCTGTTCCGCTACCCCGGCATCCGCTCCGATTCGGACATGCACACGCTCGGCTACTCGTTCCGCCCCTGGGAGCAGGCCAAGGCGATCGCGGACGGCCCCGCCATCCTGAACTACGTGCGCGAGACCGCGGCGGCCTATGGCGTGGACCGCAAGATACGCTTCGGCCACCGGGTGAAAAGCGTGTCCTGGTCCACGGCGGACGCGGCCTGGACGGTGGAGGCGGAGCATGGCCCGCAGAACGAGCCGGTGCGGCTCACCTGCGGCTTCCTGATCGCCTGCGCAGGGTATTACGACTACGCCGGCGGCCACGCGCCGGAGTTCGCCGGGTCGGCGGAGTTCGCAGGCCGCATCGTGCATCCGCAGCACTGGCCGGAGGACCTGGACGTTGCCGGCAAGCGCGTGGTGGTGATCGGCAGCGGCGCCACCGCCGTGACGCTGGTGCCGAAGCTGGCCGAGACGGCGGCGCACGTCACCATGCTGCAGCGTTCGCCCACCTACATCGCCTCCCGCCCGAGCGAGGACGCGCTGGCCAACACGCTGCGCCGCCGGCTGCCGGCCAAGCTGGCCTACCGGCTGATCCGCTGGCGCAACGTGGCAATGACCTTGTTCTTCGTGCGGCTGGCGCGGCGCAAGCCGGCGAAGTTCGCCCAGATGCTGATCGGCGGGGTGAGCGCCTACCTCGGCAAGGACTACGACGTGGCGACGCACTTCACGCCGGCCTACGACCCCTGGACGCAGCGGCTGTGCCTGGCGCCGGACGGCGACTTCTTCCACGCCATCCGCAAGGGGGCGGCGGAGATCGTCACCGACCAGGTGGACACGTTCACCCCGGGCGGCCTGCGCCTGCGCTCCGGCGCGGAAGTGGCGGCCGACGTGGTGGTGACGGCGACGGGGCTGAAGATGCTGCTGCTGGGCGGCGTCAAGGTGGCGGTGGACGGCGTGGCGGCCGACCTGTCCAAGGCGATGAGCTACAAGGGCTCCATGTTCAGCGGCGTGCCCAACCTGGCGGCCGTGTTCGGCTACACCAACGCCTCCTGGACGCTCAAGGCGGACCTGACCTGCGAGTACGTGTGCCGGGTGCTGAAGCACATGGACCGGCGCGGCTATGCCCAGTGCCTGCCGGCCAAGGACCCGGCGGTGGCCGAGCTGCCGTTCCTGAACCTGACCTCCGGCTACGTGCAGCGCGCCGCCGCCCTGCTGCCGCGGCAGGGAGCGAAAGGCCCGTGGCGCACGCCGCAGCACTACCCGCGGGACCTGGTGGCGCTGCGGTTCGGCAAGGTGGACGACGGCACGTTGCGGTTCACCCGGCAGCCTGTGGCTGTGGCCAAGGTTGCGGAGCCGGCCTAGCCTGGCCAGCGAGCGTCGGGGCGCTGCCCCGAACCCCGCCAAAGGACAGTCGTCCTCTGGACACCTGTTGCTGAGGGGTGAAGGGCGGAGCCCTGCTGCACTCCCGGACCAGTTCGCCGCCTGGTTCGCCGGGCGGGGCTGGACGCCCCGGGCGCACCAGATGGACATGCTCGCCGCAGCCCAGGCGGGCGAGACGGCGTTGCTGATCGCGCCGACCGGCGGCGGCAAGACGCTGGCCGGGTTCCTGCCTTCGCTGGTCGAGCTGGCGGCCGACCCGCGCCCCGGCATCCACACCCTCTACGTCTCGCCGCTCAAGGCGCTCGGCACCGACGTGGCCCGCAACCTGACCGCGCCGGTGGCCGAGATGGGCCTGCCGGTCACGGTCGAGACCCGCTCCGGCGACACCCCGCAGTCCCGCCGCGCCCGGCAGAAGCAGCATCCGCCCAACATCCTGCTCACCACGCCGGAGAGCCTGGCGCTGCTGGTGAGCCAAGTGGCGGCGCTGGAAATGTTCCAGGGCCTGCGCTGCGTGGTGATCGACGAGGTGCACGCGCTGGCCGGCACCAAGCGGGGCGACCAGCTGGCGCTGTGCCTGGCGCGGCTGGCGCGGTTGGCGCCGGGGGCCCGCCGGGTCGGGCTGTCGGCGACGGTGGCCTATCCGGACGCCATCGCCGCCTATGTCGGCTGTGGCGGCCCGGTGCGGCGGGTGGCGGTGGCGGAAGGCGCGCCGCCGGCGCTGGAAATCCGCCTGGGGGAGGGGCGGGTGCCGTGGTCCGGCCGCATGGGGCTGGCCTCCGCCGGCATCATCCTCGATCGCATCCGCGCGGCGGGCATGAGCATCGTGTTCGTCAACACCCGGGCGCAGGGCGAGCTGCTGTTCCAGGCGCTGTGGCGGCTGAACGAGGAGACGCTGCCGATCGCGCTGCACCATGGCAGCCTGGACATGGGCCAGCGCCGCCGGGTGGAGGCGGCGATGGCGCGCGGCGAGCTGCGCGCCGTGGTGGCCACGTCCTCGCTGGACCTCGGCATCGACTGGGGCGGGGTGGACCAGGTGATCCAGGTGGGCGCGCCCAAGGGCGTCTCGCGGCTGCTGCAGCGGGTCGGGCGGTCCAACCACCGCATGGACGAGGCCAGCCGCGCCGTCCTGGTGCCGGCCAACCGGTTCGAGGTGCTGGAGTGCGAGGCGGCGGTGCAGGGGGTGGCGGCGCGCGAGCTGGACGGCGAGCCGCCGCGGCCGGGCGGGCTGGACGTGCTGGCGCAGCACGTGCTGCTGATGGCGTGCGCCGCGCCGTTCCAGCCGGACGAGCTGTTCGCCGAGGTTACGGCCGCAGCGCCGTATGCCGGGCTGAGCCGCGAGACGTTCGAGGACGTGCTGCGCTTCGTGGAGGATGGCGGCTACGCGCTGTCGGCCTATGAGCGCTACCGCAAGCTGTTCCGCGACGCGGAGGGCCGGGTGGAGGTGCGTTCCGCCCGCATCGCCCGCATCGCCCGCATGAACACCGGCACCATCGTCGAGATGCCGGTGTTGAAGGTGCGCCTCGCCGGCAGTTCTAAGTCAAGAGGGGGCGGCGGCGCGCTGGGCGAGATCGAGGAGAGCTTCGTCGCCATGATGGTGCCGGGCGACACCTTCATGTTCGCCGGCCGGCTGCTGCGCTACCTGCGCATCCGCGAAACCACGGTGGAGTGCGCCGAGGGCGGGCGCGGCGACCCGATGGTGCCGGCCTACGCCGGCGGCAAATACCCGCTCACCTCCAACCTGGCCGCCCGGGTGCGCGCCATGCTGCACGACCCGTCCAGCTGGGCCGCGTTCCCCGAGGCGGTGCGGGACTGGCTGGCGTTGCAGCAGCGGCGCTCCAGCCTGCCGGGGGCGGACGACCTGTTGGTCGAGGTGTTCCCGCGCAACGGCCGCTGGTACACCGTCGCCTACTGCTTCGAGGGCCGCAACGCGCACCAGACGCTGGGCATGCTGCTGACCCGGCGCATGGAGCGGGCCGGTGCTGCGCCGCTCGGCTTCGTCGCCACCGACTACGTGATCTCCGTCTGGTCCGCCCACGAACCCGGCGACATGGCCGAGCTGTTCCAGCAGGACATGCTGGGCGACGACCTGGAGGCCTGGATGGCGGAAAGCTCGCTCTTGCGGCGCACCTTCCGCAACGTGGCGGTGATCGCCGGCCTGGTGGACCGCGCGCAGCCGGGGGCCGACCGCAGCCGGCGGCAGGTGACGGTCAACACGGACCTGATCTACGACGTGCTGCGCCGCCACCAGCCGGACCACATCCTGCTGCGCGC
>CAXTJU010000133.1:0-7463 GCA_964244655.1 uncultured Acetobacteraceae bacterium | reverse complement strand
CATGCTGTTCGACGAGATGCGCGCCTCCGACCTGGTGAAGATCGACCTCGACGGCGCCATCATCGCCGAGCCGCACCACGCCGGGATGTCCGAGCGCCGCGTCAACGCCGCCGGGTTCTGCATCCACTCCGCCATCCACATGGCGCGGGAGGACATCGCCTGCGTGGTGCACACCCACACCGCCGCCGGCATCGCGGTCTCGGCGCAGAAGCGCGGGCTGCTGCCGATGAGCCAGCACGCGCTGCGCTTCTACGGCCGCATGTCCTACCACGGCTACGAGGGCATCGCGCTCGACCTGGACGAGCGGGACCGCCTGGTGCACGACCTCGGCCCCAACCGCGCGATGATCCTGCGCAACCACGGCCTGCTGGTCGGCGGCCGCACCATCCCGGAAGCCTGGAGCGACCTCTACTACCTGGAGCGCGCCTGCCAGGCGCAGGTGGCAGTGGGGGATGCCGAGCTGGTGCTGCCGCCGCCCGAGGTGTGCGAGCACACAGTCCGCCAGTTCGACCGCCCGGACATCCTGGAGCATTGCGAGTGGGCCTGGCAGTCGGCGCTGCGGCAGATCGAGGGCGGCAAGACGGACTACCGCAGCTGACCTTCCACACCGCCCCAATCGGGCAAAGGATGGTCCGGCGCGCGCCGGACCGCATCTCCACCGCCGCCGCTCCGCTGCGGGCGCGCGACTGGGCGCTGGCCGCCCTGGCGGCGCTGGGCTGCATCCTGTTCGGCCTGGCCTCGCTGCGGCCGCAGACCCTGCAATCCTACGACCAGCCGCTCTACCTCGGCATCGCCAGCGACCTGCTGCGGACCGGCGCCTACACCAACGGCCGCTGGGGTGCCGCCGGCGAACCCGGCGCCTACACCGCCCCGCTCTACCCGGCGCTGCTGGCCGGCGTGGCGGCGCTGGACGGCCGGCTGGCCACCGCCGCCGCCTGCGTGCGCACCGCCGCCTTCGCCGACATCGCGGCCTGCCCCGGCTCGCTCGGCATTTTGGTGCCGCTGCAGGTGCTGCTGATGGCCGGCACGCTGGTTCTCGTCTGGCGCTCCACCCTCGCCATCGGCGGCGACCGCTGGGCCGCCTGGTGCGCGCTGCTGGCGGCCGGCCTGGGCACCACGGAATACGCCGTCTATGCCCGCACCGCCATGACGGAGGCGCTGAGCCTGCCGCTCGCCGCCCTGTCCGGCCTGCTGCTGGTGCTGCTGGTGCGCGCGCCGCGCTGGCCCACCGCGCTGGCGCTCGGCGCGGCGCTCGGCCTGCTCACCCTGACCCGGCCGGAGTATCTCTACCTCGCCGGCGGCATCGGCCTGGCGGGTGCGGCCATCGCCCTGCGCCGCCGCCGGCTCGGGCTGCTGATGGCCGCCGCCGCCGTGGTCGCCGGGCTGACGGTCGCGCCCTGGTCGGCCCGCAACGAGGCGGAGTTCGCCACCCTGGCGCCGACCTCGGGCTACGCCGGGTTCATCCTGGCGCAGCGCATGGCGTACGAGGCGATGACGCCGGGCGAGTGGCTGGCGGAGTGGCTGTACGCGCTGCCCGGCTTCGGCCCGGCGGCGGCCCGCCTGGCCATGCCGGGCTCGGTGGCGCGGCTCGGCTGGCAGGAGCGCCCGGACACCTTCTACATGGTCGGCAACACCGCCATGGTGCAGGAATTGGCCGCCCATGCGCCGAACCCGGCGGACCAGGTCGGCTACCTGCTCAGCCGTTACCTATGGCCGCATCCGCTGCGCTTCGCCGCCGTCACGCTGGTGATGGCGTGGAAATCCCTCTGGGTGCGCAAGTACTTCAGCCTGGTCGCCGTGCCGTTCTTCGCGGTGCTGGCGGTCGGGGCAGTGCGCCAGCGGGACGGGCCGCGGCTGGCCTTCGTGCTGCCGCCGCTGTTCGTGCTGGCGCTGCACGCCGCCACCACCGTCGCCACGCCGCGCTACAGCCTGATGCTGGTGCCGGCCTACGCGGCGGCGTTCGGGCTGGCCGCCGGGCCGCGGCTGCAACGCGGGTGGCACCGCTTGCGCGCATGACCGCCCTGCTGCGGATCGAGGGCCTGCACGCCGAGTTCCCCACCCGCACCGGCCGCTTCGCCGCCGTGGACGGCGTGGACCTGGCGGTGGAGCGCGGCCGCACCCTGGGCATCGTGGGCGAGAGCGGCTGCGGCAAGTCGATGCTGTCGCTCTCGGTGATGCGCCTGGCGCCGCCGGCCGCCCATCTGTCGGGCCGGGTCGTGTTCGACGGCCAGGACCTGATGCACCTGCCGGACCCGGCGATGCGCCGCCTGCGCGGCCGCCGCATCGCCATGGTGTTCCAGGAGCCGATGACCAGCCTGCACCCGGCCTACACCGTGGGCGCGCAGATCGAGGAGGCGATGCGGGCGCATGGGGAAGGGGGGCGCAACGTGCGCGCCCGCGCCGCCGCGGCGCTGGAGCGCGTCCGCATCCCATCCCCCGGCCGCCGGCTGGACGAGTACCCGCACCAGATGTCCGGCGGCATGCGGCAGCGGGTGATGATCGCCATGGCGCTGTCCTGCGCCCCCGACCTGCTGATCGCCGACGAACCCACCACCGCGCTCGACGTGACGGTGCAGGCGCAGATCCTGGACCTGCTGCGCGACCTGCAACGCGAGACCGGCATGGCGATCGTGCTCATCACCCACGACCTCGGCGTGGTGGCCGAGATGGCGGACGAGGTGGCGGTGATGTACGCCGGCCGCGTGGTGGAGCGCGCCCCCGCTGCCGCCCTGTTCGACGACCCGCAGCACCCCTACACGCTCGGCCTGCTAGGCAGCGTGCCCCGGCTGGAGCAGGACCGCGGCCGCCTGCTGGCCATCGAGGGCGCCGTGCCGTCCGCCGCCCGGCTGCCCCCCGGCTGCCGCTTCCACCCGCGCTGCGTGTTCGGCGCCCCGGCGTGCACGCAGGCGCCGCCGATGCTGCGCCCGCTGGCGCCAGCCCACGCCGCCGCCTGCATCCGAGCGCCGGTGGAGGACTTCCTTCTCCCTCTCCCGCTGGCGGGAGAGGGCAGGGGTGAGGGTGGGCGCCCCTGACCCCCCTCCTCGAAGCCGACAGCCTCGCCAAGCACTTCCGCACCCGCTCCGGCCTGGTCCGCGCCGTGGACGGCGTCAGCTTCTCCCTCGCCCGCGGCGAGACCCTCGCCCTGGTGGGCGAGAGCGGCTGCGGCAAGTCCACCACCGCCCGCCTGGTGCTGCGCCTGATCGAGCCCACCGCCGGCGCCGTCCGCTTCGACGGCCAGGACATCACTGGATTGCCGAGCGCGGAGCTGCGCCGCCTGCGCCGCCGCATGCAGATCGTGTTCCAGGACCCGTTCGCCTCGCTCAACCCGCGCATGACCGTGGGCGCCACGCTGGACGAGCCGCTGGCCATCCACCGCACCGGCAACGCGGCCCAGCGCCGCGCCCGGGTGGCCGAGCTGCTGCACCTGGTCGGCCTGGCGCCCGAGCACGCCAGCCGCCACCCGCACGAGTTCTCCGGCGGCCAGCGCCAGCGCATCGGCATCGCCCGCGCCCTCGCCCTGGAACCCGCGCTGGTGGTGCTGGACGAGCCGGTCTCCGCACTCGACGTGTCGGTGCAGGCGCAGGTGGTGAACCTGCTCGGCGACTTGCAGCAGCGCTTAGGCCTGTCCTACCTGTTCATCGCCCACGACCTCGCCGTGGTGAAGCACGTCGCCACCCGCGTCGCGGTGATGTACCTCGGCCGCATCGTCGAGCTGGCGGCGCGGGACGCCCTGTTCGCCCGCCCGCTGCACCCCTACACGCGCGCCCTGCTCGCCGCCATCCCCCGCCCCGACCCGGCGCAGAAGCTGGCCCATCAGCTTCCCGCCGGCGACCTGCCCAGCCCGCTCGACCCGCCTCCCGGCTGCCACTTCCACACCCGCTGCCCGTTCGCGCAAGCCCGCTGCCGCACGGAGCCGCCCGCGCTGCGCGCCATCGAGGCCGGGCACCTGTCGGCCTGCCACTATGCGGAGGAGCTGCCGCCGTTCGATGCTGAGACGGCAAGGCCGATCGCGCCCAACGCGGCCCGCCGCCTGGCGCTATACGCCCAGCGCAGGGGACAAGCGGCTTAGCGTCCGCAGCGGCTGCATCTCCCATTGAACCGTTTTCCGTCATGCCCGGGCTTGACCCGGGCACCCACGCGGAGGAAGCGAGTGACGTCAGTCGGTGCAGGAATTTCCTATGTCCGCGACAAGGCTCCCCCGTGCAACTTCGGCGCGGGCGGCCCGGCCGTGACGCCGGGCGCTGTGGCAACGGACCAGAACAAGGCCGCCGTCGCAGCTGCGACAGCGTGCCCGCCTCAAGCCGCCGCAGCCACCCCGCCCAGCCGCCGCCGCACCGCCTCCAGCCCGAACCCGCTCTCCACCCGCGGCGCGCAGAACCCGCCGGCCGCCTCCGCGTCCGGATACCGCGCCGCAAACTCCGCCGCGTTGTGGAACACCCCCCGGCTGTCGTCGTCCAGGAACGTCTCGGACGCAGCGCCTTCCGCCAGGATCGCGTCGTGGCTGTCCAGCTCGACGTGGAAGTACTCCACGGCCGCCGCGCCCGCCTCGCGCACGATCGTCGCCCCGTTCACCAGGCAGCGCGCCGGCACCAGCAGCCCGTCCAGCAGCATCGCGTGGTCCGGCGACACCCGCAAATCCCGCCGCGGCAGCCCATCCCCCAGGCACCCGGCTCGCAACCGCACCGGCAGCAGCGCCCGCCGCCCCGCCAGGAACCGCCCCGCGTAGCTCCGCCGGCCCAGCCAGCGCACCGGCCGCACGGCGCCGCCCGCCGTCACCACGCCGTCGCCGATCGCCAGGTCCTCCACCGCCACCTCGCCCCGGTCGGTCAGGATCAGCGTGCCGGCGCAGTAGCAGGCGACCCCGAGGGCGGCTTCCGCGCCCGCCGCGATCGCCATCTGGCCGGTCTCGGTCGGGTGCAGGTGGTCGAAGAACAGGTATTGGTCCTGCACCGCCGGGTCAGTGCTGACGAGGGTGCCGTTGTCCTGGGTGAAGCTGCCGGTATAGACGGGGTCGGTCACGTCGGTCAGGCCGTAGGCCGCCGGGTTCGCCACGGCGTTGTCGATCAGGCCGTAGGTGTCCTCCACCGCCACGTGCGCCCCGCCCGTGTTGTCGGCGGCCAGCGCGGCCGTGAGCTGCTGGTCGAAGCTGCTGGCCAGCGTCGAGGCCTCCGCATCCCCCGCCGCACCCAGCGCCAGGGCCTCCGGCGTCTTGCCGAGGTCCGGCACGTTGAGCACCAGCAGCGACTTGGCGCCGTTGCTGATCAGGCTGTTGACCGAGGCGACCTCGTTGTTGACCGACGCCGTGACGTCGGCCGCCGCGGCGCCCGAGGCTTGCAGCGAGGCGAAGTTCGCGTCCGTCAGCAGGTTCAGCAGGTCGTTCGAGCCGCTCCACACGGTGTAGAGCGCGTTGGCCACCGGCGTCGCGACCGCGGTCTCGAAGTAGCTTACCTGGGCTTGCAGGTCGGTCAGCGCCACGGCAGGCCCGGTGTTCTCCCCGGTAATGCCGGTCACGGAGCCGCCGATGGCGTAGTCGGTGCCGCCCGCCGTGCCCGCCACCTTGATGACGCCGCTGAACGTGCCCGTGGCGGCCTCCAGCCCGCCCACGATCTCCGCCGCCTGGCTGCCGCTGACGCCTTGGCTGGTGAGCAGGGTGTCCAGCGTCGAAGCCGTGCCGCTCAGCTCGCCCGGGGCCGGCACGGCGATGCCGAGCGACGCGGCCAGGTCCTGCACCCACACCGGGCCGTTGCCGAACAGGTCGGCCGCCGTCGAGCCATAGGTTTCCTGGTAATAGGGCGGGCTGACCGGCTCCGGCGACTGGCCGAGCACCGAGGCCGCGCTGCTGGTGGTCAGCAGGTAGGCGTCCCCAGCGTCCGAGAGGCTGTCCCCGAAGGAGTAGATGACGGGGTAGGGCGAGACGCTGCCGCTCATGGGACGATCCTTTTTGGAGCACCTCGCCGCCGTGCTGGCGCGAGCCGTTGGGCGTCATGCACCGGCAAGCCCGGTTTAATGTGACAGAGCGGCCTCTTTCACGCGATGTTGACGTCCACCGGCCTGGCTCGCCCAAGCGCGCCGCGATCTGCTAAGGCTGCGCGCAAGCAAACCGGGGGACCAGCCTTGAGCAGCTTCGCCATCACCACGCCCCGCGCCATCCACGTCGGCGGCGGCGGCGTCGCCACCGTGGCCGCCTTGCTCGCCACCTTCGGCCTGTCCCGCCCGCTGATCGTCACCGACCCGGTGATGGTCGCAACGGGGCTGCTCCGCCGCTGCACGGAGCCGCTCGCAGCCGCCGGAATCGCCCTCGCCGTGTTCAGCGACACCATCCCCGAGCCGGAGGACACCGTGGTCGAGGCCGGCGTGCGGCGGCTGGCGGCCGGCGGGCACGACTGCCTGCTGGCGTTTGGCGGCGGCTCGCCGATCGACACCGCCAAGGCCATGGCCATCCTGGCGGCCCGGCCTGGTGCCAAGCTGCGCGACCTCAAGGTGCCGGCGCAGAACGACGCGGCGGCGCTGCCGGTCGTCGCCATCCCCACCACCGCCGGCACCGGCAGCGAGTGCACCCGCTTCACCGTCATCACCGACACGGAGCGCTCCGAGAAGATGCTGATTGCGGGGCTCGCCGCCCTGCCGCTCGCCGCCATCGTGGATTACGAGCTGACCTACACCGTGCCCCCGCGCACCACGGCGGACACGGGGGTGGACAGCCTGACCCACGCGCTGGAAGCCTACGTCTCACGCCGGGCGAACCCGGTATCCGACGCGCTGGCGCTGGCCGCCATGGGCCTGATCGGCCGCCACCTGCGCACCGCCTACGCCGAGCCGCGCCATGCCGGAGCGCGGGAGGGCATGATGCTGGGCGCCACGCAGGCGGGCATGGCGTTCTGCAACAGCTCGGTGGCGCTGGTGCACGGCATGAGCCGCCCGATCGGCGCGCGCTTCCACGTGCCGCACGGCCTGTCCAACGCCATGCTGCTGCCCGCCATCACCCGCTTCGGGCTGGACGCGGTCCGGCCGCGCCATGCGGCGGCGGCCCAGGCAGCCGGCTTCGGCGAGGACGGCCAGGCGCTGTGCCGCGGCCTGGACGCGCTGAACCGCGACCTGCACGTGCCGACGCCGCAGGCCTACGGCATCGAATGGGACGCCTGGGAAGCGGCGATGCCGACCATGGCCGACCAGGCGCTCGCCTCCGGCAGCCCGGCCAACAACCCGCGCGTGCCGGACCACGCGGAGATCGTGGCGCTGTACCGCCAGGTGTTCGCCGGGTCGAACGGGTAGGCGGCTGCCTTCGCCGTCATCCTCCCACCTCTCCGTCATGCCCGGACTTGATCCGGGCACCCACGCGAGGGCAGCGCACGTGCGGCCCGCCGCGGCAACGCCGTGCCAGCCCAGGCCCGCCCCGGTCGCGCCGCCGCGGCGTGGGTGCCCGGGTCAAGCCCGGGCATGACGGTGCTTATGGCCGTGAAAAG
>CAXTJU010000132.1:0-7562 GCA_964244655.1 uncultured Acetobacteraceae bacterium | reverse complement strand
TCGCCACCGGCGTGTCGGTGACGGACCTCAAGGGCCAGGAGGGCGTGGTGTTCGCCCGCACGTTCAAGCACAGCTTGGCGCTCACCCTGCTGCTGGGCGGGCTGGTGGTGGTGCAGCAATACCTGCTGAGCTGGATGATCCCGTGACGCCCTGCTACTCGCCCGGCTCCAGCACCCGCTTGCGCCGGCCGAAGCGCGGCAGCTTCGCGTTCACCACCGCCGGGTAGAGCGAGGGCAGCACCAGCAACGTCAGCAGCGTCGCCGTGATCAGCCCGCCGATCACCACGGTCGCCAGCGGCCTCTGCACCTCCGCCCCGGCGCTGGTGGACACCGCCATCGGCAGGAACCCGATCGACGCCACCAGCGCCGTCGTCAGCACGGGCCGCAGGCGCTTGTCAGCAGCGCTGCTGGCCGCCTCGGCCGCATCCTTGCCCGCCGCCCTCTCCTCCTCGATGTAGCTGACCAGCACCACGCCATCCAGGATCGCGATCCCGAAGGTGGAGATGAAGCCGATCCCCGCGGTCACGCTGAACGGCATCCCGCGCAGCACCAGCGCCGCGATCCCGCCGGTTGCCGCCATCGGCACGTTCAGGAAGATCAGCGCCGACAGCCGGATGCTGCTGAAGTTGATGTAAAGCAGCAGGAAGATCACCGCCAGCACCGCCGGCACCACCAGCACCAGCCGGGCGGAGGCGCTTTGCAGGTTCTGGTACATCCCGCTCCATTCCAGCGTGTACTCGCTCGGCAGCTTGACCTGTTGCGCCACCGCCTTCTGCGCCGCCCCCACGAAGCTCTCCACGTCGCGTCCGCTGACGTTGATGTCCACCGCGATGCGGCGCTTCAGCTTGTCCCGGTTGATGTCGGAAGGCCCGTCGGAGACGCTCACGTCCGCCACCGCCGAGAGCGGCACCGCCTCGCCATTGGCCAGCCCGACCGGAAGCGCCTGCACCTGCTCGGCGCTGCTGCGGGCGGCCGGCGGCAGGCGGACCACGATCGGCGTCTCGGCGTCGTTCTGGCCATAGACGGTGCCGACGGGATGCCCGCCGATCGCGCTGACCACCGCCAGCACGTCGGACGCGTTCAGCCCGTACCGCGCCAGCTTGGCCCGGTCCACCTGCACCGTCAGCGACGGCAGCGAGCCCTCCTGCTCGGACCGCACGTCGTCGGTGGCGCCCTTGACGCCCTGCACCGCGCTGACCGCCTTGTCGGCCAGGCTCTTCAGGGTCGCCAGGTCGGGGCCGTAGATGGTCAGCGCCACGTCCGACCGCACGCCCTGCAACAGGTCGTCCATCCGCATCTGGATCGGCTGCGAGAACTCCCACGACACGCCGGGCACCTCGGCCTTGAGCTTCTTCTCCATGGCCGCCTTGATGCCATCCTGCGTGCTAGCGGTCCTCCATTGGCCCTGCGGCTTCAGGATGACGTAGGTGTCGGTGCTCTGCACGCCCATCGGGTCGGTCGGCGTCGCAGCGCTGCCGGTCTGCGAAACGACCGAGACCACGTCCGGGAAGGCGCGCAGCACCCGCTCGATCTCGCCCACGACCTTCAGCGACGCGTCGAGGTTGATGCTGGGCAGCTTGTCGGACGTCACCACGATGGCGCCCTCGGACAGTTGCGGGATGAACTCGCCGCCCAGCCCCGTCGCCAGGAACACCGACCCGGCGAACAGCCCGGCGGCGACCAGCGCGGTCAGCCACGGATGGCCCGCCGTGCGCTTCAGCACCGGGGCATAGCCACGGCGCGCCCAGCGGACCACGAACGTGTCCTTCTTCGCCGCCTTGTCCCCCAGGAACGCCGCCGAAAGCGCGGGCACCACCAGCATGGTGACCAGCAGCGCGCTCACCAGCGCCATCATCACGGTCAGCGCCATGGGCCGGAACGTCTTGCCCTCGACATCCTGCAACGACAGCACCGGGACGTACACCAGCGTGATGATGGCGACGGAGAACATCACCGGCTTGGCCACCTCCGCGGCGGCGGTCGGGATGAGCTTGGCCGTGCCGCCTTTCTTGCCGCCCACGGATTGGCGGCGCAGCACGTTCTCCACCAGGATGACCGCGCCATCGACGATCAGGCCGAAATCGAGCGCCCCCAGGCTCATCAGGTTGCCGCTGACGCCGAAGGCGCGCATGCCGGCGAACGCCATCATCATCGCCAGCGGGATCACCGCCGCCACGATCAGCCCGGCCCGGACATTGCCCAGCATCAGCAGCAGGATGCCGACCACCAGCAGCGCGCCCTCGCCAAGGTTGTGCTCGACGGTGCCGATGGCACGCCGGATCAGGTCCGAGCGGTCATAGAAGGCGTGCATCTCCACGCCGGGCGGCAGCGTCTTCTGCACCTCCGCCATCTTCGCCTTCAGCGGGCCCAATACGGCGCTGGCGTTCAGCCCGTACTGCATGTCGGCCACGCCGAGGATGGTCTCGCCCTGGCCGTCATGCGTCACCGCGCCCAGCCGGAACTTGGGCGCCAGCTTCACCTCCCCGACGTCGCCGACCGTGATGGGAATCCCGCCCCCCGGCGCCGTCTTCAGCACGATGCTGGCGATGTCGGATTGGCTTTTCGCCAGGGCCAGGCCGCGGACGATCTCCTGCTCGTCGTTGTGCTCGATGGTGGCGCCGCCGCGGGCGACGTTGTTGGCCTCGATGGCGGCGAACACCTGCGGCAGGCTGATGCCCACGGCGCGCAGCCGCTCGGGCGACACCTGCACCTCGTAGGTCTGCAGCTCGCCGCCGTAGATGTCCACGGCCACGATGCCGGGCACCAGGCGCAGCTGCGGCACGATGCGGTACTGCAGGATCTGGTAGAGCTGCATCGGCGTGTAGCCGGGGCCGCGCAGCTCGAACTCCAGGATCTCGCCCAGGCCGGTGGCGAACGGGCCTTCCGTGGGCGTGCCCACGCCGGGCGGCATCATCGCCTGCGCCTGCTGCAGCCGCTCGAACACCTGGGCGCGGGCGGTCTGCACGTCCGCCCCGTCCGTGAAGGTGACATAGACGGCGGACAGGCCGAAGCTCGACTTGGAGCGCACGTCCTTCAGCAGCGGCAGCCCCGTCATCTGCATCTCGATCGGGATCGTGACCAGGCGTTCGACCTCCAGCGGGCCCAGGCCATTCGCCTCCGTCAGGATCATCACCTGCTTGGGCGAGATGTCCGGCACCGCGTCGATCGCGAGCTGCTGCAGGTTGAACCACCCCGCCACCATCACCAGGGCCGCGAACACGATCACCAGCCAGCGGCGGGCGACCAGGGCCGCGAAGAACGTTTCCATGGCGGTTCAGCCCCCGCCGAGCAGGGATTGCAGCAGCAGCGCCTTCAGCGCGAAGCTGCCCTCCGTCGCCACCTGGTCCCCGGCGGCCAGCCCGCTGCGGATTTCCACCCAGTCCGGCCGCTCCACCCCGACGCTGACCTCGCGGCTCTGGAAGCGCCCGCCGTCCAGCGGCGTGAACACCACCCGCTTGTCCGCCACCAGCTGCACCGCGGCTGACGGCACGACCACCGCATCGCGCCCGAGCGGGCTGGTGATCGTCACGTTCACGAACATGCCGGCCCGCAGCGCGCCGTCCGGGTTGGGCAGCTGGATGCGGGCGGGCAGGGTCCGCGCCTGCGGGTCGAGCGCCGCGCCGAGCGTCGCCACCCGGCCGTCCCACTGCCGCCCCCCCGCCGTCACCCGCGCCGGGTCCCCCACCGCGACCAGGCCAGCGCTGGCCTCCGGCACCTGCGCCATCACCATGACCACCGACAGGTCGGCCACCATGAACGCCTCGCGCGAGGCGTCCACCACCTCGCCCGGCGTGATCCCCACGCTGGCCACCACGCCGCCGATCGGCGTGACCAGGCTGCCGACGCCGGGGCTGCCGCCAGGGCTGGCGATGGGATTCAGCCGGCTGACCTGCTGCTTCATCGACGCGGCCTGGGCGTTGGCGGTGTCGGCGGCGGCCACCGCCTGCGCCAGCACCAGCCGCCGCCGCTGCGCCTCCGCCACCGCGAGCGAGCCGTCGCGCGCCAGCATCACGCCGCGCCGCAGCGCATCCCGCGCCACCGCCACCCCCGCCGCAGCCTCCCGCACGGAGGCCTGCGCCGCGGTCAGGCTCTGCTCGGCCGTGGTCAGGCCCGGCATGTTCAGCTCGGCCAGCTTCTGCCCCGCCGCCACCGCCTCGCCCGGCTGCACCAGGATGCGCGTCACCTGCGCCTGCTCGAACGGCCGCAGCAGCGCCACGTGGCCCGGGTCGAACGCCACGGACCCGGCGACGCGCACCGGCTCGGTGATCGGGCGGCGCTCAGCCCGGGCAAGCTGCAAATGCGTCGTCTTCTGCTGCTCGGGCGTCATCTCCACCACCCCGGGCGGGTCCGCCGGAGGCTTGGGGGCCTCAGCCATCGCCGGCCCGGCGAACAGCGCAAGCGCCACAGCCAAATGCCGCGTCACGCCCAACTTCACGCCCGGCTTCACGGAAGCATCCCGCCCGCCAGCCGTAGGCGCAGGCGGGCGGCGGCCAGGTCGGTCTGCGCCTTGTCCCGCGCGAAGGCCGAGTCGAAGGCCACGGCATTGGCGCGCACCACCTCGATCAGCGGCATCTCGCCCGCCCGCCATGCCCGCTCCACCTGGCCGCGGCGCTTCTCCAGGGCGGACGCGGCCCGGACCGCGGCGGCGCTGCCGCGCTCGAACCCGGCCAGCAGCGCCTCGGCCTGCTTGAGCCCCGCCCCCACCTCCCGGCGGATGGCGACGAGCTGCACCTCGGCTTCGGTGAGCCGCTGCTCGGCCTCCGCCCGGCGCGGCGCGTTGCGCGCCTCGGTGGCGAAGTGGAAGGTGGCGGTGACGCCGAACCGCGTGTCCCACCGCGTGCCGGGCTGCTTCTCGTTGATGCCCACGAAGCCGACCTCCGGATCGTCCCGGTCGGCGATGCGCACCAGCTTGGCGTTGGCCCGCGCCGCTTCGACCGCCCGCAGCGCGGCCATGACCCGCGGGTTGGCCTCCACCACGTCAGCGCCCGCACTCTCCGGGGCGGCCGGGCCGGCCAGGTCCAACCGCGGCACCAAGTCCGTCCCGGTAAGGACGGCGATGGCGAGCCGCGCCGCGGCGAGTTGCGCCTCGGCGCCTTGCAGGCTGGCATCGGCGCTGGCCGCCTCGGCGCTGGCGACCAGCGAGTCGCTCTCGGACGCCTCGCCGACCTGGAACTGGCGGGCCAGGGCCGCCGCCAGCGCCCGGTCGGCTTGCAGCCGCCGGGTCGCCACGTCCCGCGCGTTGGCCGCCAGCAGGGCCTGCGCCGCCGCATCCACCACCTGGGCGGCGACGGCGAGGTGGGCGGCCTCGGTGTCGGCCGCCGCCACCGCCCCGCCGGCCTGCGCGAGCCGCTGGGTCGCGGTGCCCTCGCCGGGCAGCCAGACCGGCGTGCTGAGCCCCGCCTGCGCCGTCAGGTAGTTGTAGTTGCTGCCCGCGACCTTGTCGTTGACGTAGCTGCCGTTGAACGAGGGCGCGTTCGGCAGCAGCGCGCCCCCGGCGGCGTACTGCGCCCGGGCGGTGGCCTGCCGGGCGGCGAGGCTCTGCCGCTGCGGCAGCCGCTCCCACGCCAGGGCCACCGCCTCATGCAGGCTTTGGCTGGCCGGCGGCGGGCTGTCCGCCGCGCGGCGCGGCGCCGCCATGCCGCCCGCCATCGGCCAGGCCACGGCCAGGATCGGCAGCAGGCTGGCGGCTTTCGCGACAGCCCTTGCGCCTGAGCGTCGCTTGAAGCTCATCCCGTGGCGCCCCGCCGCTGCCGCGGCAAGCTGCCCTATTTCGCCGCCAGGGGCGACTGGTCGAACTGCGCCAGCAAATCCGCCGGGTCACGGTACACCGCGATGCACCCGGCCTCGCGCAGCTCCGCCTCCGACCAGCCGCCGCACAGCATCCCGATGCTGCGCAGCCCGGCCTTGCCCGCCGCCTCGGCGTCATACGGCGTGTCGCCCACCACCACCGCGTCCGCCGGCTGCACCGCGTCGCCCAGCTTGCGCATGGCGGCCTGGAAGATGTCCGGGTGCGGCTTGCTCTTCTCCGCGTCGTTGGAGCTGGTCTCGACCTCGACCAAGTCCTCGATGTTGGTCAGCTTCTTGTAAACCTGCAGCTCCTCGCCCTTGGCGGAGGACGCCAGCGCGATGCGCAGCCCGGCGGCCTCGATGCGCTGGAGCAGCTCGCGCACCTGCGGGAAGGACTTGATCTGCGGCAGGTAGCGCTCCTTCAGGATGTCGCCGCGGCGCTTCTGCAACGCCTCGCCCTTCGCCTCGATCTCGGCCTGGTCCAGGAACACCGGCAGCAGCTGGTCGCCGCCCTTGCCGATCTGGCGGCGCGCATCCGCGAAGCTGACCTCGTGGCCGAACTCCTTGAACGCGTCCACCCAGGCCTGCGCGTGCAGCCCCACGCTGTCCACCAGGGTGCCGTCCACGTCGAAGATCACTGCTTTGGGCATGTTCGTCACTCCTGGCGACACCGGTGAACGCGGCCGGGGCTGCCTGGGTTCGGGGCTCAGGGCTCCGTCACGAACGCGCGCACGATGTCCTCGAAGTCGGCATCATGCGTGAAGCCGAGCGCGCGGGCGGTCTCGGCGGAGAACGCGCCGGGCCAGGAGGCGACGATGGCCTCGACCGCCGGGTCCGGCTGCATCCGCACCCGGTCCGCCACCGCGTCCCCGCACACGCGGCGCAGCGCCCGCAGCATCTCCGCCACCGTGACGGACAGCCCCGGCATGTTGAGCACCCGGCGGGACAGCGACGTGGCCGGCAGCTCAGCGCCGTGCAGGATGTTGCGCACCGCCTGGCCCGGCGACATCACCCACAGCACCGTCTCCGCCGCCACCGGGCAGATCGCCTCCGCGCCGTGCACCGGCTCGCGGATGATGCCGCTGGCGAAGGAGGAGGCGGCGCGGTTGGGCTTGCCGGGGCGCACCACGACCGTCGGCATGCGCAGGCTGCGCCCGTCCACGAAGCCGCGGCGGCTGTGGTCGGCCAGCAGCAGGTCGCACACCGCCTTCTGCATCCCGTACGAGCTGCGCGGCTCCCACACCTGGCTGTCCGGCACCACGGCGGGCAGCGCGCCGCCGAACACGGCGACGGAGCTGGTGGTGACCAGCCGCGCGCCGGGGGCCACGGCGCGGATGCGGTCCAGCACCGCCTGGAACGCCCGCACGTTGACCGCCATGCCGAGGTCGAACTCCTGCTCCGCCTGCCCGGACACGATGGCGGCCAGATGGAACACGACGGAGGTTTGCCCATCGATCAGGGCGGCGACCTGGCCAGGATCGGTGATGTCCCCGGCGACGGTGCGGACCCGCCCGTCGGGCGCGTCGTCCGGCGTCACGTCGAAGGTGGTGACCTGCTCGACCGGCTCGCCGCACAGGCTGCCGCGGTCGAGCAGCGCGCGGACCAGCCGGCGGCCCAGGAAGCCGCTCGCCCCCGTGACGACGACGCGCATGGTGCTCTCTCCCCGCAGTGCCCGCCTTCCTATGCCGTTGCTCCCCCGCATGTCGAGGCAACGGCCCCGACGTTAGCCCAGCAAACAAAAGCTTGCGCCCGTCCGCACCGCGTGTTCTTATTCCG
>CAXTJU010000131.1:0-7657 GCA_964244655.1 uncultured Acetobacteraceae bacterium | reverse complement strand
CTCGCCGGCGGCTCCGGCACCCGGCTGCACCCGATGACCCTGGCCGCCTCCAAGCAGCTGCTGCCGGTCTATGACAAGCCGATGGCCTACTACCCGCTCTCCATCCTCATGCTGGCCGGCATCCGGGACATCCTCATCATCTCCACCCCGCTCGACCTGCCGATGTTCGAGCGGCTGCTGGGCGACGGCTCGCACCTCGGCTGCCGCTTCAGCTACGCCGAGCAGCCCCGCCCGGACGGATTGGCGCAAGCCTTCCTAATCGGCGCCGACTGGCTGGCCGGCGAGGCCTGCGCGCTGGTGCTGGGCGACAATATGATCTTCGGCGACCACCTCAGCCAGGCGTTCCAGGCCACCGCGCGGCGGGAGCGCGGCGCCACCGTGTTCGCCTACCAGGTGCGCGACCCGGAGCGCTACGGCGTCGTCTCGTTCGACGGCGAGGGGCGGGCGACCGAGATCGTCGAGAAGCCGACCGCGCCGCTGTCCAACTGGGCGGTGATCGGGCTGTATTTCTATGACCACCGGGTGACGGAGTACGCCCGCCGCATCCGGCCCTCCTCCCGCGGCGAACTGGAGATCACCGACCTGAACCGCATCTACCTGGAGGCCGGCGAGCTGTCGGTGGAGCGGCTCGGGCGGGGCTGCGCCTGGCTCGACGCCGGCACGCCGGACAGCCTGTTGCAGGCGGCGACCTTCGTGCAGACCATCCAGTCCCGCCAGGGCATGCTGGTCGGCTGCCCGGAGGAGGTCGCGTTCCGCATGGGTTACATCGATGCGCCCGCTTTGCGTGAGCGGGCGCTGGCGCTGCGCAAGACCGAGCTGGGCCGCTTGCTGCTGGAACTGGCCGACGGGGTGCACGCGTGAAGTTCGAACGCCTGGCCATCCCCGAGGTGCTGCTGTTCGCCCCGGCGCGCTTCGGCGACTCGCGCGGCTTCTTCTCCGAAACCTGGACGGCGCACGGCACGGCGGCAGCGGGCATCGACCTGGCCTTCGTGCAGGACAACCACAGCATGTCGCAGGCGCGCGGCGTGCTGCGGGGGCTGCACTGCCAGCTGGACCCGTTCGCGCAGGGCAAGCTGGTGCGGGTGGCGCGGGGCGCGATCTGGGACGTGGCGGTGGACGCCCGGCGCGGCTCGCCAACATTCGGGCAGCACGTGGCCGCCGAGCTGAGCGCGGCCAACTGGCAGCAGCTTTGGGTCCCGCCGGGCTTCCTGCACGGCTTCTGCACTCTCGAACCCGATACCGAGGTCATCTACAAGACCACCGGGCCGTACGACCGCGCCTCCGAGCGCGGCATCCAATGGGACGATCCGGACCTGGCGCTGCCCTGGCCGGTGACGGCGGAGGAGGTGCAGCTGTCGGACAAGGACAAGGCGCTGCCGAGCTGGGCGGAGATGCCCGACTGGTTTCGGGTATGATCCTCGTCACCGGCGGCACGGGGCAGGTCGCCACCGAGCTGGCGCAGCGGGCCGACCTGGCGCGGGTGGGCCGTCCGGAGTTCGACTTCGACCGGCCGGAAACGGTCGAAGCCACCTTCCATCGCCACCGTCCGAGCCTGGTGGTGAACGCGGCGGCCTGGACGGCGGTGGATGCGGCGGAGCAGCAGCCGGAGGCCGCCGCCCGCGCCAACCGGGACGGCCCGGCGCAGCTGGCCCGGCTCTGCGCCGCTGCCGGCATCCCGCTGATCCACCTCTCGACCGACTACGTGTTCGACGGGCTGAAAGGCGCGCCGTACGCGGAGGGCGACGCGACCTCGCCTACCGGCGTGTACGGCAGCACCAAGCTGGCGGGCGAGGCGGCGGTGCTGGATCTCTGCCACCGCGCCGTGGTGCTGCGCACCTCGTGGGTTTACGCGGCCGCGGGCAAGAACTTCGTCCGCACCATGCTGGGTGCGGCGCAGAAAACCAGCGCCCTGCGCGTGGTGGGCGACCAACAGGGCTGCCCGACCAACGCCGGGGACCTGGCGGACGCGATCCTGGCGGTGGCCGCGCGGATCGAGGCCGGCTGGCAGCCCGGCTATCACGGGGTGTTCCACGCCGCCGGGTCCGGCAGCACGACGTGGCACGGCCTGGCGGTGGCGGCGTTCGAGGCGGCGGCGCGGCACGGGCGGCCGATGCCGGCGGTGACGGCCATCGCCACCGCGGACTGGCCCACCCCTGCGCGCCGCCCGCCTGACTCACGGCTGGACTGCGCCAAGCTGGAGCGCGTGTTCGGCGTGCGGCTGCCTCCCTGGCGGCCGAGCCTGGACCGCACGGTGGACGCGATCGTCACGGCCTGAACCCGCAGGCGCGCAGCGCGGCCAGCATGTGCGGCGGCGGCGGCGCGGTGGCGTGCAGCGCCGGGTCGAGCGGCAGGGCGATGGCGCGGGCGAGCAGGTGCAGCTTGCCGTTCCCGTCGCCATACACCGGGTCCCCCAGCACGGGGCAGCCGAGCAGGGCGCAGTGGACGCGGACCTGGTGGGTGCGTCCGGTGCGGGGGTGCAGCTCCAGCCACGCCATCCCGTCCGCCCGGCCGCGCACGCGCCAGTCCGTAGCCGCGGCCAAGCCGGCCGGGTCGGCCGCCATGCGCCAGCCGGACGGGCTGGACCGCTTGGCGAGCGCGGCCTCCACCCGGCCCGCCTCCGCCTCCGGCCCGCCCCGGACCACCGCCCAGTAGGTCTTGCCGGCCTGCCCCGTGCTGAACGCGGCCTGCGCCTGCTGCAGCGCGGCACGGCGCAGCGCGATCACCAGGCACCCGGCGGTGTCGGCGTCCAGCCGGTGCGCCAGCCATGGCCCGTCCCGCCGGCGGGACAGCGCCGGGAACCAGTCTTCCACGCTCGCCGCCGCGCGCGGGCCCGGGTGCACGGGCAGCCCGGCCGGCTTGTCCAGCACGGCGAAGCGGGCGTCCTGGAACAGGATGGGCGGCGCAGAGCGGAGCAGGCTTATGGCGTGTGACGCTCCAGGCCGTGGAAGCGGCAGCCGCTCCGGGGGAGGCGGCATCCCTGCGACGAAGTGGTTTGCAAGCGTCACATCGGCGGCACGATGCCGTTCAGCCCGACGTTGATGCGGCTGGCGGTCAGCGTCCCGTCCGCGCCCTGCACCGGCGCCAGCACCACGTGCGCGCCGGGCACGAGCGGCGCGCGGTCGGTCGGCGCCAGGCTGACGATCGGCACGTCCTCCGGCACGGTGATCGTCTTCTCACCGCCGCCGCTGTACTTGACGGTCATGGTCCGGCCATGGACGGCCACCAGGTCGCTGACGGTGCCGTTGGTCATGGTGCTGCCCGGCGTCAGGTCCCAGGCGTAGCTGCCCTCGCCGACGCCGTTCATGCTGGGGGGGAACACGTGCACCTCCAGCGCCTTGAGCGTGCCGTCCGGCTGCGGCACGGCGGCGGAGCCGATGAAGCTGCCGGGCTTGATGTCGCCGATGGCGCCGTTGCTCACGCCCACCACCTTGCTGTCCGGCGACAGCATCACGGCCAGCGTCTGCCCGTTGCGCTCCTTCAGCCGCAGGGTGTCCCCGTCCACCGCCTCGATGGTGGCGCGCAGCCGGGCTTGCGGCGCCTGCGCGTGGGCAAGGCCGGTGAGCGACAGGGCCGCGGCGAGGGCCAGGGTGGCGCCCAAGGCTTGGGCGGCGCGCGAGTTTGTCATGGCGTGGATGTCCGTTTCGGTGGGATGGAGCGGGGCTGCCCCATCATAGACCGGGACGACCTGCCCATGAACAGCGACCCGCCCATCGTCTCCAGCGCCACCTTCCTGATCTTCGACCCGGGGCTGTACGCCATCGAGTTCCGCGGCGCGGGCGAGGCGGTGGCCGGCACCGGGCTGCCGCTGCCCTGCGCCCGGCTGGAGCCGGTGGCCGCCCCCGGCCATCCCGGCCGCTGCTCCGTGTCCACCCTGCCGGAGGGCGGCTGGCTGTCCCGCCACACCATCGCCGCCCACGTGCTGGTGGTGGGCGGCCAGGCCGGGGCGGTGCTGACGCTGTACCAGCCCGGCGATGCGGCGGCCCTGCCGCAGGTGCAGTTCCGCGCCCTGCTCACCCCCGAACCGCCGCCGCCTCCGGCCGCCGGCGCGGCGCTGCTGGTGCACCTGGAGGGCCAGGGAGACCGCACGGGCGCGGCCGGCGAGTGGCTCGGCGACCTGGAGGGCGTCCTGTGCATCGAGGGCTTCAGCATCACGCCGCCGCCGGGGATGGAGGCGGCCGGGTTGGAGTACCAGGGCATCATGGGGGCCGACTGGCGCACGCCGTGGTTTCCCGCCGGGGCGTTCTGCGGCAGCCGTGGGCTGCGGCTGCCGCTGCTCGGGTTCCGGCTGCGGCTGGCCGGGACGGGGTTCGCGTGCCAGGCCTCTGGCAGCTTCGCCGGGGGCGGGGTGGTGGGGCCAGTGGGAAGCGAAGAGGATTGCGCGGCGGAGCAGAGGCCGCTGACGGCGATGCGGGTGGAGTTGACGGCGAAGCCAAGGTAGCAGGTGTCCAGAGGACCCCGTCCTCTGGCGGGGCTCGGGGCAGAGCCCCGACCTCACTGCTTCGCCAGCCTCCGCTCCACGATCCCCGCGTACAGCCCCGCCCCGAACGGGATCGCCGCGTCGTTGAAGTCGTACGCCGGGTTGTGCAGTGCCGCACTGTCCCCGTTGCCGACCAGGATGTAGGCGCCCGGCACGCGCTGCATCATGGAGGAGAAGTCCTCCGAGCCCATGGTCGGCCCCTTGCGCCGGTCCACCGCCGCCTCCCCCACCAGCGCCGCCGCCGCGTCCGCGTACTCGGCCGCCAAGGCGGCAGGGTTATCGAGCGGGGCGAAGATGCGGCGAAACTCCACCGTGGCCGTCGCGCCGAACCCGGCGGCCACGCCCTCCGCCACCCGGCGCAGCCGCTCCTCCAGCCGGTCCATCACCTCCGGCTTGAACGCCCGCGCCGTGCCGGACAGGGCGGCCGATTGCGGCACCACGTTGTAGGCGTCCCCGCCCGCGATCCGGGTGACGCTCAGCACCGCCGCGTCCAGGGCGGAGACGTTGCGCGCCACCACCGATTGCAGCGCCGCGCCGACGTGGCAGGCGGCCAGCACCGGGTCGATGCCGTGCTCCGGGTGGGCGGCATGGGCGCCGCGGCCCTCGACGTGGATGTCGAAGAACGCGCCGCCGGCCATGGCGGGACCGGGGCAGATGGCATACTGGCCCACCGCCATGCCGGGCCGGTTGTGCATGCCGAACACGGCGTCGCACGGGAAGCGGTCGAACAGCCCGTCCGCCAGCATGGCCAACGCGCCGCCCATGCCCTCCTCGCCGGGCTGGAAGATGAGGTGGACGGCGCCGTCGAACGCCCGCGTCTCGGCCAGGTAGCGCGCGGCCCCCAGCAGCATGGTGGTGTGCCCGTCATGGCCGCAGGCGTGCATGGCGCCGGGGGTGGCGCTGCGGTAGGGCAGCTCGGTGGCTTCGAGGATCGGCAGCGCGTCCATGTCCGCCCGCAGGCCGATGCGTCCGGCCCCGTTGCCGGCGCGCAGCACGCCCACCACGCCGGTGCCGCCCACGCCGCGGTGCGTCTCGATGCCCAGCGACTCGAGGGCGGCGGCCACCCGCTCCGCCGTGCGCCGCTCCGCCAGCCCCAGCTCCGGGTGGGCGTGCAGGTCGTGGCGGAAACGCGCCAGTTCGTCCTGGTAGCCCCGGATACGGTCGATGGCGGACATGCGGGGACTCCGTGGTTTGCCGGGCGACGTTACAGCAGGATGGCAGCACCCGGCCACCCGTTGACCCGGCGCTGTCCGGCGGCTACCCCCGCCGCCTTGCACGGACGGGGACGGTGATGGCGAAGGCGGCGGTGGCGGAAGAGGACGGCCCAGGAACGGACAGTGGCGTGGGCGGCATCGCGGCCGACCGGCTGCGCAGCGTCATCGAGCGGATCGAGCGGCTGGAGGAGGAGCGCAAGGCGCTCGGCAGCGACATCAAGGACATCTACTCGGAGGCCAAGTCTGCCGGGTTCGACGTGAAGGTGATCCGCGCCATCGTCCGCATCCGCAAGCAGGAGCCGGCGGAGGTTGAGGAGCAAGAGAGCCTGCTGGACGTGTACCGGCGCGCGCTGGGGATGTGAGGCCGGGGCGACGCATCAAGGCAGCGAGCCGATCCACTCGGCCAACGCCTCGTCCGTCATCGCGCCGCCGGGCCAGGGGATGGCCGGGTCGTACCACTCGTTGGTCCGCCTCGCCCGGTTGCGATAGACCTTCATGGCGTAGGCCAGCGTCGCCTGCCCGCTCGGCAGGGGCGCCGAGGCGAGTTCGAGGTAGGGGGTGTCCGCCGAGGTCGGCAGCCCGACCTGCACCACGGCGGGCAGGTGATACCTCCCCGACCTTGCGCAGGCCGAGCGCCGACGGCGCGCCGCCTTGCGCCTCGGCGATGCGCTGCTGCAAGGCGGTGGCGGTGATCGGCTGCCATGGCAGGTCCGCCGCGTGCTCCTGCCCGGCCACCTCGAAGCGGCATCGGGCCAGTTGAGTCGCGGCATCGTCCGCGCTGGCGACCATCAACCAAGGGGAGAACAGGGCGAGCCGCTGCGGCACGGCGGGATTCGCCAGCGGGCGCTGCACCCGGCGGTCAAGCAGGGCCGCCGCATCCTGGCCGTCGCAGCCGAGCAGCGCCGCCCCGAGCGGGACCGGAGCGCCCGGCGCCGTCACGCTCACGCGGGTAACGCCGTGCGCGTCCGTCGTGGTGAGGAAGCCGGGCCACAGGCTGGCACCCCCGGGGGCGAACCGCACATCGAGATGCCCGTCGGCAAACCCGTTCACATAGACGCGCAGGGCGTATTCGTAGGCGCTGCGCGAATGGGCCGCCTCCGCCAGCGGCAGCGCCTCCGCCAGGCCCGCCTCAAGCCAAGCGTTGAACCGGGGGTTGTCCGCATCGACCGGCCCTGGATGGTTGTCGCGGATCAGGTCGTGCATGGCGTGCAGGTCACCCACGGCCAGCCTCGGCCAGTCGGCAGGGTCAGCTTCAGTGGCGTCCTGGGGAGGCTCAGCCGTTGCGGGTGCGGCATCGGCAGGGCCCGGCTGGCAGGCAAGCCACAGAGGCATGCAGAGGACCGCCAAACCACGCCGAACCATGCTCTCGCTTCCATGTGCGGGCGTGCTGGCCCCATCCTAACCGTCCACCTTCGTATGGAACAATATCTGCCATGACCAGCTGGACCATGACCCTGGAGCCCGCGCCCGACGAGGCCATCCACGAGGCGGTGGCGCAGGCGCTGGTCGCTCACAACACCGCGGCGGTGGGCGACGGCAGCCGTGCCCCGCTCGCCGTCACCGTGCGCGACCCGGCGGGCAGCATCATCGGCGGGCTGTGGGGTGTGACCTGGCACGGCGTGCTGCACGTGCAGATGCTCGCCCTGGGCGAGGCCCGGGGCGGGGGGATGGGCCGTCGGGTGATGGAGCTGGCCGAAGCCGAGGCGCGCCGCCGCGGCTGCGAAGCCATCTGGCTCGACACGTTCACGTTCCAGGCGCCTTGGTTCTATCCCAAGCTGGGCTTCGAGGAGTTCGGCCGCATCCCCGGCTACCCACCCGGGCACGACCGCATCTTCTTCCTCAAGCGGCTGACATCACGACCTGGGCCGGCAGGGCTGGACCATGACGGCTTTCCGTAAAAAGCCGCCCGCTCAGCCTCACCCGCTGTCGTGTTGCGGCGGCTCGTCGATGATCTTGCGCAGCTCGG
>CAXTJU010000130.1:0-7727 GCA_964244655.1 uncultured Acetobacteraceae bacterium | reverse complement strand
CGCGACTGGGACCTGCCGGCGTTGCGGGCAGCGCTGGCGGCATGATGCCCTCAGTCCGGAAGGACCGGCTCCTCCCGCACGATCTGGTCCCACGGCGGCTCTAAGCTCAACCAGCCGTTAACATCCGATCAGGTGCGAGCAGGGCGCGTACTCATAGCGGCGGAGTGGGTGCCGGCTGTACGATGTCGGCTTACTTGCCTTGTTCGTTTCAGAGCGGACTGTCCGTTATCGGCCATGGCCGAAGCACGAGACTTTTACGCTAATATACCGCCCGTCATCCGACTGTTGTCACCGTCGGGGACAGCGACGACATCAGAAGCTGATGGGGCCGACGGAGCCGACCCACCGATGGACCTTCGTGGGATTTTTTTCGTTCATGTAGAAGAAGTGCGCCATCGAGGGCCGGACCGAAGCCATGGCTGGATCGTCGGAGGTCATCCGGACCTTGCCGTGAAACACCTTGAGCAGCGGACTGTCCAGGTATTCGACGACGTCGTGGTGCGCGGTGAACCCCTTGTCGATGAAATCGCGCAGGTTATGCCGGATCGCCTCGCGCCCGTGCCAGTCAACCACGCCCAGATTGCAGACGGCATCCTCGGCGAAGCAGTCGAACCCCGAGCCGAACGTTTGTCGTCGATCTCCTTCCACATGGCCAACAGCCAAGCTGGCGGCTCGGTCCTGGTGAGCGTGATAGTGGTCATGTCGGGTTCCTCGGTTGAAAGTTTACATGCCGGTCCATCAGGCGGTGGCGTCGGCCACGTCGAGGCCCAGCCGCGTTGCGAAACGGCGCGCCGTTGCCTCGCGCTGCGCCGTAATCTCGCGCACGGCATGACGCGCCTGCGCCAGGACTGCCGGCGGTGCGGTCTCCGGTGTTCCGCTGTCGAAGGGCGGCTCCGGCGCGTAGACCATGTAGAGCTGGATCGCCTGCGCGACCTCGACGCCCCGCAGCTCGGCTGCCAGGCGCAGGGCACCATCGATCCCGGCGGTCACGCCGGCGGCGAACACCCAGTCCCCGTCCACCACCACCCTTTCGTTCACCGGGATCGCCCCGAAGAACGGCAGCAGGTGGAACGACGCCCAGTGCGTCGTCGCGCGCCGCCCCACCAGCAATCCGGCGGCGCCACACAGCAGCGCCCCAGTGCACACGGAGAATACGCTTCGCGCCCCTGCCGCCTGCGTCCGCATCCAGCTGAGCACCATCTCGTCGTCCATGAGCGCCTCCTGCCCGAAGCCGCCCGGTACATGCAGCACGTCGAGCTGCGGTGCCTCGGCCAGTGTCGCGTCAGGGGTTAGCCGCAGGCCCTTCAGGTCGCGCACCGTCCCGGCAGTCTTGCCGTAGAGGCGGTAGGTCGAGTTCGGGATGCGCGACAGCACCTCGAACGGCCCGGTCAGGTCGATCTGGTCCAGTCCCTCGAACAGCAGGGAGCCGATCTGGAGGTGGGTGTCGGGCGGGACCATGGCGGCTTCCTTCAGGTCGGTTGACAAGCGAACCCTACTGCCTCTCCTACTGGCAGGAATGCCAAAGAACCCTCGATCCTCGCCAAACGTTACCCGCAGCATCGAGATGCTCGCCTACCCGCAGGTGCAGATGCTGGACGTGACCGGCCCGATGCAGGTATTCGCGACAGCGAACGACCTCTTGGGTAGTGACGTGCCTCCATACGCGCTCACGGTGTTGTCCAGCGGGGGTGGCTCCGTGCTGGCCTCGGCGGGGTTCGGGCTGCTGGCCGACCCGCTTTCCGTGCAGGGCACTGCACTCGATACGCTGATCGTCGCCGGAGGTTGGGGCGTCGAGGCCGCCGCAGCGGACACTGCATTGGTGGGCTGGGTGCGCGGCCGGGCACTCGAAGGCCGCCGCTTCGCCTCCGTCTGCACCGGAGCCTTCCTGCTGGCGACGACAGGACTGCTGGATGGGCGTCGAGCGGCGACCCACTGGTCGCACTGTGCCGAGCTGGCCCGGCGTTTCCCGGCCGTGCGGGTCGAGCCCGACCCCATCTTCGTGCGCGACGGCCCGGCCTGGACGTCGGCGGGTGTCACCGCCGGCATCGACCTGGCACTGGCGCTGGTCGAGCAGGATCTCGGCCGAGCCCTGGCGCTTGCCGTCGCGCGCCACCTGGTCGTCTTTCTCAAGCGCCCTGGCGGACAGGCCCAGTTCAGCGCCACGCTGGCCCTGCAGGGCGAGGAGGACAGATTCGACGCGCTGCACGGCTGGATCGGCGCGCATCTATCCGAGGATCTTTCGTTGCCGGTGCTCGCGGGCGAGGCCGGGATGAGCGAGCGCAGCTTCAGCCGCCACTACGCGGAGGCGACAGGCCACACCCCCGCCCGAGCCGTCGAGCGGCTTCGCGTGGAGGCGGCGCGCCATCTGCTGTCGGACTCGCGCCAGCCGGTGAAGCGCGTCGCGCAGCGCTGCGGCTTCGGCTCGGAGGAGACGATGCGCCGCAGCTTCCTCCGCCTGCTGGCGGCAACCCCGCAGGACTACCGCGTCCGATTTGGGCCCTAGCAGCGGCGCCCTGCCGCGAGGGAACTCGAAGCCGGAGCGAGGCCGCCCAGCAGCTGGCATCACGCTTGCGTAGCCTTGCTGCCTGGGCGGGCCGCTACACCAGCATGGCCGGTCTGCCCCAGGCACGTCCAAGGACAAGGTTCGCCGTCATGACACCGCTGGATCATCATTCACAGCCGTCCATCGCTCCGCCTTCCTGGACCGGCATGGGCTTCGGCCTGCTGCTGGCAGCAGTGATCGCGGTGGAATACTACGGGTTCCTGCTGCTCGGCGCCTTCGCGCCGCACTGGCTGGCACAGCCGGCTGTGGGACACATCCCCAGGTCCTTCCTGCTCGGCGCCCTGCTGCTGGCGAGCGCGGTCGCCCTCACCGGGCTCTATGCTTGGCGCGCCAACGCCGTCGAGGACGCGCAGTGAGCCCGGCCGCGCAGCCTGCCAATCCGATCGCGATCACGCTGTTCCTCGCCTTCGTGGCGCTCACCCTGCTCATCACCTGGCGCGCCGCGCGGCGCACCGCCTCGAGCACCTCGTTCTACACCGGCGGCGGCGACCTTCCCGCCTTCGCCAATGGCCTGGCCATCGCTGGCGACTACATGTCCGCCGCCGCGTTCCTCGGCGTAAGCGGCATCATCACCACGACCGGCTTCGACGGCATGCTGTACGGCATCGGCTTCGTCATCGGCTGGCCGATCGTGCTGTTCCTCGTCGCCGAGAAGTTGCGCCGCCTCGGCCGCTTCACCTTCGCCGATGCCCTCTCGGTCCACCTCGACGAGAGGCCCGTCCGCATCTTCTCCGCCGTCAGCTCGCTGGTGGTGATCGCCTTCTACCTGATTGCCCAGATGGTTGGCGCGGGACAGCTAATCCAGCTGCTGTTCGGCCTCGACTACGACTACGCCCTGGTGATCGTGGGCGTGCTGATGACCTGCTACGTCACCTTCGGTGGCATGCTGGCCACCACCTGGGTGCAGATCATCAAGGCCACTCTCCTGCTGTGCGGCGCGGCCCTGGTCGCCGTGCTGACCCTGGCCCGCTTCGGCTTCAGCCTCTCCGCCCTGCTGGATCAGGCCGTCGCGGTTCACCCGCACCATGCCGCGATCCTGGCGCCGGCGGCGATCGCCGCCAGTCCGATCAGCGGCCTCTCGCTGGGCATTGCGCTGATGTTCGGCACCAGCGGCCTGCCGCACATCCTGATGCGCTTCTTCACCGTGCGCGACGTGCGCGCTGCCCGCCTCTCGGTGTTCTACGCCGCCCTGCTCAACGCCAGCTTCTTCATGCTGGTGTTCGTGATCGGCTTCGGCGCCATTGCCCTGCTGCTGCCCGACCCGGCCTACTTTGCGGCCGGCGGCGGCCTGCGCGGCGGCGCCAACATGGCGGCGATTCACCTGGCCCACGCCGTAGGCGGCGACGCGTTGATGGGCTTCATCTCCGCCGTCGCCTTCGCCACGATCCTGGCCGTCGTCTCCGGCCTGACGCTCGCGGGCGCCTCGGCCATCAGCCACGACCTGTACGCCCGCACCTTCGGCGGCACCGACGAACGACGCGAGCTGCTGGTTTCGCGCGTCGCCACCGTGGCCATCGGCCTGCTCGCCATCGCTCTGGGAATGGCTTTCCGGACGCAGAACGTCGCCTACATGGTCGGCCTCGCCTTCGCCGTTGCGGCCAGCGCCAACTTCCCCGTGCTGTTCCTGGCGATGAACTGGCGCGGCTTGACCACCTGGGGCGCGATCGCAGGCGGCGTCACCGGGCTGGTCACCGCGGTCGGGTTGACGGTCATCGGGCCGGCAATCTGGGTGAAGACGTTGGGCCACGCCGCGGCCATCTTTCCCTACGATCCGCCAGCCGTCGTGTCCGTGCCGCTGGCCTTCCTGGTCGCGGTCGCGGTGTCGATGGCCTCGCGCACCGCCGCTGCAGCCAGTGCCCCGCAGGATGGCAGGCTGCTCGTCGACCGGCAGTAGCAACCCAGACGAACACGAGCGCCGCAGGAGGCATCCAGGTGTCCGACCCCGCCAACCTCTCGCTTCCCAGGGGCAACGAGGACCATCCCGGCCGCGCGCACCACGACCTTGGCGGCGTGTCGCGCTACCTGTGCGCGCCGGTCGACACGGGGCCGCACGCGCTCACGGACTTCGACCGTCGGGTGGACGCCCTGCGCCAGCTCCTGTCGGCCAAGGGCCTGATGAGCGTGGACGAGCTGCGCCGCGGCATCGATGCGTTCCCGGAGGCAGAGTACCACGCCCTGTCCTACTATCAGCGATGGATGCGCTCGATCGCCGCGACCCTGCTGCGCCGCGGCGTCATCGGCGAGGCGCAGCTGCATACGATGCTGGCCGACGCCGGCGCGAGCGGGTCGCGATGATCGCGGCGGGCGCCAGGGTGCGCGACGCCTGGCCGGAGCTGGACGGGCCGGCGCATGTCCGCACCCCGCACTACCTGCGCGGCAGGACCGGCACGGTGCTGCGCCACCTGGGCGATTTCCCGAACCCCGAGGACATCGCCTTCAACCGGCCGGCGCCGCTGCTGCCGCTGTACCACGTCGGCTTCGGCCTCGCCGGCCTGTAGGGCGGACAGGGCGCGGACACGCTGCTGGCCGAGATCTACGGCCCCTGGCTGGAGGAGACGCCGTGACCCCGACCGAGGCGCAGGGCGAGGCGCTGCTGGCGGCGGTGGAGGCGATGCTGGCGCAGGCCGGGATCGTGACCCCGGCCGAGATCGAGGCGCGCATCGCGCTCACCGACCGGGCGTCGCCCGCGCAGGGCGCGCGCATGGTGGCCAGGGCCTGGACCGACCCTGGCTACCGCGCGCTGCTGCTGGCCGACGGGGCGCAGGCCGCGCAGGCGCTCGGCATCGCGATGCGCGGGCTGCCGCCGCTCGGCGTGCTGGAGAACCGGCCGGGGCTGCACCACCTCGTCGTGTGCACGCTGTGCAGCTGCTACCCGCGCGCGGTGCTGGGATACCCGCCATTCTGGTTCAAGTAGGCGGGCTACCGGGTGCGGGCGGTGCGCGACCCGCGCGGCGTGCTGTCGGAGTGGGGCACCGTGCTCGCGGCGGGGACCGAGCTGCGCGTGGTGGACAGCACCGCGGACTACCGCTGGATGGTGCTGCCGGTGCGGCCGGACGGCACCGAAGGCTGAACGGAGGACAGGCTCGCCGGGCTGGTCCGCGAGGGCGACATGATCGGGGTCAGCGTGCCGGGAGCAGTGCTCATCTAGTCCTGCGTCAGTTTCCGGATCCATTTCAGTCAGCCTGCGCAGATGTCGTCTTGGCCAGTTGCCATTGGGACTATAACTACCGAGCGACCTTGTGACACTCCGGTCTGCTTTGATCAGTCACACTGCCGAAAGCTGCCGGTCCGCTTCCGGCCCAACCGAGTGAACTATCGAGCCCACCTTCTCTGGCGCTGCGACCTCTGACCCGGGCAACAAAGCCGTCAGGACGCATCAGCACTGCGCTCACGTCCAACCACTTCCTCGCGTCGCCCGCGACGTAGCGGGTCTGATCGCTCCAGCGGTGGAGCTGATCCTGCGGGCGCCACAATCGCATGCCCATGCGACCCGGGGTGGGGTTGCGCGTTGTGCCTCCATGACACAATCAGCCTCCCCCGTCTGGTTCATCACCGGTTGCTCCACCGGCTTCGGCCGCGAGCTTGCCCGCTTGGTCCTCGACCGTGGCTGGCGTGCGGTCGTCACCGCGCGCGACAAGGCGAGGGTTGCGGACCTCACCGCCGGAGCGAGCGACCGAGCCCTGGCGCTGTCGCTGGACGTCGCGGAGGCAGGGCAGATCGCGGACGGGGTAGGTGCCGCGACACAGCGCTTCGGCGGCATCGACGTGCTCGTGAACAATGCCGGCTATGGCTACCAGTCCACGATCGAGGAGGGCGTGGAGAGCGAGATCCGCGCCCAGTTCGACGCCAACGTGTTCGGCTTGTTCGCACTGACGCGGGCGGTGTTGCCGGTCATGCGCGCGAAGCAGCACGGCCACATCATTAACATCACGTCCGTCGCCGGGTTCGCGGGCTTCCCGGGCTCTGGCTACTACGCAGCGACCAAGCACGCCGTGGAAGGCTGGTCGGACGCGCTGGCGGCGGAGGTCGGGCCGCTCGGCATCGCGGTGACGTGCGTGGCGCCGGGTCCGTTCCGCACTGATTGGGCCGGCCGATCGCTGAAGCAGACCCCTAACTGCATTGCGGACTACGCCGACACGGCGGGTGCCCGGCTGAAGGCCACCGCGGAGAACAGCGGCAAGCAGGCCGGCGACCCGGTGCGTGCGGCTAAGGCCATGATCCGGCTGACGGAAACTGACAAGCCGCCGCGCCACCTGGTGCTGGGGGCGCAGGGGCTGGACGCCGTCACCAAGCGGCTGCGCCAGTCGTTGGACGAGATCGAAGCGTGGCGCGAGGTTGGGGCAGCGACCGACTATCCGTCGACCTGAAACGCCCAGCCCATCCGCATGTCACGAGACTACCATCGCTGTCCGACATTCACATCCGGCAGTCATCTTGGTCATGGTCGAGTTCGGTCCGGGATGGGTCACCAGCAGCGGACCGCATTGCGTAACGGCCTCCATCTGCTTTTCTGAGCTTCTCTTCCCACAGCAGACGGTCTACTTCCAGCCAAAGACCTCACTAGCATACCAACTGAATGGCAAACCGGTGGGGCAGCGGAAAGGCCGTTGCAGCCTCGCCGATGCCAATAGCTGCGGTGGATGAATTTGCCAGCTTTCTCTCAACCGACAGTGTTTTGGGAAGGCTCGGCCGCTCGTCGGATACGGCGAGGTTTGGTGGTGAGCGGATGCTTGGCTGGCGTCCGCAAGGGCAATACCACGTGTGTGCACGGAGTGCGTCGCCACCATGCTCACGGACGTTTCTGAAGTCCAGGATCCGTTTGAGAGGGACGGGCGACGCGGCGCATGGCCTGCGGTGGTTGCCCGTAGCGTTTCAGAAAAGCTCGCCGCATGCGTTCCGGGTCGTTGAATCCTACGGCGCGCGCCACGAGTTCGATCGGCTCTGAGCCGTCTTCCAGCCGCGAACGGGCCGCTTCTACCCGAAGTCGTTCGACGGCTTTGGCGGGGGTCTCACCGGTCTCACTGCGGAAAGCCCGGCCGAACTGGCGCGGACTCAGCCTTGCTGCTTCAGCGAGGCGTTCAAGGGGAAGCGCTTCTGCCAGATGCTCGCCCATCCGACTTCGCCGCTGTCCTGGCAGTTCGTGCCTCCTTCACTTTCACAACGA
>CAXTJU010000129.1:0-7805 GCA_964244655.1 uncultured Acetobacteraceae bacterium | reverse complement strand
CGAGGCCGAAGCCGCCGTGGCGCTGGGCGCCGCGCGGCAGGGGGAAGCGGGCGCGCTGCAACCCGCCCCGCTGCTAGGCGTGGCCGGCACCGCCCGGGCCCTGCGGCAGCGGGCAGAAGCGGCGTTGCGCGCCTGCGCCCGCCTCAGCGGCAGCCCCGCCGCCCGGGTGGCCTACGTGGACCGCGCCAACGCGGCCCGCCCGCGGACGCTGGTGTGACCTGCCCCCGCTGCGGGGCGCCCGTCACCCCCGGCGACCGCTTCTGCGCCGATTGCGGCGTGCGCCTTGCCGACCCAGGCGCGGCCTCCCCCGGCAGCCGCACCGAGGCGCTCGGCCCGGACCTGGCCGGCCACACCGACCCCGGCCGGACGCACCCGGCCAACCAGGACGCCTTCGCCCTGTCCCGCACGGCGGACGGCGCGGTCGCGGTGCTGTGCGACGGCGTCTCCCAGTCGCAAACGCCAGAACTGGCCGCTGCCGTCGCCGCCCATGTGGCGCATGACACGCTGGCCGCCGCCACGGGCCCGCGAGACGCCGCAATGCGCGAGGCAATCCGGCAGGCCCATGCCGCCGTGTGCGCCCTGCCGTTTGACCGCCAGGCGACGCTGGACCCGCCCGCCACCACCCTCGTCGCCGCCTGGCTGCACCCGGCGGGCATCACCCTCGGCTGGCTGGGCGACAGCCGGGCCTATGCGCTCGGCGCTGCCGGGGCGTTGCTGACCCGCGACCATTCCTGGCTGCGGGCGGTGGTGGACCGCGGCGAGATGACGGAAGCGGCCGCCAGCCGCGACCGGCGGGCGCACGCCCTGGTGCAGTGCCTGGGCACGACGGACTTCGGCAGCGCCACCCCATGTCCAGAGCCCGGCATCCTGGAATGCCCGCCCGGCGAGGGTTGGTTGCTGCTGTGCAGCGACGGGCTGTGGAACTACGCCGAGACGCCGGCCGCGTTGGCTCTGGCCGCGGGGCAAGGCTTGCAAGGAGACGCGGCGGAGCTGTGCGCGCGGCTGGTCGCGTTCGCCCTGGCGAGCGGCGGGCGGGACAACATCACCGTCGTCGCGCTGCGTCGGCAGCCGGCGTAGCCTACCGCGCCCGCTGCAGCCAGGCCGCGGCTTCCACCGCCGTGCGGCCGCGCAGGGCGGCGGTGGTCGCGATCAGGTCCGCTGCCTTCACCGCGTCCAGCGTGGCGCCGCGGGACGCCTTGGTGGCGGGGTCGGCCAGGATCGCCGCGGCCAGCGCCGGGTCGCTGGCGCCCAGGGAGATCGAGCTCATCACGCGGTTGTCCCCGGTCGGCCCGAGCGCCTCGCGCACCGGGCCGAGTTGCGGCAGCGCGGCGCGCAGGAAGCCGTCCGGGTCGTCGCCCCGCATCGCCGCCATACCGAGGAATTGCAGAATCCTCCCCGTGGGCACGGCGCCGGAGGTGGCGAAGGCGATGTTGCGCTGCATGAGCGCCGGGTCGTGCGCAGCGGCCATGGCACCGAAGTAGCGCAGCTTTTCCTCCGTGCCGGGCGCAGCCTCGCCCAGGCCGCGCAGGGCCTGCCAGGTCGCAAGGTCGGCCTGCATGCCCACGATCCGGGTCACCGGGTCGAGCAGCGCGGGCGGCACGGCGCGGCTGTCCGCCTGGAACGCGGCGAAGCGTGCCTTGGCCTCGGCGGTGACTGCCGGGTCCTCCATCTTGCCCAAGGCGGCCACCAGTTCGGGCCGCAGCAACGCGTCGAGGAAGCTCTCGCCGGGCTTGGCGTCCCAGCCCAGCCGGGCTAGCTGCGGCGTCAGCAGGGCGCTGGCGAAGCTGCGGAAGGCGGGCCGCCCGGCGTCGTCCCGCAGCAGCGCGTCCACGTCCAGCAGGTGGTCGATGGTGTCGTCCCACACCGCGTTGCTGGTGACGTGCGCGGCCTGCAAGGCAGTCAGCAGGTCGAGATAGTCGCCCAGCGGGGCGCGGCCGGCGCGGAACAAGGCGAACTGGTCGCCGAGCAGGTCGGCCTGGTCGGTGGCGCTGAGCGTGGCGAACGACGCCTTCAGCAGCGCCAGCGAGGCGGCATCGTACTGGGTGCGGTAGTAGCCGTCCTCGCCGAGGTTGGCCTTCAGCGGCTGGCCGCAGCCGTCGAAGGACTGCGTCGCCGTGCCCGCCAGCATCAGCTTCTGCGGGGCGCTGCCAGGGGCGCCGCCAAGAGCGCCGATGGTGACGGGGATTTGCCAGGCGAGCTTGGCCGCGGCGGGATCGTTGATCGTGAAGCGGTCCTGCGTGAGCGTGAGCGCCGTGCGCCCGTCCGTGCAGGCGCGCGAGACCTGCACCAGCGGCACGCCCGGCTGCTCGGTGAAGCTGGTGGCGACGCCCGCCACGTCCCGGTGGGATGCATCCGCCAGCGCCGCCCAGAGGTCCGCGCTGGTGGTGTTGCCGTAGGCGTGCGCCTTCATGTAGCCGCGCATGCCATCCCGGAAGACGTCTGGGCCGAGCCAGTCCTCGATCATACGGATGACCTGCTCGCCCTTCTGGTAGCTGATCCGGTCGAACGCGCTGCCCGCCTCGCTCACGTCGTGGATGACCTGCTGGATCGGGTGGGTGGTCGGCTGGGCGTCCTGCGCCATCGCCTGCTCGCGCTCCTGGTGCTGGCGCGGCCAGATGTCCCATTCCGGGTGGAAGTGGTCGGAGGCCTTGTCGGCCATCCAGGTGGCAAAGCCCTCGTTCAGCCAGATGTTGTCCCACCAGCCCATGGTCACCAGGTCGCCGGACCATTGGTGCGCCATCTCGTGCGCGACCACCTCGAACACCAGTTCGCGGGTGCGGGGCGCAGAGGTCGCCGGGTCGAACAGCAGGGCGTTGTCGATGTAGGTGATGGCGCCCCAGTTCTCCATGGCGCCCGCCGCGTAGTTGCCGGGGACTGCGATCAGGTCGAGCTTCGGCAGCGGGTAAGGCACGCCGAAGTAGTCGTTGTAATAGGGCAGGATGGCGGCGGCGGCGGCCAGCGCGCCTTTCCCCTGGGATTCCGTGCCGGCGGGGGCGAACAGGCCGATGTCGGTGCGGCCGGCCATGGCGTGGCGGGAGGCGAAGTCCCCCGCGACCAGCGCCAGCAGGTAGGTGGACATGCGTGGGGTGGCGGCGAACACCACGCGCTTGGCCCCGTTGCCGGTGGGGGTCTCGGACAGCACCGGCATGTTGGACACGGGCGTGTCGCCGGCCGGAAGGGTCACGGAAAGCTGGAAGGTGGCCTTGAAGGCGGGCTCATCCCAACCGGGGAACATGCGTCGGGCGTCAGCCACCTCGAACTGGGTCACCAGCATGCGGCGGGCCGCGCCGTCATGCGTCTTGTAGTCGTCGTGGTAAAGCCCGCTCGGCGTCCCCGGGATCGGCCCGGCGTAGTCGATCGTCAGGGTGTGATGCCCGGCAGGGATGGCGGCCGGGAAGCGCAGCGTCGCCGTCTCGTTGGCTTCGTCCGTGCTGACGGCAGCCACGGTGCCGTCCTCCAGCCGCGCGGAGGACAGGGTCAGCCCCGCCTGGTTGAGCATGATGGTGTCGCCGGGCGCGGCCACGTCGATCTCGATGTCCTCGTGCCCGGTGAAGGCGAGGTGGCCGAGGTCGGGGACCAGGTCGATGCGGTAGGCGGACGGCACCACGGCCTTGGGCAGCAGCCCGGGCGTCGCGGCCAGGCTGAACGGGGCCTCGGCGGCGGCCCAGCGCGGCGCGGCCAGGATGGCCCCGGTGGCGAGCGAGGTAGCGAGCAGCAGGGCGGCGCGCATGGGCAGGCTCCTTCGGGCGGGCGGGCTGGCGCGTTTTGCGGCGTTGCTGCCGGCGGGGCAAGCCCGCCGGGGCAGGAAGGCCCCTGTCAACCGCCGCTCAGTTATAGGTCGCCGCAGGCCGGGCCTCGTTCAGCACGGCCCAGTGGCGCAGGATCAGGGAGATCTTGGCCAGCAGCGCCAGGGCGTCGCCGGTTTCGCGGTCCAGCCGCTGCTGCTGCGGCAGGGCGGCGTGCGACGGCTCGCCCGACACCAGCCGCGCACCCACGGACACCCGCAGCACGCCGGCCTCCCGCCCCGCCAGGACGAGCTTCGCAGGCTGCCCGGAGTGGAAACGCCAATGCGCGAGCCGCCTGGCTTCGGCGCCGACCTCCGGCAGCAGCGGGCTGAGGTCCGCGTTCAGCCAGGTATAGACCCGGCGCGCCATGCCCACGTCCATCCATCCGCCGTCCGGGTTGCGGATGGCGAAGCTCAGGATGGTGCGCAGCTCGTCCCAATGCGCCGCGCCGCCGCGCCGCAATGGCGGCACCTCGACCAGGTGAAAATCGCGGCTCCCCCGCAGCGCGTCGCAGACCTTGGCCGCGAACTGCATGACCGCATGGTGCTTGCCCCCGTCGTCCACGGCGTCGAACGCGCGCAGTTCGGCCAGCGCGGCGGCCCAGCGCAGCGCCAGCCCTGCATTGCCCCCGGGCGGCAGCACGGCAGCGGCGGGCACGGCGGGCCAGTCGGCGCGGCTGGAATAATCCCGTAGCCCGGCGGGCAGGCGCCCCGCCGCGAGCCGCTCCGCCATCGCGGCCGGGAACACCACCGCGCCAGCGAAGGGCGGCCCGGTCAGGAATTTCGACCCGGTCAGCAGCACCATCCAGCCCCGCGCCAGGTAGGCCCCCACGCGCCCGGCGGATAGCCGCGCTTGGCATGCGTCCACCGCCACATCGACTTGGCCGGGATGCCGCGCCTGGATGGCCAGCAACGCGTCGCAGTCCGGCGCCAGCAGCCCGGTCTTGGACACATCGACTCGGTGCAGCAGCACCCGCCGCCCCCCTGCCACGGCAATCCCGGCGACGCGGCCGCAATCCGCGGACACGTCCGCGGCCGGGCGGACGCGGCCTGTCGGATCCCGCAGCGGGACGGTCTCGATCACGGTATCGGCGCGGAAGCCCTCGATGGCGCCGCCGCGAACCACGGCAACGCCGCGGGCGGTGTCGGCGGCGAAATGCCGTCCGGCCGCCGCCAGCGGAACGCCGGTGCCGGTTTCCTCTGGCGCCACCAACACGACGGTGAGGGGGCCCGCCTGCGCTGCCGCCGTGGCAAACAGCTCGCAATCGGTGCCGGAGGCCGCCAGCGCCACCAGGCTGCCCGCCGGCAAGGCGTACAGCACGGCAATCTCCGCCCGGACCGCCTGGAGCGCGCCTGCTACCGGGTCAGCCTCGGCGGGCGCTCCGTGCAGAAGGCGCTGCCGCAGGACCTCGGCGGCGCCATAGCCGCGCTCCGAGCTTGAGGACGCGGTGGAGGAAGCAAAGGTGACCGCCCAGGGCCGCGGGCGGTGGCTACAGCCGTAGCCGTTCAGCCCCGTCGCGGGATCGACGGACAGGCGGGCGTCGCCGCCCGTCTGCATCAGCCACTCCGCCGGGCCGAGCACCGGCCAGACCCGGCGCAGCAGCACCGAGGTCCCAGGCGGGACGGCCGCCGGCGCATCCGGCTGGTGGCGGCGCAGAACCGCCCATGCGGCCTCCAGCGCCGCCCCTGACGGAAAGGAGCCGCCGGCCATGGCCGCCGGCTCCGGCACAGCCGACAGCGGTGGCGGCCGCTCCAGCGCCGAGAACAGCGCCGCGGTGCGCGCCGCGGCCAGCCCGGCGAGCACCGACCGGTCCGGCCACAGCCGCCGCAACAGGGACAGCTCGAGCGCGTGGCGCAGGACGGCCGGCCCTCCCGCTGGGTCCAGCCCGCAGCCCGGCCCGAGAGCGACGCCGCCGTCCAAATCCACCTGGAAGCCGCTGCCCAGTGCCTCGCGGACCTCGATCGCCGTTGCCGCCAGGCCCGCAAAGTCGGCCCGTTGCAGGATGCGCATGGCGGGGTCCGGCAGGGCGCTGAGCTTCATGGGCCGCATCCCTAGCCCCCTGCCGGCCTGCCGCCAACGGGCCCGCGGGCCGCGGCGGGTTGAGGTTCATGCCGGAAATCGACTACCGGGATCGCCATGGCACCCGAAGCGTCACCCTCCCTAACCCAGCCACCCAGCGCCCGCCCGCCGTTCGGGACGTGACTCGCCAAGTTCGCGCTCGCACTCGGCGGCTTCGCCCTGGCACCGGCGATTTCGCCTTCACGGGCCTGTTGTCTGACATCGCGGGGGATGTCGGGGTGTCGATCCCAACCGCGGGCCTGGCGATCAGCACCTATGCGCTCGGCGTCGTGGTTGGCGCCCCGGTCATCGCGGCACCGTTCGCCCGGGCCGGCTGGCGGCTCATGCTGACAGGCCTGATGCTGGTGTTCGCGCTTGGCAACCTGCTGACCGCGCTCAGCCCGGGCTTCGGCCTGCTGGTGCTGGCGCGCCTCCTGGCCGGGCTGCCGCATGGCACGTATTTCGGCTTCGCGGCGCTGGCCACGGCGTCCATGGCGTTACCGGGCGGGCAGGGAAAGGCGTTCGGCCGCGTGATGCTGAGGCTGAGCCTCGTCTACGTCCTGGGCGTTCCGCTCGCGACCTGGGCCGAGCAGTTGCTCGGGTGGCGGGTCGTGCCGCCCGCAGCTCTGGCTGACGCTCGGCATCACCGCCATCGGCTTCGGCGGCCTGTTCGCGGTTTGCAGCTACGTCACACCCACCCTGGTGCAGGTTACGGGCGTGGCCGTCTCAACGATGCCGTGGTTCCTCGCCCTCATCGGCCTGGGCATGGTGCGGGCACCCTGTTCGGGGGCTGGCTCGCCGAACCGGGGGCTGCTGCGGGCAATCGGCCTCATGCTGGCGCTCGACATGCTGACGCTGGCGCTGCTGCCGCTCGCCGGTCCCAATAGCGGCCGAGCTGTTCCTACTAGGTGTTTGGTCCCGGGATGAGGTGACGCGGGTTTAGTTTGAAGATATCGGGTGTAGTCGTCCAGGCATGGCAAACGGCTTCGAAGGGTGTTTTCCAGCGGATGGCTTTGAGGTGCTTGGCAAAGTTGTAGGCTGACACGAAAGCAAGGACGTGAGCTTTGAGGCTTTCTAGGTCTGGATAGTGGAACGCTTTGACGGTCGCATCCTTCACCGTCCGGTTCATCCGCTCGGCCTGTCCGTTGGTCCACGGGTGATACGGCTTGGTTAACTTGTGCTGGATGCCATGCTGCTTGCAGACGCGGTCGAAGATGTGGCCGCCGAACATCGCCTCCATGGCTGGGTATCGGCCTCGGTTCTTCGGCAGGTCGGCAAAGGCCATGCCGTTGTCGGTCAGCACGGTGTGGATGGCATACGGGAAGGCGCTGACGACGCCGAGGAGGAAGTCTGCCCCGTTCATCTTGCCGGCATCGTCGCGGAACTCGACGAGGTAAACTTGGACACACGGTCGATGGCGAGAAACATGTTCAGCTTGCCCTGGGCCAGGCGCAGTTCGCTGATGTCGATGTGGACGTAGCCAATTGCCGTGTCGGCGAACTTGCCCCGCTTGGAGGCCTGGTCGGGGCTCTCGGGCAAGCGGGAGATGCCATGGCGCTCAAGACACCGGTGCAGGCTGGATCGGGTGAGTTTGGGGATGGTGTCGCGCAGGCAGCCGAGGACGTCGTTGCAGGGCAACGCCGGACATCGTCGAGTGGCAGCAGTGTGCGCCGGCGGAACTCGACGACCATGGCTTCCTCGACCACGGACAGCACGGTGCTGCGGGGCACGATCGGACCCATGGGCGCATCGCTTGTCGTGGTGCGGGCACGCCACTTGGTGACGGTGGTCCGGCTCAGCCCGTAGCGCTTGGCCAGGGCGCCGCTCGTCTCTTGCGACGCTTGGAGCTCGGCTCGAACTCGCGGCGTCGTTCGGGCTGAACCGTGAAGACTGCCTGCCATAGCGCTTCCTCCGCTTCTCGCGTCAGGGTAGCGTCACAACTCTCCGGGACCAAACACCTAG
>CAXTJU010000128.1:0-7901 GCA_964244655.1 uncultured Acetobacteraceae bacterium | reverse complement strand
CCCGAGTGGCTGCCGCACGTGCTGACGGTCAGCGGGCCGCTGGAGGATCTGGCGGCGTTTTGCCTGGCGGCCGCCGGCCCGGACATGATCCCGTGGGTGACGGACTACGACCGCCTCGAGGAGGACTGGGTCAACGCCCTGCTGACCCCGCCGCCATCCGAGCGCGGCATCTCCGTCGAGGGTGCGCGCATCCTGGCCAGGGAATTGCGAGAGCGCATCGAGCAGCAGGATCAGCGGGCGGCCGAAGCGACGTTCGGCAGCCTGGCCTGCCCGCTCGATCTGCACGCGCTGGTTCCAGTGCCATCGCGCATCCTGCATCTCGGGCCCGACGATCCGGCGGCGATCGCCTGGCTGTGGGAGAACTGGACCACGACGTGGGCCCTGCGTGGCGTCGAGGAGATCGAAGCCGATCCTGACCTAGCACTGCCCAGCGGTCATGGCGGGTTGCGCTACCGGTTCTGGTCGGCGGACTGGGCGCCCTGGAACGCCCTCGTGGCAATCCGCTCCCGGTGGCCCTCTATCAGCGTCCAGGTCAGCGTGCGCGCCGTCTCGGAGTAGCCGGGCAGGAGCAGATGGCATTGCCGTGACCGGCCCGAGCTTGACGATCCATGTCGCCCATCTGCTCGCCCGCACCCTGATCATCCAAGATTGCAGATCCTCCTCTCTGATCCGAATGCGTCGCTCCGCCCGCTATCGCGCCTCTTCTATGAGGGGCGACGACGATCGGGGATGTGGAGCGGCCTCGACCCGGATTGGCCCGAATGCAGCGTCCTGATGCAGGTGGACCCGACCTTCGCGCGTCAGTTCGAGGCCGGCGATCAGCATGCTCGCGACGGCGCCCCGCAAGCTTGCTTGCCGGTCGGCTATTCCGCCCGGCATGGTCGGCACGAAGTCGAGCAGGTCGCCGCCCGTCGGGTGCTCACGGAGGATGGCGTCCATGCGAAGGATGGCCTGACTGGGCGTCCATTCGAGGACCCGGCGCGGCCGATACAGTTCGGCAGGACGCGCGCTGGCCAGGCGGAACACACCGAGGCAGGCCTCCATCAGCATCATGAAGGTGGCAGCTGGAACGGCGGCGTCGGGCTTTTCGGTGTAGCTGCGCTCGAACATGTCCCAGCCGAGCTGCGGCTGGCCGCCCAGCCAGTCCGCGGTCGCCCGCACGCGCTCCAGCTCCACCAGGCGCTGGGTCAGGACGTGCTGGGCCTGCTCGGCCTCCTGAGCGGCTTCGGGGTCGGCCGGCACGAGCAGCCGGGATTTGAGCCAGGTGAGCCAAGCGGCCATCACCAGCCAGTCAGCGGCCTGGATCAGGTCGCTGCGGTCCGCGCTGGTGACCGCGTCCAGGTATTGGTCGACCAGCATGGTGATCGAGATGCGGGCAAGGTCGACCCGCTGCCGCCGCGCCAGTTCGAGCAGCAGGTCGAGCGGGCCCTCGAACCCGTCCAGCCGAAGCTGGACGGCTTTGGCGGGAGAAAGAACGCGGTCATCCACCGGTGCAGCCTAGCCGCTCCAGGCACACGGCAAAAACGTCCGGCGACGGCTCGGATGCACGTACCTTGTCAGGGCTCTCCTGCGAGCGGGTTGCCGTCCACCTTGAGTAAAGAGCAAAATGCTGCGGTGACGTTTTAGCGGTTTTAGACCTCTCCCTGTCACCCGCAAGGGAAGGTCCATTCCCTTGCATGCGGCTAAGTCTCAGCCGTAGGCGGGAGAGGGCTTGTGCCGTGCCAGGCCTTGCTCGACCAGGAAGGCCAGCACGGCAGCAGCGAGCGGCGCGCAGCTCTTCCGGCAACTCGATCGCCGGCGGCCAACTGCCGTCCGCGTCCTTGACGGTGGGCAGACTGACCGTGCTGCCCCCGTCCGGAAACCGCCGGGCTTGAACGCCCAGAATGGCAAAGATCACGCCTGCGACCCGCATTTCGACATCGGCCAGGGCGAAGAGCGACTTGCCCGCGACCGGCCGCGCGTTGCGCACGGTGAAGCCGACCAGGACGGTTCCAGCTTCGTCCTCAAACTCTTCCATGTCGTTCCGGTCAGGCGTTCCAAGATGTCGCGGGCGAATGACACTACCGCCCACCCTGATTAACTCCAAGTTGAACGTTGTGCAGTAAGCGAACGATCCAGCAGCTCGACGGGCAAGACGCGGTGACACTTTGGCCAGGCAATGCGATGAGTTCACTAACCTTGCTCGGCCGTTTGAGGGAATACTTCTTGGACAGCAATCCTGACCGCTTCCTTGTGGTAACCCGGCCCTTGCAACTTGTCCTCTTGTGCGCCGCAGCCGTTTGGCTTGCTGTGGCATCGAGTCATGCCCAAGCGCCGAACCCCGACGAGGCCCGGCTTCCAAGTGCGCCGCTGCATGAGGAGATCCTCGACCTGGCTGGCGATCCGGCCCGGCCCGTGTCCCTTGAAGTGACCTTGTTCAAGCCGTCGGGACCCGGCCCGTTCCCGCTCGCCGTGATGAACCACGGCGCCACCGGCAACTCGGCAACAAACCGCGGGGAGCGCTACCGCTTCACCGTGTCGGCCTACTACTTCCTGTCGCGTGGCTATGCCGTCGCACTGCCGATGATGCGCGGCTTTGCCGGGTCCGGCGGCGCCATCCTGCACCTGGGATGCGACCTCGGGGCGATTGCCGACGGCAACGCCCGCGACATCGGCGCCGTGGTCGAGGCGCTGGCGCGGCAGCCCGACGTCGACCGCAGCCGCATCGTCGTGGCCGGGCAGAGCTTCGGCGCCTGGAACACGCTGGGAGTCGGCGCTGCATCGCCGGCCGGGGTGCGCGGGCTGATCAGCTTCAACGCCACGCTGCGAGCCTCGGATTGCCCGGCAGCAGACAGCAGCCTGATCTCGGCGGCAGGCCAGTTAGGCACACGGACTTCGCTGCCTTCCCTATGGTTCTACGGCGACAACGACAGCCTCATGCCCGTTTCGACCTGGCAGTCCGTGTTCGACCGCTACAAGCATGCCGGCACCCGGGCCGAGTTGGTCGATATCGGCCGGTTCAAGGACGACTCGCACCAGTTCCTGAGCTCACCGGAGAGCCTTCCGCTGTGGGCGCCGAAGCTGGACGCCTTCCTGGCCCGGATCGGGATGCCGTCCGCAACGGTCTATCCGGACTATCTGCCGGCAGCCTTTCCACCCGCCACGCACTGGGCGGCGTTGTCGGATGCAGCGGCAGTCCCCTTCCTGAGCGACCAGGGCCGGGTCATCTACCAGCATTTCCTCAGTGATCCACAGCCCCGGGCCTTCGTGATCGCGCCGAACGGCTCCGTCAGCCAGGCCAGCCGTGGCTACGACCCGCTTGGGTTCGCCCTGCGCAGCTGTGGCCGGATGGCGGGTCCTTCCCAGTGCAAGCCCTATGCGGTGAACGACGATGTCGTATGGTCCGGTCCAAAGCAGGGCGAGCCGACGAGGGTTGTGGCAAAGGCCGTCCATGCCAATGCCAGCACGTCCCTAGGCGCCTTCTTCGAGGTTAACCGGGATTGCAGTTCGCGCGGCTTGCCCAAGGTCGCGATCTCCGCAGCTCCTGGCCATGGGACCGCCATGGTCGCCCCCCGCGACGAGCACCCGGCCTTTCCGCCCAGCAACCCGCTCTTCGCCTGCAACGCAGCCATGGTTCCTGCCCTTGGCGTCATGTACACGCCGGCGCCAGGCTATGCCGGCACCGACGCGCTTACGATCGACGAGGTGGGCCTGAACGGCCAGCACCAGATAATCCGGGTCGAGCTGAGCGTATCGTGACCCGATGTGGTGCGATGAGGCAACGCGCGAACTCACACCGCGGTTGGCTTCCTCTCCGTCCTTCGCTGTCCGGCGACTCGCCTTCCCAGGCAACTTCTTCTGGAACCACACCACGACCGTATCCCTTCCCTGGTCTGAAGACTTGGCCGAAGAGCCGAGCCAAGGCCGTGATTGCGAGCCCGGTCGCAGATGAGTGCAAGCACTACAGCTAACGATGGGGTAATACCCGTATGATACTCAATAATGCTGCAGGGCGGTTAGCCGACGATATGAGGTGTTTCGCTGAAATGGCCTCGGAGACTAATGTACGAACTGGGTTCTTCATCCCGACGCTCACGATCTTACTGCTGACGTGCCTCATCACAACGTTCGTTCTTGAGAAGCGCCTGACAAGTGCGGCTGGCGGTACGCCGATGGTGCTCGACACAGGCGCACTCATCGCACTCGGCGGTCTCAGCCGTAACTTGGTCGCGGCTGGCGAGGGCTACCGCGTTCTTTCGGCCCCATTTCTGCACGCAAATCTCACCCACCTGATCGACAATGGGTGTCTTCAGTGAAATACCGGAGGAGAAGGTGGCCCTTGGACGCCGCGGCGATCTTTCTGAAGTTCATCAAGACCGGAAAGCCCCGTTCGCCCCTAACTGGTTGTGTGCCTGGCCGCCGCTATCCGATCTCTGCCGTTCCAGGAGAACTTGGACGTCCGTGCTTATCTGCTGGCAGACCATCAACGTCCGGGCCTGTTGCGCCACCAGGGCCGCGATCAGATCTTCGAGCTTCGGCCCATCGGGGTCCTTCTTCGGCAGAAGCAGCTCGATAAGCTGCCGCATGAGGGCAAGGATGTCCCTGGTCTGCTCGCGGATGACTGCGAGGTCGTCATCCCGATCCTGCTCGGGAGCCAGGTTTGCTGCCTGCCGGCCGCTCGGGCTTTTGTCTGCTTGATCCATCGTCCGCCCCTATTTCCACAAGGAGCGTGCGTCAGTAGGCTGCGAATGGGTTCAAGGAAACGGCCGGGTTCTCGGCACGTTGAAGGTAGTGCTTCGTTTCTCAGGGCCTAAGCGGCAGGGGCCGGCGCGGACTGGGGTCGCAACATAGAGCAGGCGGGATAGCTCGGCTCGATGCACCAACCAAGAACACCTTGCCCGTTTGCATCGGGCGATCAAACGATGCTGGCGTCATACTACTCGGCTCGGGCATAGCGGCGGGGTGAGCACCCGACAACGCGACGGAACGCCGTGCTGAAGGCGGTCTCGGACTCGTAGCCGAGCGTGTTGGCAAGTCTGGAGAGCGGTTCCCGGCCGTCCGCCAGCCTGTCCCTCGCCAGCGTCATACGCCAGGTAGCGAGATAGCCGATCGGGGTCTCGCCCACCTGCTTCCGGAAACGCTGCGCGAAGATCGACCTAGACAGTCCAGCCTCCCTCGCCAGTTCGGCAAGCGTCCAGCGACGCGCCGGGTCCGCGTGCAACGCCGCGATCGCCTTGCCGAGGTGCGGGTCCGCCAGCGCGTAGAGCAGGCCTACCCGGCCGCAGGCCTGCCGCGATAGGTGGAGCCGAAATGCCTGCAGCAGCATCAAGTGCGCCAAGTGCCGGGCGGCAAGCGTGGTGCCTGGTCGGTCTGCGCGCAGTTCCGTCATCAACTGCGCCAGGCACCATTGCATGGCGTCCCGATCCCCGGGCTCGTGAAGGTGGATTAGGGGCGGCAGCGTTCCCAGCAATGCCCCTGCCTGGCGAACGTCCACCTCGAAGCGGGTGCCCGCGAATGCGAAGTCTCCCCCGCCATTGTGCAGGATCACCTCACCGGGCCGGGTATGGGCGAGCACACCCCGCGCGCTGATTGGGGCCAGCTCCGGGTTTGTGGCGAGCGTGAAGGGATGGCCGCTCGGCACTATGATGCAATCCCCTGCCGTAAGCCGCACGGGCGCTTCGGTGCCGTCCACCAACAGCCAGCAGGCGCCAGCCGTCACCGCATGGCACTTGATCGTGCCAGGCTGGTTGCCGAACCGAATGGACGACCCGCCTCCAACATCAATTCTGGCGGTGAGATGGCTCTCGGGCTTGAGGATGGCGAGGATGTCAGACAGTGGGTCCATGAGGGTTCCGGACGATGGCGAAGGAAAACGCGACGATCGAGGATAGGGCGTGCACGCAGCTGGTGCCACCTTTGCAACCACTAACGGAGCCCGTCCATGATCGTCGTCACCACTCCGACCGGCAACATAGGTCGTCACGTCGTCCGCCGCCTGCTCGATGCCGGGAAGGCGCTGCGCCTAATCGTCCGTGATCCTTCCAAGCTGCCCTCGGACGTGCGCGAGCGGGTGGAGGTGGTCGAAGGGTCGCACGGCGAGGACGCCGTGGTGGATCGGGCATTCCGGGGAGCGGACGCGGTGTTCTGGCTGTGCCCGCCAGTCCGGACCACCACCCCCGCCGCGCAGACGGTCGACTTCACCCGTCCCGCCGCCGTCGCGATTCGACGCCACCGGGTCCCCCGTATCGTCGCGGTGACCACGCTGGGGCGTGGCACGGCTTGGCAGGACAGGGCCGGCATGGCGACCACATCGATCCGCATGGTCGACCTGCTGCACGGGACGGGCGCAGCGGTCCGCGGCCTTGCCCTGCCCGGGTTCATGGACAACGCGCTGTATCAGGTTGCGACGATCCGGGACGGCGTGATGTACGGCGCGCTCAGTCCGGACATCAAGCAGCCCCACACTGCCACGCACGACACGGGCGCGGCCGCGGCGCGGCTGCTGGAGGACGCAAGCTGGGATGGGCAGGAGGACGTGCCGGTGCTCGGACCGGAGGAGCTGTCGTACAGCGACCTCGCCGCCATCGTTTCAGACGTCGTCGGCTGGAGCGTGCGCTACCAGCAGGTGTCGTTCGAGAATTGGGCGGCGCAGTTGCGGGAGCGCGGCCAGAACGCTGTTTTTGTGCAAGCCTACATCGACATGCTGCGCGCTAAAGATGAGGGAATGGACAACGCAGCCCCACGCACCACCGCGATCATCGGGCCGACCAGCTTCCGCCAGTGGGCGGAAGAGAAGTTAAAGCCTGCCATGGCCGGCTGACTGTTCCACGGCCTGTACCCTATCGGCCACGATGCACGGTTTAGATCGGGCTTCCACACCGCCAGCCGCAGCTGGTTCTTGACCTATCCTTGATTCCGATCTTCTCGCAGTCCTCCGCTTCATCAGCCTTGCCCACCATCTACCAGGACAGCGACCCGCACCTTTACGAATGCCGGAATGGCGCATCTGCAAGCCGGTCGATAAAAGGCCAGTCTCGAAATACTGTTATCGTAACGAGTAGCTAAACAGGCCCTTTCCGGAAGCCCGAAACAAAAGCACCAAGGGTGCATTGGTGCATATGGCTCAGCTTGATGGCACCCCGATGGAACCAAGACGGAATGGCGACAGCACGAGCATGGAACTAAGGGCGCTGCCCGAGGCGAAAAGCGCGCCCATTCGCTGAGCGCCGTGCGATCGATGGGACATGGATCGCATCAGTTCAACTCCGGTTATCCGCCGCCGCAAGGTGAAAGCCTTTCGCGCCAGGGGCGATATCTACAACTGGCTGCGGGCGCATTCAGCCGAGGTCACCCGACGTCTCGCCAGCGGCGAGATGACTTGGCCGACTCTCTGCACCGAGATGGCGCGTCACGGGGTCGTCGATAGGGACCAGAAAGAGCCGACACCGAATGCAGCTGCCCGCGTGTGGCAGCGCGTGACCCGCGATCTCGAAGAGAACGGCGAGGCCGAGGCGGCGAAGCCGCGTCCGGCGCGCACCAACTTGCCCTCACGAATGCCGAAGGACTGGCGCCCGCAGGAGCTTACCCCGCCAGCGGCTCCCGCCCTGGCCGGACCCCCAGCCAGCGCCAAGGCACCCTACGACCCGGATAAGGCAATGGCCCACCTTAAGCGGATCATGAACGAACGAAGTGGCCGGAGAACCTAAGTCATGGACGGAAGCATCAAGCCGCAGGCGGAGCCGGCCGCCGACGCCAAGCAGAAGACGAGCTGGCTGATCCGTGCCGGTCGAGGCCGGACAGGCGGTAGCACGGGGCTGGACTTGGCGCTGCAGCGGGCACGTCACCAGGGCCGCCGGGTGAAGCCTCTGTGTTGATTTTTGCTGAGAACTGACCCGGCGTTTTCGTCGAGAATTGACCCGGCT
>CAXTJU010000127.1:0-8164 GCA_964244655.1 uncultured Acetobacteraceae bacterium | reverse complement strand
CTCACGAACGGAATAAGAACACGCGATGCGGACGGGCGCAAGCTTTTGTTTGCTTGGCTAACGCTGGGGAACGCTGCTGCTGCCTTCAAGCACCGTCATGCCCGGACGTGACCCGGGCACCCACGCCGCGGCGGCGCGACCGGGGCGGGCCGTTGCTGGCGCCAACGCCACGGTGGCCAGCAACACGTGCGCTGCCCTCGCGTGGGTGCCCGGATCAAGTCCGGGCATGACGGTGTGCTATGGGCGAAGCGCACGCGGACCCTTGGGCGCTTCCGCTCGGGCGTGACGGTGGGAGAGGGGATGGCGAAGGCGGCCCGCACGCGGACCCTTTGGCGATTTTCCGTGGGCGACGGGGAAGCGCAAGGTGGCAGGGGGGGCGTTATCCCTGCCAAGCACCGGCCAGGGCGGGCAGGCCGCCGCTTCAATCCGCCCCAGTGCCCTCCAGCAAGCCGTTCTCCTAGCCTTCGCCTCCGTGTGGCGCGCGCGCCATGGCCCGGCGGCCTGCGCGGGACCAGGCGGCGCAGAGCGCCGGGACGAAGCACAGGGTCAGCACGGGGAACGCCGTCGAGGCGCTGGCGAAGCTGCCGGCATCACCTCCGAGATGGACTGCAGGATGGCGTCCCTGTCGGGGAAGCACACTTAGAGCGCCGGGCCGACACGCCGTTGGCGCGGCGCATGGTGGCGCGCTCGACGCCCTCCTCCAGGAAGATGCGCTTGGCGGCGTTCAGGATCTCGGCACGGCGGGACTGGCCCTGGCCCCGGGGTTTGCGCGTGCGAGGCGGAGCAAGGGCAGCAGACGTGACCTAACGATGTTCGGGCAGCGCGGCCCGCCGGGTCAACGTCACGCCTCGCGGTAGGTGAGCAGCACGGCGCCGCAGACCAGGAAGCAGACCGGCCAGGCCCAGCCGGCGACCCGCGCCGCGCGGCCGTCCAGCCGCAGCTCCAGCCAGCGCGCCCAGCCGGCGCCGATGCCGGCGAGGGCGAGCGGCGTGTGGGTCAGCTCGATCAGCAGCTGGTCCTTGACGTTGGCGATGGCGTGGCTGTGGGTCAGCAGCAGCGCGCCGCCGGCAGCGGTCAGCAGCGGGAACACCAGGGCGGCCTTGCGCGACCGCAGCCGCCCGGTGCGCACGCTCCACTCGAACACTGCGAACACGATCAGCAGCAGCACGAACACCCGGTGCTGCAGCACCTCCACGTCGCGCAGCGACTCCCAGACGCCGACGTAGCCCATCGGCCAGACCTCCGGGTCCGAGCGGACCAGCAGGAAGCCGGCCAGGCCCAGCAAGGCGAGCGGCCAGTGCCGCGCCCAGCGCACGCCGGCCTGGTTCAGCAGCGCCAGGGCGCCCACCGCCAGCACGAACAGCCCGGCCCAGTGGTGGTTGTACTCGCTCCAGCCGATGTCGGCGGCGTTGCGGGGGGGCAGCTCGCCGGAGCCGGGGATGGAGGCGGGAGGCGCGGCGGTGGCCTTCGCCGCGGCCTCCCCGTCCAGCTTGGCCTGCAGCTGGGGCAGGGCGAGCGAGTCGTAGCCCGGCGAGTGCAATTGGGGCCAAGTGGGGGTGTTGCGCTCCACCACCTCGGCCCAGCTCACCCGGTCATGCGCGAGGTCGATGCCGGGGGGCACGGAGGTGAGCGAGGCGGCGGCGAAGAAGATGGAGATGCCGATGCCGATCTCGACCTCGGCGAAGCGCTTCATCCGCAGCACGGAGGCGCCGGGGTTGGAGCGCAGCCGCTCCGTGGTGATAAAGTTGCCCAGGCCCAGCAGCAGCAGCGCTGCGAACATGGACACCTTGGCCACCACCATGACGCCGTAGGCGGTGCCGTACACCGCGCCCCAGGAGCCGATGTAGGACAGGCTCATGGCGACGCCGGACACCAGGATGCAGCCGACGCCGAGCATGGACATGCGGGAGAACCGCGCCCCCACCCGCCGCCAGGACGCGCCGTCGTTCACCCGGGCCAGCGCCATGACGAAGCACGGGATGCCGCCGATCCAGATGGCGGCGCCCAGCTGGTGCAGGGCTTCCACCCCCAGCAGTGGCAGGCTGTTCGTCATGCGGGCGGCGGCGTGGGTGGAGAGGGTGGCGGCGGCCAGCTCGACCCCGCCCAGGGCCAGCAGCAGCGGCGCCGGGGTGGCGCGCCAGGCCAGCAGGCAGGCCGCCAGCAGGGCTGCCGCCGCGCATTTCACCAGGCCGGCCACCGCGAAGTCCGCCCCCAGCACCTCGGGCACCGAGAGTCCCACCGTGTCGGTCAGCACCGCGGCTTGCAGCCCGATGGTCAGCCCCTCGCACAGCACCAGGGCGAGGGCGGACCAGCCGGCGATGGCGGCGGTGCGCCGGGCGATGGCGTCGCCGCCGGGCAGCTCGGCCGCGAACGGGCGGGCCAGCAGCAGGAAGAACAGCGTGCCGCCGAGGGCCATGGACTGGCTGAGGATGACCAGGCCGTGCAGCACGATCTCGAGGTAGCCGAACAGGTCGACGAGCAGGCTCATGCGGCTAGGGCGCCACGACGGTGAACGGCACGTCGCCGCGGGTGATGTGGCCGTCCACCGCCAGCACCTGCCAGCGCACGGTGTAGTCGCCGGGCTGCAAGGCGGTGGCCGTCGCCGTCATCACGTCCGGCGCGCCGCCGGGTGCGATCGGCAGGCGGGCCTGCGAGCGGTCCGGCGCGATCAGGGTGAGGCGGGAGCGTTCGCGGTCGATGCGCGAGTTGAACTGCAGGGTGATCGCCTGCGGCCCGGCGGGCAGGCTGGCGTGCACCGCGGGCGTGCTGTCCATCAGGATGGCGTGCGCCCTGGCGCTGACGGGCAGCAGCGCGGCGAGCAGGGCCGCGATCGGGAGAGCCGGCTTCATGGCCGCGCCTCTAGCGCGCGGCCTGCCGGGTGTCCATCATCGCGCCATGGATTCGGCCGGGGCCCCGCGTCATTCCCTCCGGCAGGCCGGCGCGGCGCGCGCCTGATTTGGGAGACACGACGCCATGGACACCGGGTTGCACGGCCGCACGGCCCTGGTCTGCGCCGCGAGCAAGGGGCTGGGGCGGGCCTGCGCCCTGGCGCTGGCGCGGGAGGGCGTCGCCGTCACCATCACCGCCCGCGGCGAGGACGCGCTGCACCGCGCGGCGCACGAGATCCGCGAGGCGACCGGCGTGGCGGTGACGGCGGTGGCGGGCGACATCACAACCGAGGCCGGGCGGGCGGCGGCGCTGGCGGCGTGCCCGGCGCCGGACATCCTGGTCAACAACGCCGGCGGGCCGCCGCCGGGGGACTTCCGCGACTGGGAGCGCGAGGACTGGCTGCGCGCGCTGGACGCCAACATGCTGGCGCCGATCGCGCTGATCCGCGCCACGGTGGACGGCATGGCGGCGCGCGGGTTCGGCCGCATCGTCAACATCACCTCGGCCAGCGTGAAGTCGCCCATTCCCACGCTTGGCCTGAGCAACGGCGCGCGGGCGGGGCTGACCGGCTTCGTGGGCGGGCTGGCGCGGCAGGTGGCGCGGCGCAACGTGACGATCAACAACCTGCTGCCGGGTCCGTTCCTGACCGACCGGCTGCGCGCCAACGCCGCCGCGGCCGCCGCCAAGGCCGGGCGCAGCGTGGAGGCCGAGATCGAGGCCCGCGCCGCGCAGTCCCCCGCCGGGCGGGTGGGGGACCCGGCGGAGTTCGGCTGCGCCTGCGTGTTCCTGTGCGCCGCCTCGTCCGGCTTCATCGTGGGCCAGAACCTGCTGCTCGACGGCGGCGCGTTCAACGCCACCATGGGATGAGGCGGCGCGCCCGCGGGACGCGCCGCCAGGGGTCAGCCGAGCGCGTTCACGCCGGCGATGGCGAGCACCACGAAGATCAGGAAGATCGCGATGGCGATGAAGAACAGGATCTTGGCGATGCCGGCGGTGGCGGCGGACAGGCCGCTGAAGCCGAAGAACCCGGCGATCAGGGAGACCACGAAGAAGATCAGGGCGTAGCGGAGCATGGCGGCGGGTGTCCTATGATGTCGTCGCGTGGTACAAGCCACGGCCAGGAAGCCGTTGCAAGAGCCTCGCCAATGCCGTGCGCCAGGCGGCCGGCCGAAAAGACCCTCGATGCGCGCCTGGCATAGGCTGCCCGCCCTGGCCGCTGCCGCCTGCCTGGCGGCGACGCCGGCCGCGGCGCAGAAATCCGCCGACACGCTGCGCATCGCCTGGCGCGACGCCCTGGCCAGCGCGGACCCATACTACAACCCGCTCCGCGCCGGGCTGGTGCTGGCGCACCAGGCCTGGGACGGGCTGATCTACCGCGACCCCGACACGTTCGCCATCAAGCCGCTGCTGGCCACCAGCTGGAAGCAGGTGGACCCGGTGACGTGGGAGTTCGAGCTGCGCCGCGGCGTGGTGTTCCATGACGGCAGCCCGTTCACCGCCGACGACGTGGTTTACACCATCAACACGGTGCTGACGGACAGCCGGGTGGCGGTGCCGGCCAACTACGCCTACCTCGCCGGGGCGGAGAAGATCGACGACTTCCACGTGCGGGTGAAGCTGAAGCGCGTCTTCCCGGCCGCGCTGGAATACATGTCGATGACGCTGCCGATCTGGCCGCAAGCCTACCGCGAGCGGGTGGGGGCCGACGCCTACGGCCGCGCCCCGGTCGGCACCGGGCCATACCGCATCACGGCGGTGGACGGCACCTCCGAGATCGACCTGGAACGCAACGATGCCTATTTCGACGGCCCGAAAGGCCACCCGGCCATCGCCCGCCTGCAAATCCGCGAGGTCGGCGACGCCACCACGGAGGTGACGGACCTGCTGGCCGGCCGGGCCGACTGGATCTGGCAGTTCAACCCCGACCAGTTCGACAACATCAGCCGGGTGCCCAGCTTGCAGGCGCTGCGGGCGGAGAGCATGCGGATCGCCTACCTCAGCCTGGACGCGGCCGGGCGCACCGGGGCGGACAACCCGCTCACCCACCAGAAGGTGCGCCAGGCGATCGCCCACGCCATCGACCGGGCGACCATCGCGCGCCAGCTGGCCCAGGGCGGCAGCCGGGTGCCGGAGGTGGCGTGCTACCCCACCCAGTTCGGCTGCGACCCGGCCGCCGCCACGCATTACGACTACGACCCGGCGGCGGCGCGCGCGCTGCTGGCCGAGGCCGGCTACCCGAACGGCTTCGACACCGAATTGGTGACCTACATCCTGCCGCAATACAGCAGCGCCATCCAGGGCTACCTCCGGGCGGTCGGCATCAACGCGCGCATCAGCCAGCTGCCGACCGCCACCGTGGTGCAGCGCAGCGGCGACGGGCTGGACCCGATGACGGCCGGCACCTGGGGCAGCTACTCGATCAACGACGTGTCGGCGATCCTGCCGGTGTTCTTCGCCGGCGGCCCGGACGACTACGCGCGCGATGCGGAGCTGGAGCGGCTGGTGCAGGCCGGCGGCGACACCACCGACCCGGACGAGCGCCGCCGCGACTACAGCGCCGCGCTGCGCCGGGTGTCCGAGCAGATGGACTGGCTGCCGCTGTGTACGTACGTGACGACCTACGCGTTCTCGCGGCAGCTCAACTTCAAGCCGTTCCCGGACGAGCTGCCGCGGTTCTTCCTGTCCAGCTGGAAGTAGCAGGTGACCCTCAATGCCATGAACAGGTGTCCAGAGGACCCCGTCCTCTGGTGGGGTTCGGGGCAAAGCCCCGATCTTGCTAGGCCCGCTCCTTGAGCAGCGCCGCCGCCTCGCCGGCGGTCACTGTCTGCCGCGTCCGCTCGTCGATGATCTCCACCTGGCCGCTGGCGATGTCATACACCCAGCCGTGCAGCGCCAGTCCGCCGCCGGCCAGCCGCGCGGCCACCGCCGGGTGGGTGCGCAGGTGGCCGAGCTGGGTCAGCACGTTCTGCTTCACCAGGGCGGCGACGGCGTCCTCGCCGTGCAGGTGCGGGTGCAGGGTGCGGATGACGCTGTGGGCGGCGGTGGCGTTGCGCAGCCAGGAGGCAACGGTCGGCATGTCGTGCAGCGTGTCCCGCGGCTCGGCCAGCGCCCTCATGGCGCCGCAGCCGGAGTGGCCGCAGATCACGATGTGGTCCACCCGCAGCGCCACCACGGCGTATTCCACCACAGCCGACACGCCGCCGAGCATCTCGCCGTAGGCCGGCACGATGTTGCCGATGTTGCGGCAGACGAACAGCTCGCCGGGTTCGCTCTGGGTGATCAGCTCCGGCACCACCCGGCTGTCGGCGCAGGCGATGAACAGGGTGTGCGGGCTTTGCCCCTGCGAGAGCCGGGCGAAGTCGGCCTGCTGGTCGGGGAACACGTCGCGCTGGAACTGCACCACCCCGTCCAGCAGTTGCGACATGCTGTCCGGCTTGGCGGCCGGGCCGCCCTGATCCGACGCCATGCCGATGCTCCCGTGCCTGCCTGGCGGGCAGGATAGCGGCTTCGCGGCGGCGGCGGCTAGGCCGGGAAGGGGCACCGTTCGGTTGACCCGCGACAAATACCGACGTAACCGAACCTGCTGCGGAACGTTTGGCGGGAAGCTTCGTTACCAGCCCACGGAACTGCCTGACCTCGCAACGGGATGGATGCCGATGAACACCAGGACCATGGCCGCCTTGGCCGCTCTCACCCTCCTCGCCGCCTGCGCCAAGCAGGCGGACACCTCCGGCACGGTGGCCGGCAACGGCGCGGTCGCCGGCAGCACGTCGGGCGCGGCACCCGGCAGCGAGGAGGACCTGGTGGCCAACGTCGGCGACCGCGTGTTCTATGCCTACAACGAGACCAGCCTGAGCGGCGACGCCCGCGGCACGCTGGACCGGCAGTCCGCCTGGCTTGGCCGCTACCCGCAGGACAGCGTGCAGGTCGCCGGCAACTGCGACGAGCGCGGCACCGAGGAGTTCAACATCGCGCTCGGCGAGCGCCGCGCCAACGCCGCCCGGGACTACCTGGTGGCGCACGGCATTGACTCCTCCCGCGTCACCACGATCAGCTACGGCAAGGACCGTCCGACCGCGCTCGGCTCGACGGAGCAGGACTACTCGCAGAACCGGAACGCCATCACCTCCGTCCGCTAACCGCCTCCGCAGGTTTGCCCGCCGCGCCCGCCGCCCGTAGAACCAGCGGCGCGGGAAGCACGGGGGCAGGCGGATGAGGGTGGTGGCCATGTTGGCGGGGTTGCTGATGATGGGCGGCCCCGCCTGGGCGCAGATGGACAGCCGGGATGCGATCGCCTTGCAGAACCAGATTCTGGAGCTGCGCCAGCAAGTCCAGGCGATGCAGCAGCGCGGCGGGCCGCCCCCCCAGGCCTACCGGCAGGACCGTGCGCCGGCCGGCAGCGACAACGGGCTGACCGCGCAACTGCTGGACCGCGTGTCCACTCTTGAGGACCAAGTGCGCGAGCTGCGCGGCCAGGTGGACCGGCAAGGCAACCAGCAACAGCGCCAGGCCGAGGACACCGCCAAGCAGATCGGCGACCTCGCGTTCGCCGCGCAGAACAACAGCGCCCAGGTGTCCCGCACCTTGCCGCCGGGTTCGTTGCAGGGACCGCCGCCCTCCGTGCTCGGCGGCCCGCCCGCGGCCCTGCAAGGCCCGCCGCCGCGCACCCCGGAGGCCGCCATCCAGGAGGGCAACGCGGCCCTGGCCCGGCGCGACTATCCGGCGGCCGAGGCGTCCGCGCGGGAGGTCCTGGCGAAGAAGGGCTCCCGTGCCGCCGATGCGCAGTTCCTGCTCGCGCAGGCCGAGATGGGGCAGCACAACTACCAGCAGGCCGCCCCCGACTTCTATGACGCCTACAACCGCGGCCGCACCGGCGCCCGCGCGCCGGACGCGTTGCTCGGCGTGGCCAACGCGCTGGTGGCGCTGGGCGACCACGCCTCCGCCTGCGACGCGCTGGCCAAGCTGCGTGCGGAGTTCCCGCAGCCCCGCGCCGACGTGCGCGACGGCGAGGCCACCGCCCGCACCCGCGCCGGCTGCCGCTGAGCCAGCCACCCTGGGCGCATCGCTCACAGCGGCCGAGTTCGCCGCCGCCATGGACCGGCTCGGCCCGTGGGATGCGGCGCGCCGGGTGGCGGTGGCGGTGTCGGGCGGGGCGGACAGCCTGGCGCTGGCAGTGCTGGCCCAGGGCTGGGGCGACCCGGCGTGCCTCATCGTGGACCACGGCCTGCGGGCAGAATCGGCGGACGAAGCCGAGGCTGCCCGCGCCGCCCTGGCC
>CAXTJU010000126.1:0-8177 GCA_964244655.1 uncultured Acetobacteraceae bacterium | reverse complement strand
CGGCCATCGAGAACGGCTTCTACTACGACTTCGCCCGCAACGAGCCGTTCACCCCTGAGGACTTCCCCGCCATCGAGGCGCGGATGCGAGAGATCATCGCCCGCAACGCCCCGTTCGAGCGCGAGGTGTGGGACCGCGGCGAGGCAATCCGCTTCTTCGAGGATCGCGGCGAGCGCTACAAGGCCGAGCTGATCCGTGACCTGCCCGGGACGGAGACCATCACGCTCTACAGGCAGGGCGGCTGGATCGACCTGTGCCGCGGCCCGCACATGCGCGGCACGGGGGACGTGGGCAGCGCGTTCAAGCTGCAGAAGGTGGCCGGAGCCTATTGGCGCGGCGACCACCGCAATGCCATGCTGACGCGCATCTACGCCACAGCCTGGCGCGACGCGAAGGAGCTGGACGCCCACCTGCACCAGCTGGAAGAGGCCGAGCGGCGCGACCACCGCCGGATCGGCCGCGAGATGGACCTGTTCCACATTCAGGAGGAAGCCACCGGGTCGATCTTCTGGCACCCGAAAGGCTGGCGGCTGTACCGCACGGCAGAGGACTACATGCGCCGCCGCCAGGACGCCGCCGGCTACCAGGAGGTCAGGACGCCGCAGCTGGTTGACCGGACCCTATGGGAGCGGTCCGGGCACTGGGAGAAATACCGCGAGCACATGTTCGTGGCCCATGTGGAGGACGAGAAGCGCACCCTGGCGCTGAAGCCGATGAACTGCCCTTGCCACGTGCAAATCTTTAATCACGGCCTCCGCTCCTATCGCGAGCTGCCGTTGCGCATGGCGGAGTTCGGCGCATGCCACCGCTACGAGCCCTCTGGCGCGCTGCACGGCATCATGCGGGTGCGCGGCTTCACGCAGGATGACGCCCACATCTTCTGCATGCCGGAGCAGATCGCCGGCGAGACAGCGTGCTTCGTGGCGCTGCTGGCCTCGGTTTACCAAGATTTCGGCTTCGACAGCTTCCGGGTGAAGTTCGCCGACCGTCCAGACGAGCGGGTCGGCGACGACGCGACCTGGGATCGCGCCGAGGCTGCGTTGCGCGAGGCCTGCGCCATGGCCAGCGTCGGCTACGAGCTGAACCGCGGCGAGGGCGCGTTCTACGGCCCCAAGCTGGAGTTCGTGTTGCGCGACGCGATCGGGCGGGACTGGCAATGCGGCACACTACAGGTGGACTTCTTCCTGCCGGAGCGCCTGGACGCTAGCTACGTCGCCGACGACAGCAGCCGGCAGCGCCCGGTGATGCTGCACCGGGCCATCCTCGGCAGCTTCGAGCGCTTTTTGGGTATCCTGATTGAGCAGTTCGCTGGCAGGTTTCCGCTCTGGCTGGCCCCGGTCCAGCTGGTCGTCGCATCTATCGTGACCGATGCAGAGCCTTACGCTGAGGAAGTGGCGGAGATCTTCCGCGGGCGTGGCCTGTGTGTGACGACGGACACTCGCAACGAGAAGATCAACGCCAAAATTCGTGAGCATAGCTTGCAGCACGTGCCAGTGATCGCCGTGGTCGGCCGCAAGGAGGCGGAAAGCCGGACGGTGGCACTGCGCCGCCTGGGCGGCCAGGCGCAGGAGTTGCTTTCTTTGACCGAAGCCGTCGAAGGGCTTGCCCGCGAGGCCATGCCGCCTGATATTAGCAGATCAGCCGCCATGGCCGGATAGCCCGGTCGGGCGGCTTCGTTGCAATGATGACAGGAGAGCACAATAGCCAGAGGCCCCATGCCAGCCGGAACGCCGAGCCGCGACGGCCCCCGCGTCAACGAAGACATTCGCAGCGCACAGGTGCGCCTCATCGATGCTGAAGGCGAGATGCAGGGCGTAATGAGCGCGCGCGACGCTATGTTGCGCGCCATGTCCGTGGGCCTCGACCTACTCGAGATCAGCCCCAACGCTGACCCGCCGGTCGTTAAGATACTTGACTATGGCAAGTTCAAGTACGAGTCACAAAAGAAGAAGAATGAGGCCAAGAAGAAACAGAAAATTGTTGAGATCAAGGAAGTTAAGGTTCGGCCCAACATTGACGAGAACGACTATCAGGTCAAGTTGCGCGCCATGCATAGCTTCATCGACGAGGGCGATAAGGTGAAGGTGACGTTGCGGTTTCGAGGGCGCGAGATGGCGCACCAGGATATCGGCATCCGGGTTCTAGAACGTATCCGCGGCGACATGGATGAGAAGACTAAGGTCGAGCAGATGCCCCGGATGGAGAACCGCCAGATGATCATGGTGCTGTCCCCACGGTAATGTAGCCGCCCCTAGATGCCAAAGGCCCGCATGGTCCGTGCAGCCAGGCTCTCCCCCGAGCCGCCTGGCAGACCATGCGCCCCAGCTGGAGCCTCCGGCACCAAGCCCCAGCTCCGGGCAATGTGCCAAGTGGACGCTACGCGGGCTGGCAGGATGTAAGGCATTGCCTGACCGACCCCGCGGTCTCCGGATGCCGCCGGGTCGATCGGCACGCCGTGGCCTAGACCGGACACGGTGTAAAGTTCGACGCGAACGATGCCGTTCGCGTCACGCCATGACCGGTGCGGCACTCCGTCCACGATATCATCCATACCGGCTGCGTCTCGCAGGCCATGCACGTCACACCATTGGCTGGCGTGCGCTGCCGCATTAGCGGGAGCCACCGTCATGTCGGCATCGCCATGCCAGATCGCCACGATCGGCTTGCGCTGCGGCGCCGGGCTCGCCTGCCGCACTAGGTCACCCCACTGGGATTCAGCGCGGCGGGCCGGATGGTGCATGACGGAGAGTGCCGCCTGGACTCCCGTCGCACAGCGGTAAGGCAGGCCGGCGATGATGGCCCCGGCGGCGAATACGTCCGGGTAGGTCGCAAGCAGGGCCGAGGCCATGGCCCCGCCCGCGGACAGGCCGGTCACAAACACGCGCGCCGGGTCGATCCGTCCATCCTGCGCCATGTTGGCCACCATGGCGCGGATCGATGCGACCTCACCCTGCCCCCGTGTGACATCGGCGGACTCGAACCAGTTGAAGCAGCCATGGCTGTTGTTGGCGGCGCGTTGCTCAGGGAACAACAGGGCAAAGCCGTGCCGCTGAGCCAGGCTGGACCAGCCCGTGCCGGCGTCGAACCCCCCCGCTTTCTGGGTGCAGCCGTGCAGCACGACAACCAACGGCGCCCCTGGCGGCAAGCCCTTCGGCCCGTAGCGCAACATGCGCAGATTGCCCGGGTTGACGCCAAACGAAGCCACCTCCTCCAAGCGGCCGTCACCCGCGCCAGCCACCGCCGCAGAGGCCGAGGCCGGCCGGATGCGCATCAGGTCGGACAGATTGATGCGGTTGGGCCACAGCGGAGGAACACTCATCGCTTTAAGATGGTGCATCGCAACATGCGCAACAACCTGCCCGCAGTCGCCAGGGGGGCCGCGACGCTGTAGCCTTGCGGCCAGCAAGGAGTGCGACATGCCGCAGGATACGATGCTCGTCCATGGCCTCACGCCCTACAACGCCGAGCCGTATCTACCTCACTTGGTCGAGGCGTTCCGGACGCCGGAGGCGCTGTTTTACTCGCGCAATCACGGCGTCATGCCGGAGGCCGGTCCGGGCTACCGCCTCCACGTCGGCGGCCTGGCCAGAACACCGCTGGATCTGTCGGTTGCCACCCTGCAAAGCCGCTTCGCCCACCACACCGTGGCTGCCACGCTGCAATGTGCCGGCAATCGCCGAGCCGACCTGCAAACGGTCAAGCAGACCCTCGGCGACCCATGGGCCGCGGGTGCGATCGGCACGGCGGAGTGGACCGGCGCGCGCTTGGCCGATGTCCTGGACGCTGCCGGCCTAGCCCCCGGCGCATCGGACGTCGCGTTCGAGTCGCTGGACCTTGTGGCCGACCACGGCGACACGCCCTACGCCGTCTCCATCCCCCTGGCCAAAGCCATGGCGCCAGAAGTTTTGCTGGCCTGGGCCATGAACGGCCATCCGCTGGCCTGCAAGCACGGCGCTCCGTTGCGGGCAGTAGTGCCGGGCTACGCCGGAGTCCGAAGCGCCAAGTGGATCGCGGCGGTGACCGTCCGCTCCTCGCCGGCCGACAGCCCCGTTCAGCGCCAGGATTACAAGCTGCTGCCAGCGGACGTCACGGCTGAGACCGTGGATTGGGAGCGCGGCGCCGTCATCAACGCCATGCCCGTGAACAGCGCTATCTGCGTCCCGGCTTCCGGTGCGATCGCAGCCGGCGCCACCCTCGTGCGCGGCTGGGCCATGGCGTCCGCGCGCATGATCGCCCGGGTCGATGTGTCGAGCGATGGCGGCCTGACCTGGCGGCAGGCGACGCTGGAGCAGGAAACGCAGTGGGCTTGGACCTTGTGGCAGGTCATGCTCGACCTGGTTCCGGGCAACCATGAGCTTGTCGTGCGCGCGTGGGATGACGCCGGGCAAATGCAGCCGGCCGAACCCGCCGCGTGCTGGAACTTCAAAGGCTACCTTGCCGCCGCCTGGCATCGCGTGCCGGTCACGGCGCGCTGACCCGGCGTGAGGCAACCGTTGTGGTCCCGCCGCCGTATCAACCCCATGCGCAAGCCAATGCTCGCCTTGATCCTGCTAGGCATCCTGTGCGGCGGTGCCCGGGCCGCCGACGCGCCCGTGTCCGCGGGGGACCAGGCGGCGATACGCTCCGTCATCACCAGCCAGATCGACGCCTTTCGCCGGGACGACGCAGACGGCGCTTTCAGGCTGGCCGCCCCGGCGATCCAAGGCATGTTCGGCACGCCCGACACCTTCATCGACATGGTCCGGCGCAGTTACGCCGCAGTGTACCGGCCGAAATCGTTCGACTTCGCCGCGCTGGCCCAGGAGGACGGCACGATCTCGCAATATGTCGAATTGATTGGGCCGGATGGCGCGGCGTACTCCGCCCGCTACTTGATGGAGCGGGAAGCGGACGGCTCCTGGCGCATCAGCGGATGCGAAATCGCGCAGAGCAAGCGCCTAGGCGTTTAAGAAGGGTTCGCCGATGAACGTTCGCGTGGTGCCAGGCAAGCGGCTGCCTGCCCCGGCATTGGCCACCGCAGCCGGCCCGGTCTTCACGATCCTGCTGGCGATCAGCTTCGCGCATACCTTGAATGACTTGATGCAGTCGCTGCTGACTTCGATCTACCCGTTGCTCAAGCTCAATTACCATCTAAGCTTCACCCAGATCGGGTTTCTCACGCTGACGTTCCAGACTACGGCCTCGCTGCTTCAGCCGGTGGTGGGCCGTTACACCGACCGCCATCCCTTGCCCTATTCGCTGGCGCTGGGCATGACGGGGACGCTGGCTGGGTTGCTGCTGCTGTCTCGCGCTGGCAGCTTTGCCCTGCTGCTGGCAGCGGCGGGGCTGATCGGCGTCGGCTCCTCGGTATTCCATCCTGAAGCCTCGCGCGTGGCCCGCATGGCCTCGGGCGGACGGCATGGGCTGGCGCAATCCGTATTCCAGGTGGGCGGCAACGCCGGGCAGGCGCTCGGGCCGCTCGCAGCTGCCTTCATCGTGGTGCCGCATGGCCAGGGCAGCGTTGCGCTATTCGGCTTGCTAGCGGTGCTTGCCATGGCCGTGCTGTATGGGGTCGGTCGCTGGTATGCGGGGCAACTCGGCCCCACGGCGCGCGCGAGGCACTCCGCGGCGGGGCAGGTTCCGCTGCCCCGCCGCCAGGTCCGCACCGCCCTGGCGGTGCTGCTCGTGCTGATTTTCTCCAAATTCTTCTACACAGCCAGCCTCAGCACCTACTACATTTTCTACCTCATCGATCGCTTCCACCTCACCGTTCAGCAGGCCCAGGTCGATCTGTTCATCTACCTGGGAGCGTTCGCGGCAGGGACGCTGCTTGGCGGACCGCTCGGTGACTGGATTGGGCGAAAATACGTGATTTGGGGCTCAATCCTCGGGGTGCTGCCATTCACGCTTGCGCTGCCACACGCTAATCTGTTCTGGACAGTGACGCTGACCGTGGTGATCGGACTTGTCCTGGCGTCGGCTTTTTCCGCTATCCTGGTCTATGCCCAGGAACTGATGCCGGGCCGGGTCGGGATGGTATCCGGGCTGTTCTTCGGCTTCGCGTTCGGCATGGCTGGATTGGGCGCGGCTGTGCTGGGCCAGGTCGCCGACCGGTTCGGCATCATGGCCGTCTACCAGGGCTGCGCTTTCCTGCCCGCGATCGGCCTGCTGACCGCGCTTCTCCCAAACCTTGAAAGGCAACGCGATGCCACTTGACCAAACCGGCGGACGCCCGCCCGGCCGCAACGTCCTGGGCGGACGCTTGATAAGCTGCTCGACTGACCCGTTGACTGGGTTCTACCGCAATGGCTGCTGCAACACGGGACCAGAGGATGGCGGCTGCCATACGGTCTGCGCGGTGGTGACGGCCGAATTCCTTCGATTCAGCGCCGAACGGGGCAACGACCTGTCCACCTCGCGGCCCGAGCACGGATTTCCTGGGCTGCAACCCGGCGACCGCTGGTGCCTCTGCGCCGCACGCTGGCAGGAGGCGCTTCAGGGCGGCTGTGCCCCGCTCGTGACGTTGGAGGCCACCGAAGAGACGGCGCTCCAGCACTGCAAGCTGGATGATCTCAAGCGGCATGCTGCGCAGTGCTGATCGTGCACCACCTGGCAAACAGCCGCAGCCAGCATATCCTTTGGATGCTGGAGGAGCTAGGGGCCGAGCATAAGGTGCACGCCATGAGCGCGACCCATCCTTGTTTGCGCCGCCAAGCCTGAAATCCGTGCATCTGCTCGGCAAGTCGCCAGCTATTGTGGACAATGGCCTTGTCGCCGCCGAGTCCGGCGCCGTCGTGGACTACCTTTCGAAACAGTTTGGCAGCCTGCTTCCGTTGGGCTCGGTCGAACGGCGGCGGGCAAGTTACTGGACCCTCTTCGGGGAGGGTTCGGTGATACCGCCCATAGTCTCGAAGCTCTGCATGAGCCGACTTGGAGAGGTGGGGCACCGTTGCGCTCGCGCGTCAACCAACAAATTGCCTAGATGCTGAAACACGTCGAAACGGAACTCAGCAATGAACCTTACCTGGCCGGCGGCGAGTTCAACACGGCCGACATCATGATGCCTTACCTCTTGGAGGCTGCCTCCGCGCGGAATGGTATGTCCGCTTATCCTGGGATCAGCTTGTGTCTCGACCGCATTCACGCCCGTCCAACCTACGCGACGGCTCTTAAACGCGATGGGCTCTACGAGGTCCTGTAGTGAGGATCGCCCCCGTGCTGGTGACAACCAGCGCTGGCCTGTCCGCACACAGTTGTGGCAGGAGCAAATCCATACGCTGGGACTAATAGTGCACGGACTGCGTGGAGTTGTCGGCTTGAGTCTGGCTGCCATTCAGAGCGTGACCGCGGCAGCATGGGCGCTGCCGCAAGCGCCATTGCGCCTCACGGCTTTCAAAGGAGAGCGCATCGATGTGTTTCTGCAAACCGAAGGAGGCAAGATCATCGGCTCTGCGATGCTACTAGGCCAAGACGGCTAATAGCATGCAGGTTGCAGAAGCTAAATTGCTTCCTTCAGCTCTTTCGCAGCACGGAAAGCGATCTTCTTGCTGGCCTTGATCTGGATCGCCTCGCCCGTTGCTGGGTTGCGTCCCATGCGTGCCGGGCGATTTTTAACCTCGATGATGCCAAGGCCGCCGATACGGACACGTTCACCCGCCTTGAGGTGATCGACCACGTCGCCGAACATATCAGTGATCAAGCCCTCCGTCTCCTTCTTGGCCATGCCGCTCCGCTCGGCCATGGCAGCAGAGAGTTGCTTCAACGTAATCGTCGCTGGCGTTGCGGGCTTTGCTGCCTTTGGCGCCTTCGCGGCGAGCTTTGCCGCACCTGGCTTTGCCGCAGCTTTCGCGGTCAGCTTGGCCGCTGGTGCCGGCTTGGCCTTAGTCTCAGCCACTTTCTTTGCCATCGCTTGAGTCCTTGCATTGGTTACGCCTCTCACCGAATCATGCGGCGGACGCCCATACAAGCCTTTGCTGCGCGAATACGGTGTTTGAGCGCTGGAAATCATGGCGATTCCGCAATTCGAGGTCGATCCTGAACCTATCTGCCCGCTCCATGGCCGCGCTGCGACGGAGGATTTAGAAAGACATCCACGAGGACATGGCTCTCGGCGTTGTGGCCTGGCGCTAAAAGAGGCCGTCATGTGGAGTGCGCCCCTGCGGGTGGACGATATCAGGCGGCGGTTTTGACCTGCTGGT
>CAXTJU010000125.1:0-8187 GCA_964244655.1 uncultured Acetobacteraceae bacterium | reverse complement strand
TGCCGAAGAAGCTCCAGCGGAAGCCGCTGATCAGGTACACCACCGGGTTGAACAGCGTCACCGTCTGCCATAGCGGCGGCAGCATGCCGATCGAGTAGAAGCTGCCGCCCAGGAAGGTGAGCGGGGTGACGATGAGCAGCGGCACCAGGTTCAGCTTCTCGAAGCTGTCCGCCCAGATGCCGATGATGAAGCCGAACAGGCTGAACGTCACCGAGGTCAGCACCAGGAAGGCGGCCATCCAGCCCGGGTGCAGGATGCCGAACGGCACGAACAGCCGCGCCGTCGCCAGGATGATGAGCCCCAGCACGAGCGACTTGCTGGCTGCGGCGCCCACGTAGCCGATGACGATCTCGACCGGCGACACGGGGGCGGACAGCAGCTCGTAGATCGTGCCGACAAACTTCGGGAAGTAGATGCCGAACGAGGCATTGGCGATGCTCTGGGTCAGCAGGGAGAGCATAATGAGGCCGGGGATGATGAACGCGCCGTAGCTGACGCCATCGACCGCGGCCATGCGCGAGCCGATGGCCGCCCCGAACACCACGAAGTACAGCGAGGTGGAGATCACCGGGGAGACGATGCTTTGCAGCAGCGTGCGCCAGGTGCGGCTCATCTCGAAAATGTAGATGGCCCGAATCGCGTGGAGATTGATCGCGTGGATGTTCATGGCTTGGCGTGCACCAGGCTGACGAAGATCTCCTCGAGCGAGCTTTGGTGGGTTTGCAGGGTCTTCACCCGCAGCCCCAGCCCGTCCAGCTGGTGCATCAGGGCGGCGATGCCGTTGTCCTCCGCCTGCGCGTCGTAGCAGTAGGTCAGCCCGGCGCCGTCCGCGGCCAGGGCGAGCCGCCACGGCGCCAGCGCCGGCGGCAGGTCGGGCAGGCGGTCCCGCAGGGTCAGCGTCAGTTGCGCGGTGCCGAGCTTGGCCATCAGCGCCGCCTTGTCCTCCACCAGCAGGATGCGCCCGCCGGTCATCACGCCGACCCGGTCGGCCATCTGCTCGGCCTCCTCGATGTAGTGCGTGGTGAGCAGGATGGTGACGCCCGAGGCGCGCAGCCGCCGCACCATCTCCCACATGTCGCGCCGCAGCTCCACGTCCACGCCGGCGGTGGGCTCGTCCAGGAACAGGATGCTGGGCTCGTGCGCCAGCGCCTTGGCAATCATCACCCGGCGCTTCATGCCGCCGGACAGGGTGATGATCTTGCTGTGGCGCTTGTCCCACAGCGACAGGTCGCGCAGCACGCGCTCCAGGTGCGCCGGGTCGGGGCGCTTGCCGAACAGGCCGCGGCTGTAGCGCACGGTGGCGAGCACGGTCTCGAACGCGTCCGTCGCCAGCTCCTGCGGCACCAGGCCGATCCGGCCGCGCGCCGCCCGGTAATCTGCCACCACGTCGTGCCCGTCCGCCAGCACGGTGCCGCTGCTGGGGTTGACGATGCCGCAGATGATGCTGATCAGCGTCGTCTTGCCGGCGCCATTCGGCCCCAGCAGGGCGAAGATCTCGCCGGCGCGGATGTCCAGGTCGATCGGGTGCAGCGCCTGGAAGCCGGAGGCGTAGGTCTTGGTGAGGCCTTTGACGGACACGGCGATGGGCCGGGCGGGCGCTGCGGCGCGGTCGAGCGGGTCGGCGGGCGATCCTGGAATCATGCGTCTCACGGGGGAAGGGGATGCCTGGCGCATCGGGCGCCGGGCGGGGCGGAGATGTGCGGGACATCGGGTCGGCTGGCAATGCCCCGCCGCTTGAAGTTCCAAGATGACCGGTCATATCGGCATGATGACCAAGGATGGCCCGACGGTGCGCGACCGCCTGCTGCAAGCCGGCGTGTCGGTGTTCAGCCGCTCGGGCTTCAACGGGTCGAGCGTGCAGGACATCACCGAAGCCGCCGGCGTGCCCAAGGGCTCGTTCTACAACCATTTCGACAGCAAGGAGACGCTGGGTGCTGCGGTGGTCGAGTATTTCTGGGACGACAGGGTCACCCCGGCGCTTGCCATGCTGGACCAGGAGGACACCGAGCCGCTGGCGCGGCTGCGGCGCTACTTCGAGCAGGCCGTCGTCGAGATCGCGGCCAGGAACTACACCTGCGGCTGCTTCGTGGGCAACATGACGGCCGAGCTGTCGGACCACAGCCCCGTCATCTCCGGCCGGCTGTCAATGATCTACGGCGAGTGGACCCAGCGCGTCGCCCGCTGCCTGCTGCAGGCGCAGCAGGCGGGGCAGCTCCGGCCGGAGGCGGACCCGGCGGTCCTCGCCACCTTCGCCCTCAATGCCTGGGAGGGCGCCATGCTGCGGGCCCGGGTGGCCAAGAGCGGTCGCCCGCTGCAGCAATACATCGACACGCTGTTCACCCACCTTCTGCGCTGACCTTTTTTTGCTGGAGAATGAGATGACCGGTCATTCAGAGCCGCTGCGCAGCGTGGCCCCGTTCACCCGCGCCGACAGGGCCGGCCGGGGTGGCGGGGCGCGCTTCGCCGTCACCACGGCCGTGCTGCTGGGCCTGGCCGGCGCGGGCCTTTGGGCCTGGAGCGGGCACGGGTCCGGGCCGGCGCCGGCCATGGCCCCGCCGCCGCCAGCGCCCGTGACCGTGAGCCCGCCCTTGCAGCGCAGCCTCGCGCAATCGACCGACTTCACCGGGCAGTTCTCCGCCGTGGACCAGGTGGATTTGCGCGCCCAGGTCAGCGGCTACCTGACCGAGATCCACTTCACCGACGGCCAGATCGTCCATAAGGGCGACCTGCTGTTCGTGATCGACCCGCGCCCGTATGCGATCCAGCTGCAGCAGGCGATGGCGCAGTACCAGACCGCGGTGGCCGGGCTCGACCTGGCCAACAAGGAGGTGTCCCGCTCCGCCGACCTGCACCGCAACGACTTCGCCTCCGCCGAGACGCTCGACCAGCGCACCCAGGTGCAGCAGGCGGCGCTGGCCACGATCGAGCAGGCCAAGGCGGCGATCCGCGCGGCCCAGCTCAACCTCGACTTCACCCGCATCACCGCCCCGTTCACCGGCCGCATCGGCGCGCGCCAGGTGTCGCTCGGCAGCTTGATCAGCGGCAGCGGCGGCATCGGCCTCGCCAGCATCGTCTCGCTCGACCCGCTGCACCTCGACTTCGACATGAGCGAGGCCGACGCGCTCGCCTACCAGCGCTTCCTGGCCACCAAGCAGCCGGGGCTTGACCGCTCCGTCAAGGTCAGCCTCAGCGACGAGACGGGGTGGCAGCGCCGCGGCGAACTCGACTTCCTGGACAACCAGGTGGATCGCGGCAGCGGCACCATGCACGCCCGCGCCACGGTGGCGAACCCCGACCTGCTGATCGCGCCGGGTCAGTTCGCCCGGCTGCAGCTGCCGATGTCCGCCCCGCGTCCCGTGCTGCTGGTGCCGGACGCCGCCCTGGTGACCGACCAGTCGCGCAAGATGCTGATGGTGGCCTCGGCGGACGGCACGGTGACGCCGAAGCCGGTCGAGATCGGCGCGCTGGAAGGCGACCACCTGCGGATCATCACCCACGGCCTGGCGCCCACCGACCAGGTCATCATCAACGGCCTGATGCGGCTGCGGCCCGGCGCCAAGGTGGCGCCCCACGCCGGCGCCATCGACGCGGCCCAGTAGGGAGGCTGAGCCATGCGCATCTCGCACTTCTTCATCGACCACCCGATCTTCGCCTCGGTGCTGTCGCTGTTCATCACCATCGTGGGCGGCGTCGCCTACTTCACGCTGCCGGTGTCGCAGTATCCGTCCATCGCGCCGCCGATCGTGCAGGTGACCGCGACCTATCCCGGCGCGTCCGCCGAGGTGCTGAGCCAGACGGTAGCGACGCCGATCGAGCAGCAGATCAACGGCGTCGAGAACATGCTGTACCTGAGCAGCCAGGCGACCGGCGACGGCAAGCTCGTCATCTCCGTCACCTTCAAGCTGGGCACCAACCTCGACACGGCGCAGGTGCTGACGCAGAACCGCGTCGCCGTGGCGCTGCCCCGCCTGCCGGACGCGGTGCAGCGGCTCGGCGTCACCGTCATCAAGAGCTCGCCCGACCTGATGATGGTGATCCACCTCTCGTCGCCCGACCATTCGCGCGACCAGATCTACCTGTCCAACTACGCGACGCTGCACGTGAAGGACACGCTGGCGCGGCAGGACGGCGTGGGCGACGTACAGGTGTTCGGCGGGCGCGACTACTCGATGCGCATCTGGCTCGACCCGGACAAGGTCGCCGCCCACAACCTGACCGGCGGCGAGGTGGTGGCCGCGTTGCAGGCGCAGAACGTGCAGGTGTCCTCCGGCGTGCTCGGGCAGCCGCCGGTGCCGCAGCCCGGCGCGTTCCAGCTGAACGTGCAGACCCAGGGCCGGCTGGTTGACCCGGCGCAGTTCGGCCAGGTCATCGTCAAGACCGACGGCGCCGGCCGGGTCACCCGCGTCAGCGACATCGGCCGGGTGGAGCTGGGCGCGCAGGACTACGGCTCCAACGGCTACCTCGACGTGCTCGACGCCGTGCCGCTGATCGTGTTCCAGCAGCCCGGCTCCAACGCCCTGTCCACGGCGCGGCACATCCATGCGGCCATGGACGAGCTGTCCAAGCAGTTCCCCGCAGGGCTGCGCTACGACATCGTCTATGACACCACGGGCTTCATCGCGCAGTCGGTGCACGAGGTGCTGGTGACCATCCTCGAAGCGGTGGCGCTGGTCGTGGTGGTGGTCATCCTGTTCCTGCAAACCTGGCGCGCCTCGGTCATCCCGATCGTGGCGATCCCGGTGTCGCTGATCGGCACATTCGCGGTGCTGGCAGCACTCGGCTTCTCGCTGAACAACCTGTCGCTGTTCGGACTGGTGCTGGCGGTCGGCATCGTGGTCGATGACGCGATCGTCGTGGTGGAGAACGTCGAGCGCAACCTGCGGCTCGGCATGTCCCCCCGCGAGGCGGCGCACCGCACCATGGACGAGGTCGGCGGCGCGCTGATCGCCATAGCACTCACGCTGTGCGCGGTGTTCATCCCGTCCGCGTTCATCTCCGGCATCTCCGGCCAGTTCTTCCGCCAGTTCGCCGTGACCATCGCCGCCTCGACGGTGATTTCCTGCTTCGTCTCGCTGACGCTCAGCCCCGCGCTGTGCGCCATCCTGTTCAAGCCGCATTTGGCCCATGCCGGACCAAGCCGGCGGGGGCTGCTGGCGCGTCCGGTCGTGGCGTTCTTCGACGGCTTCAACCGCGGCTTCGAGTGGCTGTCGGTGCGCTTCGGCCTGCTGACGGCGCGGCTGATCCGCATGAGCGCGCTCATGCTGGTGGCGTATGCCGTGCTGATCGGCCTCACCGGTTGGCAGTTCAGCCGGGCGCCCACCGGGTTCATCCCGGAGCTGGACCAGGGTTACCTGATCACCGTCGTGCAGCTGCCTCCCGGCGCCTCGCTGGCGCGGACGGACGCCGTGGTGCGGGAAGCGGCCAAGATCATTCTGGCGACGCCGGGCGTCGCGCACGCGGTAGGCTTCTCCGGGCTGGACGGCGCCACGCTGACCAACGCGCCCAACGCCGGGGCGATCTTCTCGCCGATGAAGCCGTTTGCCGAACGCGACGCGCAGGGGCTCACCGCCGACGTGGTCCTGGCCTCCCTGCGGCAGCGCCTGTCCGTGATCGAGGACGCGTTCATCATCACCATCGCGCCGCCGCCGGTGGCGGGGATCGGCAACGCCGGCGGCTTCAAGATGCTGCTGCAGGACCAGGCGGGCCTCGGGCCGACCGCGTTGCAAGCGGCGGCGCAGGGCCTGGCCGCGGCGGCGAACGGGACGCCGGGCCTGGCGGGCGTGTTCAGCCCGTTCAGCGCCGGCACGCCCACCATCTACGCCGACATCGACCGGGTGAAGGCCGAGAAGCTCGGCGTGTCGCCGGACAAGGTGGCCGAGGCGTTGCAGGTCTTCTTAGGGTCGGCCTACATCAACGACTTCAACTACTTGGGCCGCACCTACCAGGTGGTGGCGCAGGCCGATGGCAGGTTCCGCACCACCACCGCCGACATCGCCCGGCTCAAGACCCGCAACACGGCCGGCGCCATGGTGCCGATCGGCTCGGTGGCGAGCTTCCGCGATGTCACGGGGCCGTACCGGGTGCCGCGTTACGACCTGTTCCCGGCGGCCGAGGTGCAGGGCGGCACGCTGCCCGGCGTCTCCTCCGGCTACGGGCTGACCGCGATGGAGCGGCTGGCCAAGGCGACGCTGCCGGCGGGCGTGGGGTTCGAGTGGACGGACCTCGCCTTCCAGCAGCGCCAGACCGGCAACACCACCATCCTGATCTTCGCCGCCTCCGTGCTGTTCGTCTTCATGGTGCTGGCCGCCCAGTACGAGAGCTGGAGCCTGCCGCTGTCGGTGGTGCTGATCGTGCCGATGTGCCTGCTGGCGGCGGTGTCCGGCCTGTTGCTGCGCGGCATGAGCGTGGACATCCTGGCGCAGATCGGCTTCGTCGTGCTGGTGGGCCTGGCGTCCAAGAACGCGATCCTGATCGTGGAGTTCGCCAAGCAGGCGCAGGACGCCGGGGCCAGCGCGCCCGACGCGGCGGTGCAGGCGGCGCGGACCCGGCTGCGGCCGATCCTGATGACCTCGTTCGCCTTCGTGCTCGGCGTGGTGCCGCTGGTGACGGCGACCGGGGCAGGGGCGGAGCTGCGGCGCTCGCTCGGCACCGCCGTGTTCTTCGGCATGCTAGGCGTCACCGGATTCGGCCTGGTGTTCACCCCGGTGTTCTACTCGGTCATCCAGCAGCTGTTCCGCACCCGGCGCGCGGTCCCGCAGGCGGTGGCGCAAGCGGGGGAATGACCCGGCGCGCCCTGCTGCCTGCGTCTGCATTCTCCCGCAGGCAGTAACGCCGCAGCACAATCGTCATTATGTTTCCCGTCGTGAAACTGCGTAAATCATGTCCTCGGCAGATTGCCTTCTACAAAGCATTTCGCTAGCAGGACCCGCCTCAGGTGGCAGGATCGTGATGGGGCAACTCTGACGATGCTGCCGCGAACGGCTACGGGCGACAGGACAAAACACTTATGGCGACCCTGACCGTCGGCAACGGCGAGGAATACTCCACCATCGAAGCCGCCGTCGCGGCCTCCAGCAGCGGCGACACGGTCGCCGTCGATACCGGCACCTACACCAACGACTTCGTCACCATCAGCCAGGACCTGACGCTGCAAGCGGTGGGCGGCACCGTCAGCATCGTGGCGACCCAGCAGCCGCCGGACGGCAAGGCCATCATCGACGAGGGCGGCTCCGGCGTCACCGTGGCGATCAACGGGTTCGACCTTTCGGGCGCCACCGTGTCCTCCGGCAACGGCGCCGGCATCCGCTACGAGGGCGGCACGCTGACCCTGGCGAACGACACCATCCACGACAACCAGGATGGCCTGCTCGGCGCGGCTGACCCGGCGGGCAGCATCACCATCGACAGCTCGACCTTCACCGGCAACGGCGCGGGCGACGGCTACACCCACAACATCTACATCGGCGCCATCCAGAGCGCCACGATCGAGAACAGCACGATCACCGACGCCAACGCGGGCCACGACATCAAGAGCCGGGCTGCCAACACCACCGTCACCAACAACACCATCACGGACGGTGCATCCGGCACGGCCAGCTACGAGATCGACCTGCCGAACGGCGGCAACGGCGTCATCACCGGCAACATGATCGAGAAAGGCGCCAACGCGTCCAACCCGATCGGCATCACCACGGGCGAGGAGGGCAACGTCTATGCCAGCTCCAGCCTGCTGGTGCAGAACAACACGATCCTCAACGACGACACGTCGGACTCCACCACCACCGTGGTGAACGACACGTCCGCCACCGCCGAGATCAACAACAACCAGCTGTACGGCTGGACCACCATATCGTCCGGCCCCGCCGACGACAGCGGCAACACGTTGCTTACCAGCGAACCCAGCTCCAACAGCGGTTCGGCCCCCTCGCCGACGCCGACGCCGGCCCCCACGCCGATGCTCCCGGACCCGGGCTCGCCCGACACGCTGGTGCTGGGCGTGTCGGAGGACGCCTGGCAGGGCGATGCGCAGTTCAACGTCACGATCAACGGCCAGACGGTCGGCGGCACCTACACCGCCACCGCCTCCCACGCCGCCGGCGCGGTGCAGGACATCTCCCTCGCCGGCAACTGGGGCACGGGTCAGAAGACGGTGGGCATCTCGTTCATCAACGACGCCTACGGCGGCAC
>CAXTJU010000124.1:0-8256 GCA_964244655.1 uncultured Acetobacteraceae bacterium | reverse complement strand
GCCGGTGAGCTGGCCCACCGCCTCCATCTTCTGCGCCTGGCGCAGCGCCTCCTCGACCTGCTCGCGCCCCCGGGCCTCCGCCCGCAGCTTGCCGTTCGCGTCGGTCAGCTCGTCGGTGCGCGCGGCGAGTTGGTCGCCCAGCGCGGTCAGGGCCGCGTTGTGGCTTTCCAGCTCCGCAAGCCGCTCGCGTTCCATGGTGACGTCAAACTGGCTGGCGAAGAAGTGGGACAGGCTGCCGTTCGCGTCGTGCACCGGGACCATCAGCAGCCGGTTCCAGAACGGCTCGCCGTTCTTGCGGTAGTTGCGGATGTCAAGCTCGATCGGCTCGAGGGCGGCAAGGGCCATCCGCATGCGGGTGACCGTGACCGGATCGCTGTCGGGTCCTTGCAGGAAGCGACAGTTGCGTCCGAGGATCTCTTCGCGCGCATAGCCGGTCAGGTGGCAGAAAGCATCGTTGGCGAACACGATGGGGTTGTCGGCTTTACGGGGGTTGGTGATGATCATCGGCATCCGCGTCACCCGCACCGCGGCGGCGAACGGATCGGTGCCGTCATCAAAGCCTGCCAGTTGGGTTTGGACGCGTTCAGCCTGCTGACCGATCTGCTCCTGGGTTTTGTGGGGCGGCTGTCCGCCGCCGGTCGCGTCACTCAAGTCGCGCGGCCATCAACGGGCCGTGGGCGCGGCGGCCCGCAGGGCCTCGCCCTGTCCGGCTGGGCTTTCGCACCGCAAGCGGGGGACCATGGCGCGCCTCGCTTTGAAAATTGGCTGGCTTGGATCAACACCACTACTTCTTCTTGAGTTCCTCGGGCTTGTGCACCGCCTCCTTGCCGGACTTCTTGCTTTTCACCAGCACCTGCGGCGCGTCCTTGGTGGCCTTGGCCGTGTGCCCCTTCACCTTTGTGGCGCTGGTCACGACCTTCTCGACCTTGCCTTCCGTCTTGCCCTGCGCGGTGCCCCACGTCACTTCGTCCCCCGGCTTCGGCAGCTTCGCCATGGCCCATGCTCCTGCGTTGCGCAGCAGCAACGCGACGGGTGCCGCAACGGTTCAGCCGAACACGCCGGGGCGGTTCACTCGAACACGCCGGGGCGGTTCATCCGAACACGCCGGGCCACGCGGCCTGCAACGCCAGGTCGGCGTCCGCCAGCGTCGCCGCGACGCCGAGCGCCGCCAGGCTGGTGACGCCGTGGCCGCGGATGCCACACGGCACGATGCCGCCGAAATGCGCGAGGTCGGGCGACACGTTCAGCGCCACGCCGTGCCAGCTCACCCACCGCGTCACCCGCACACCGATGGCGGCGATCTTGCTTTCCCCGCCGGCGCCGTCCGCCACCCAGATGCCGACCCGGCCGGCCCTGCGCTCGCCGCGCACGTCGAACTGCTCCAGGGCGCGGATCAGCCACTCCTCCAACGCCCAGACATAGGCGCGCACGTCCCGCGCCGGCACGGGGCCGTGCGGCCGCGCCAGGTCCAGCATGACGTAGGCGGTGCGCTGGCCGGGGCCGTGGTAGGTCCACTGGCCGCCGCGCCCGGCGGCGAAGGTCGGCAGGCCCGCCGGGTTCAGCAGGTCGGCGGGCAGGGCGCTGGTGCCGGCGGTGTAGAGCGCCGGGTGCTCCAGCAGCCAGACGGCGTCGGCCGCCTCGCCGGCGCGGATGGCGGCGGCGTGCGCCTGCATGGCGGCGAGTGCCGCGTCGTACGGCACGGGCGCGTCCGAGATGCGCCAAGCTGGGGAGCAGGCTGGGGACGTTGATGCGGCGGCGTCCATCGGCTATAGGCCCGCTACGCTGCGGCCGTGGCGAAATGGTAGACGCGCAAGCTTGAGGTGCTTGTGGGGGAAACCCTGTGGAAGTTCGAGTCTTCTCGGCCGCATTTCGTTCCCTGCCATGTCGTGTCCCCGGCTTGCATCGCCCGCCGCTCCGTCCGTAACTGAACGGCAATAAGGGAGCGACACGGCAATGGACGAGGATTTCCGGAAGGCGGCGCTGGATTACCACCGCCTTCCCCGCCCCGGTAAGCTGGAGATCGCGCCCACCAAGCGCATGGCAACGCAGCGGGACCTCGCGCTCGCGTACTCCCCCGGCGTCGCCGCGGCGTGCGACGCCATCAAGGCCGACCCGCTCACCGCCTACGACTACACCGCCCGCGGCAACCTGGTCGGCGTGGTGTCGAACGGCACGGCGGTGCTGGGCCTGGGCAACATCGGCGCGCTGGCCGGCAAGCCGGTGATGGAGGGCAAGGCGGTGCTCTTCAAGAAGTTCGCCGGCATCGACTGCTTCGACATCGAGGTGGACGCGCAGGACCCGGACCGCTTCATCGAGGTGGTGGCCGCCCTGGAGCCGACCTTCGGCGCCATCAACCTCGAGGACATCAAGGCGCCCGAGTGCTTCGCCATCGAGCAGCGGCTGCGCGAGCGCATGGCGATCCCGGTGTTCCACGACGACCAGCACGGCACCGCCATCATCGTCGCCGCCGCCATCCGCAACGCCTTGCAGCTGCAGGGCAAGCGGCTGGAGGAGGTGCGCCTGGTGACCTCTGGCGCGGGTGCGGCGGCGCTGGCCTGCGTTGATCTGCTGTGCGTCATGGGGCTGCGGCCCGACAACGTGACGCTGACCGACATCAAGGGCGTCATCCACGCCGGGCGCGACGCCGACATGCTGCCCAACATGGCCCGCTACGCCAACCGTACCGAGGCCCGCACCCTGGCCGAGGCGCTGCCGGGGGCGGACATCTTCCTCGGCCTGTCCGCCCCGCGCGTGCTGAAGGCGGAGTGGCTGCACCTGATGGCGGACAAGCCGGTCATCCTGGCGCTGGCCAACCCGGAGCCGGAGATCCTGCCCGAGGCGGTGCGCGCCGCCCGGCCGGATGCGATCGTGGCCACGGGGCGCAGCGACTACCCGAACCAGGTCAACAACGTGCTGTGCTTCCCGTTCATCTTCCGCGGCGCGCTGGACGTGGGCGCCACCACCATCAACGAGGAGATGAAGGTCGCCTGCGTCGAGGCCATCGCCGTGCTGGCCCGGGTGGAGGCGAGCGAGGTGGTGGCCGCGGCCTATGGCGGCGCCGCCCCGGTGTTCGGCCCCGACTACATCATCCCCAAGCCGTTCGACCCGCGGCTGATCCTGCAGATCGCCCCCGCCGTCGCCAAGGCCGCCATTGCCAGCGGCGTCGCCACCCGGCCGATCGAGGACTTCGCCGCCTACCGCCACGGGCTGGAGGTGTTCGTCTACCGCTCCGGCCAGCTGATGCGCCCCGTGTTCGAGGCGGCGCGCAAGCTGTCCCCCCGCCGCATCGTCTATGCCGACGGCGAGGACGAGCGGGTGCTGCGCGCCGTGCAGACGGTGGTGGACGAGGGCATCGCGCAGCCCATCCTGATCGGCCGCCGCGGCGTGATCGCCTCGCGCGTGGTGGACATGGGGCTGCGGCTCGACCTCGACGAGACCGTGCGCGTGCTCGACCCGGCGCTCGACCGCGACGTGTTCGACCCGCTGGTCTCGCAGTACCAGCTGCTGGTCGGCCGCCGTGGCGTGCCGCCGGACGCGGCGGCGCGGCGGATGCGCAACCGCGCCACCGTCGCCGCCGCCATGCTGCTGCACGCCGGCGAAGCGGACGCGGCCATCGTCGGCGGCACCGGGGACTGGCAGCGCCACCTGACCTACGCGCTGCCGATCGTGCCCAAGCGCGCCACCGTCTCGCGCGTCTATGCCCTGTCGGCGCTGATCCTGAACAACGGCGCGCTGTTCTTCTGCGACACCCACGTCACCATCGACCCCACGGCCGAGGAGGTGGCGGAGATGACGCTGCTGGCGGCCGAGGTGGTCAAGAGCTTCGGCATCACGCCCAAGGCGGCGCTGCTGTCGCACTCCTCGTTCGGCGCCGGCAACTCCGTCCCCGCCCGCAAGATGCGCCGCGCGCTGGGCCTGATCCGCGACCAGGCGCCCGAACTGGAGGTGGACGGCGAGATGCACGGCGACGCGGCGCTGAGCGAGGCGATCCGCGACCGCGCCGTGCCGGACAGCCGCCTGTCCGGCACCGCCAACCTGCTGGTGATGCCGGGGCTGGACGCGGCCAACATCGCCTTCAACCTGCTCAAAGCCAGCAGCGACGGGCTGCCGGTCGGCCCCATCCTGCTCGGCATGAGCCGGCCGATCCACGTGCTGGTGCCGAGCGTCACCGCGCGCGGCATCGTCAACCTGAGCGCCATCGCCGCGACCGAGGTGCTGAGCTCAGCGTAGCAGGGCGCTGCCCTGCACCCGGAAGGGGATAGTCATCCCCTTCACCCTTTTATGTGAAGGTGTCCAGAGGACGACCGTCCTCTGGTGGGGTCCGGGGCAAAGCCCCGGCTTTGCTTCGCCAAGGCTTGATGGCCAGCCAGCGGCGTGCCACCACTCGCTCAAGCAAGAATTGCCGCTCCAGCCTTCCACGCCCCAGCCTCAAGGTCCGACATGAAGCCACTGCGCAAGGCCGTTCTCCCCGTGGCAGGCCTCGGCACGCGCTTCCTGCCCGCCACCAAGGCGATGGCCAAGGAGATGCTGCCCGTCGTTGACAAGCCGCTCATCCAGTACGCGGTGGAGGAAGCCCGCGCCGCCGGCATCGAGCAGTTCTGCATGGTCACCGGACGCGGCAAGACCGGGCTGGTCGAGCACTTCGACATTGCCTTCGAGCTGGAAGCCAACCTGCGCGAGCGCGGCAAGACCGAGATGATGGCCATGCTGCGCGACATGGCGGTGCAGCCCGGCTCCATCGCCACCGTGCGCCAGCAGGTGCCGCTGGGCTTGGGCCACGCCATCTGGTGCGCCCGCTCCTTCATCGGCGACGACCCGTTCGCCATCCTGCTGCCGGATGACCTGGTGCTGTCGAAGACCCCTTGCCTCAAGCAGCTGGCGGACGCCTACGCCGAGACCGGCGGCAACGTCGTCGCTGTGGCGGAGGTGCCGCACGACCAGACCAACAAGTACGGCATCCTGGACGTGGGCGCCGACGACGGCCGGCTGGTCGAGGTCCGCGGCCTGGTCGAGAAGCCGGACCCGGCGGTCGCCCCCTCCAACCTGTCCATCATCGGCCGCTACGTGCTGATGCCGCAGCTCCTGGGCTACCTGAACAAGATGGAGCGCGGCGCCGGCAACGAGGTCCAGCTCACCGACGCGATGGCCAAGATGATCGGCCAGGTGCCGTTCCACGGCCTGCGCTACGAGGGCGAGCGGTTCGACTGCGGCGACAAGGCCGGCTTCCTGGAGGCGCAGATCGCCTTCGCCCTGCAACGCCCGGACCTGCGCGACGCCGTCCGCGCGTTCCTGACCAAGTACCAGGAGGCGCCCAATGCCGTTCCAGCATAGCTTCGACCCCACTTCGCTGCGGGAGTACGACATCCGCGGCGTCGTCGGCCGCACCCTGCACCCGGCGGACGCGTTCGCCATCGGCCGCTGCTTCGGTTCCATCCTGGCCCGCGCCGGCGGCAAGACAGTGGCGGTCGGCTATGACGGCCGGCTGTCCTCCCCCTCGCTGGAGCCGGAGCTGGTCCGCGGCCTCATGGCGTGCGGGCTGGAGGTGCTGCGGGTCGGGCTGTGCCCGACGCCCATGCTGTACTACGCGGCCACCACCCTGGAGACCGCGGGTGCCGTGATGGTCACCGGCAGCCACAACCCGCCCGACTATAACGGCTTCAAGATGATGCTGGGCCGCAAGCCGTTCTTCGGCGCGCAGATCCAGCAGGTCGGCGCCATGGCCGCCGCCGGGGACGTGGTGGCCGAAGCCCCCGGCAGCACCCGGGACGTGGACGTGGCGGCGGATTACGTGGCCCGCCTGCTGAGCGACTGGGACGGCGGCGACCGCATCAGCACCGTGGTGTGGGACAACGGCAACGGTGCCGCCGGCGAGGTGCTGCAGCGCCTGGTCCGCACCCTGCCGGGCAAGCACACGGTGCTGAACGGCACGATCGACGGCAATTTCCCGGCCCACCACCCCGACCCCACGGTGCCCAAGAACCTGGAGCAGCTGATCGCGGCGGTGCGCGAGCAGGGCGCCGATCTCGGCATCGCCTTCGACGGTGACGCCGACCGCATCGGCGTGGTGGACGACAAGGGCGAGATGCTGTTCGGCGACCAACTGCTGGTGGTGCTGGCGCGCGACGTGCTGAAATCCTACCCCAAGGGCACCATCATCGCCGACGTGAAGGCGAGCCAGGTGCTGTTCGACGAAATCGCCAAGGCAGGCGGCACGCCGCTGATGTGGAAGACCGGCCACTCGCTCATCAAGGCCAAGATGGCGGATACCCAATCGCCGCTGGCCGGCGAGATGAGCGGCCACGTGTTCTTCGCCGACAAGTGGTACGGCTTCGACGACGCGCTGTACGCCTCCGTGCGGCTGCTCGGCATCCTCGCCCGCCTGCCCGGCAAGCTGTCCGCGGTGCGCGAGGCGCTGCCCCACGTGGTCAACACCCCCGAGCTGCGCTTCGACTGCCCCGACACCCGCAAGTTCGGCGTGATCGAGGAGGTGGCCGCCCGGCTCAGGCAGTCCGGCGCCAAGGTGGCCGACATCGACGGCGTGCGGGTGGCGACCGAGGACGGCTGGTGGCTGTTGCGCGCCTCCAACACCCAGGCCGTGCTGGTGGCCCGCTGCGAGGCGACCAGCGAGGCCGGGCTGGAGCGGCTGAAGGCGGCGCTGTCCGGCCAGTTGGCGGCGTCCGGCCTGGCCGCGCCCGACTTCTCCGGCGCGAACGCCGGGCACTGACGCTGGCCACGCCGGCTTGACCCTCACAGGCCGCGGGACCCCGGCCCGCATCGAGGACCGGCTGATCGTGGCGCTCGACGTGGCGGCCCCCGACGACGCCCGCCGCCTGGTGGCGGCGCTGGACGGCACGGTATCGTTCTACAAGCTCGGCATGTGGCTGCTGTTCCAGCCCGGCGCCGACGCCTTGATCGACGAGCTGCTGCGGGACGGCCGCCAGGTGTTCCTGGACTACAAGCTGCACGACATCGGCGAGACGGTGCGGCACGGCGCCGCCGCCATCGCCCGCCGCGGCGCCCGCTTCCTGACCGTCCACGGCGAGCCGCAGGTGATGCAGGCGGCGGTGGCCGGCGCCGCCGGGTCCGGGCTGGACGTGCTGGCGGTGACGGTGCTGACCAGCCTGGACGACGCGGCGCTGCAAGCCGCGGGCTACGCGCTCGGCGTCGAGGCCCTGGTGCGCCGCCGGGCGCGGGACGCCACAGCGGCGGGCTGCGCCGGGGTGATCGCCTCGGCGGCCGACGACCTGGACGCGCTGCGCGAGGCGGCTGGCCGGGACATCCTGGTGGTGACGCCCGGCATCCGCCTGCCCGGCGACGACGCCGGCGACCAGCACCGGGTCAGCACGCCGGGCCAGGCGGTGGCCCGGGGGGCGGACTACCTGGTGATGGGCCGCCCGGTCATCCGCGCCGCCTCGCCCCGGGACGCCGCGATGCGGGCGATCGAGGACATGGCCCGGGCGGTTTAGCAGGGCTTTGCCCTGCACCCGCAAGGGAACGAAGTTCCCTTGACCCATGATGCTTGTGAACAGGTGCCCAGAGGACCCCGTCCTCTGGCGGGGCGCGAGGCAGCGCCCCGCCCTTGCTATGCAACCCCGCCGCATCGCCAGCGTAATCCGTTGAACGACATACCCGACGGAGGACTCCCGATGAAGGCGCTCACCTGGCACGGCAAGGGCGACATCCGCTGCGACACGGTGCCCGACCCCAAGATCGAGCACGGCCGCGACGTCATCATCAAGGTGACGGCCTGCGCCATCTGCGGCTCGGACCTCCACCTGATGGGCGGCTTCATGCCCACCATGGAGAAGGGCGACATCCTCGGCCACGAGACCATGGGCGAGGTGATCGAGGTCGGCAAGGATAACAGCAAGCTCAAGGTCGGCGACCGCATCGTGGTGCCGTTCACCATCTGCTGCGGCGAGTGCCGCATGTGCAGGATGGGCAACTGGAGCTGCTGCGAGCGCACCAACCCGAACGGCGCCGAGCAGGCCAAGATCTACGGCTTCCCGCTCGCCGGGCTGTTCGGCTTCTCCCACATCACGGGCGGGTTCTCCGGCGGCCAAGCCGAGTACCTCCGCGTGCCCTACGCCGATGTCGGCCCGATCAAGGTGCCGGAGGGCCTGACCGACGAGCAGGTGCTGTTCCTCAGCGACATCTTCCCGACCGCCTACCAGGCCGCCGAGCACTGCGAGATCACGCCCGAGGACACCATCGCCATCTGGGGCTGCGGCCCGGTCGGCGTGCTGGCGGTGAAGT
>CAXTJU010000123.1:0-8380 GCA_964244655.1 uncultured Acetobacteraceae bacterium | reverse complement strand
GTCATCCTTCCAAGACCTCGGCCTGGCCGCGCCGCTGCTCGCCGCGCTGACCGCCAAGGGCTACGTCGATCCGACGCCGATCCAGCAACAGGCCATCCCGCACGTGCTGACCGGCCATGACGTCCAGGGCATCGCCCAGACCGGCACCGGCAAGACCGCCGCCTTCGCCCTGCCCATCATCCACAACATGCTCGCCAACCGGAAGCACCCGGGCAAGCGCGGCGTGCGCTGCCTTGTGATGGCGCCCACTCGCGAGCTGGCCAGCCAGATCGCCGAGAGCTTCCGCGAGTACGCCGCCGGGTCGCCGATCCGCGTTGCCTTGATGTTCGGCGGCGTGCCGAAGCCGCGCCAGGCCCGCGCGGTGGACAACGGCGTTGATGTGCTGGTGTGCACGCCGGGCCGCCTGCTGGACCACCTGAACGACCGCGCGGTGAACCTCGGCAACGTCGAAGTGCTGGTGCTGGACGAAGCGGACCACATGCTCGACCTCGGTTTCATCGTGCCGATCAAGAAGATCGTCTCTTACATCCCCAAGGTGCGGCAGACGCTGTTCTTCAGCGCGACCATGCCGAAGGAGATCGAGAGCCTGGCCGGCGCGCTGCTGCGGGACCCGGTGCACGTCGCCGTCACCCCCGTCGCCAAAACCGCCGACCGGGTGGAGCAGACCGTCGTGTTCGTCGAGGCGCCCCGCAAGCGTGCGTTGCTGTCCGCCATCCTCAAGCGCAAGGGCATGGGCCGCACGCTGGTGTTCACTCGCACCAAGCACGGCGCGGACAAGGTCGTGCAACACCTGGAGGCGTCCGGCCAACGTGCCGCCGCCATCCACGGCAACAAGAGCCAAGGGCAGCGCGAGCGCGCCTTGGCCGCATTCAAGGACGGCAGCGTGCCGGTATTGATCGCGACGGACATCGCGGCCCGCGGTATCGATGTGGACGGCATCACCCACGTCATCAACTTCGACCTGCCGAACGTGCCGGAGAGCTACGTCCACCGCATCGGCCGCACCGCGCGGGCGGGCCATGCCGGGGAGGCGATCAGCTTTTGCGACTCGACCGAGCGGCCGCACCTGCGCGGCATCGAGAAGCTGATCCGCACCCGCCTGCCCGTGGCGGAGATGGACGCGCTGGCCGCCTGATTTGCCAGGGGGGCGAGGCCGATGGCCTTGTCCCCCAGACATACGGCGATGCAACTCGGTGCTGCCTCCCGCCGCCGATCGGTAGCAAGCGCTTCCGGGGCTGCCATGTGGCGGAAATCACAGGCAAGCTGTACGGCCGAGACTGAAACTCTACCCTAGACTCCGCTGGAGGATGAAGTTCTCTGGACGCTTGGTTTGTAACTAAAGAAATGGCTGTCCCTCTGCGGGTGCAGAACAGCATCTTGCCACTTCAGATACTTGGCACCGTTTGGTTCATCAGTCTAACCTCCCACGACGCGAGAAGCGGCCATGACCAGCCTGCCTAAGCGTGCACCATGCCTGGCCGCGTTGCTAGCCTGTCTCGCCTGTCCAGTTCGCGCGGTTGATTTCGACCTTCCCGGCCTTGACGCCGACGGCGCCTAGTTCGCGGCCGCCCTGTCCAGGTTGTTCCCCGCTGGTGGCACGCCGGACGGCCGCGGCAAGGTGGAAGCGCGGGCCGTCATTGCCGCCGCCGCGCTGGAAAGCCGGCTGGGCCAGTCGAAGGCCAGCGCCGGATTGTGGCTGTAACTGTCGCAGGCCGAGATGAAGCGCACCCCGCCCGACCCGCGCTGGACGCGGCGTGGCAATCCTACCAGGCCGCCGAGGAAGTGCCGGACAAGGCCGCCGCCGCCCAGGCGCTGCTGGCGTAGGGGCACCCGGCCCAAGCCGGCCAGGTCTTCGCCGAAGCCGTCGCCCAGGCGCTCGGCAACACCGCCTACCAGCGGATGTTGGCAGACGCGAACCAGGCCGCCGGGTTGCTGGTCCTCCAGGTGCGCACGGAGCCGGACGCCGACCCGCCGCGCGCATGCATCGTGTTCAACGTCCCGCCCTCCCGCCGCGACGACTTCTATCTAGAGGACTGGGTACGGCTCGACCTGAACTGCTCTGGGTTTGTCGGGGGCTTTAACGCTTGAGAGGATGGAGCGCTGACGACGAGAAGGTTGTGGCGAGCGACTTGTTGGAGGTGCGGGAGCGGGCGGTGTGTCTGGTGCTGGGGGGTTAGCGGCGATCACTCGACGCAGTGGGCGGCCATCAACTCGGTATCGGCCAAGATCGGCTGCACGGCGCAGACGCTGCGCAAGTGGGTGCGCCAGGCCGAGCGTGACGGCGGGCAGCGGCCTGGTCCGACGAGTGCTGACCGCGAACGGATCAAGGCGCTGGAGCGCGGAACCGGGAGCTGCGCCAGGCCAACGAGATCTTGCGCCAGGCCAGCGCGTATTTTGCCATGGCGGAGCTCGACCGCCGGTTGCGGACATGATCGCCTTCATCGACGATCACTGGCAGGCATACGGGGTCGAGCCGATCTGCAAGGTGCTGCCGATCGCCCTGTCCACCGACCGCCCACGCGGCACGGGGTGCCGACCCGGGCAAGCTGCCGGCACGGGCCCGGAGCGACGTGGCGCTGATGGCTGAGGTCCGGCGCGTGCACGAGGCGAACTTCGGCGTCTACGGCGTGCGCGCTGCGGGCCATGGGGCTGCAAGGGGTGGGGGGCTGCAAGGGGTGGTGCGGGGCAGGAAGGTGCGCATCACCATCCCCGACCCGGCGGCGGCCTGCCCGCTGGACCACGTCAACCGCCAGTTCAGGGCACCGCGCCCGAACGCCCTGTGGGTCAGCGGCTTCACCTGCGTCGCGACCTGGTCGGGCTTTGTCTACGTGGCTTTCGTGATCGACGGCTTTGCCCGGCGCATCCTCGGCTGGCGAGTGTCGCGGACCGCTCACGCGAGCTTTGTGCTGGACACCCTGGAGCAGGCGCTGCACCAGCGCCGTCCGGTGCAAGATGACGGACTCGTGCATCGTTTGGACAAGGGGCCGCAATACCTTGCGTTGCACTGCACTGCACTGACCGGCTCGCCGAGGCGTGCGTCCAACCCTTGGTCGGCAGCGTCGGCGACGGTTACGACAATGCCCTGGCCGAGACGATCAACGGCCTGTTCAAGGCCGAGGTCATCCATCGGCGCGGCTTGTGGCGCAGCATGGCGGCGGTCGAGTTCGCCACCCTGGAGTGGGTAGACTGGTTCAACAACCGCCGCCTGCTCGAGCCGATCGGAAACATACCCCTGCCGAGGCCAAAGCGTGCTGCTACGCGCAAACCCAGGCGCAAGCCTTGGCCGCGTAACCCAACCCAAACAGCCTCCGACAAACCCGGGCAGCTCATGGCGGCAGCTTCAGCCGCGACTTAGCGCAGCTTGGTGCGCGCAATGCCATCTTGCAGCGGATTGGGATTGATCAAGCCGTCCAGCCACTCGAGGCGCTCGGTCCAGAGCCTGACCGTTCTGGGGGTCGCAGGCCCGGGGGGCTTGTTTCAGCCGGTTGAAGCTGGTCACGGCGCTGTCGGGCGGTTTGACTAACAGGGTGTCTAGCACGGCCTTGCACTCGGGCGTGACGCGGTGTGCAACGCGGCCGTACATGGGGCGTGCGCCTCGGCGCGCAAATGGTTCACCAGCCGGTCCAGGGTGCTGAACGCCAGCAGATCGGTTGCGGCCGCGTGCAGGGCCTCGATGACACGGTTGATGAGGTCCGCTGGGTTACTCATCGTTTCGGCCGCTTCGGCGATGGTGCTGGTGAAGGCAGTCCGCCACGTCGCCGTGAGCGATGACGGACAGGTAGGCCCGCACCGCGGCCTGGTATCGTTACAGCGACTTGGTCCGGCGTGGCGGATAGCGTCCGCGCTCGTGGTAGAATTTTGCTGATAACGGCGACTTAGGCGGAGGTGGTCATCGGATCGGCTGGCTAATACCAACGGCCCTAAATTACGACCGTTGTCTACTGCCGGGTGGTTATCGAGGCGACGCGCTGTGCATCCAGGATGAAGGCGTTGCAGGCTTTGCAGCAGTCGTCGACGATCTGCTCGCAAGTGTCCCAGACGCGCATGCTGAGCATGTTGCCGCGCAAGTAGGCCCATACGTTCTCGATCGGGTTCAGCTCCGGCGCGTAGGGCGGCAGGCGCAGCAGGGTGACGTTGTCGGGCACGCGTAGCCGTTGACCCGGCTGGTGCCATCCGGCGCCGTCGCAGATCAGCACGCCGTGTGCGCCGGGGCTGATCTGCTTGCCAATTTCAGCCAGGTGCAGACTCATCACTTCCCTGCTGACCCAGGGCATCACAATGGCGGCGCCGACGGCCCTGCCGGGGCAGACCGCGCCAAACAGCCACGCCGAAGCGTGGCGGTCGTCACGCACGGCGGACGGAGGCGAGCTTCGCTCGGCCCAGATGTAGCTTAGCGTGCCTTGCTGGCCGACGCGGGCCTCGTCTTGGAAGCAGATTTCAACCAGTTTGCCGGCTGCTTGCCGCGGCAGCGCCTCGGCTACAAGCGTGGCGAAGTTTTTTGAATGCCTCCTGCGCATCCAGGTCTCGCTTCGGATTGCGCGGGCGCGGCTGCATCCGGAACAGCCCGACCCGGCGCAGCAGCTTGCCTACGGTGCGTTCGTGCAACACCACCTTGAAGCGTTCGGCGATCACCGCCTGCAGATCGACGCAGAACCACCGCACCACGCCGTGGATCGCAACGTTCGGCCCGGCGAGCGCCAGGGCCTTCAACTCGGCCAACTGCTCTGCCGAAAGCATACCTGGGCGCCCGGTCCGTTTCTCGTCGGCCAGGGCGGCAACGCCGCCTGTATTGTAGCGATGCACCCAATTCCGCAGTATTTGGCGGTCCATGCCGCAGACTTGCGCCGCATCCGTCAACGACGCACCGTCCAGCACATGCGCAATCGCCAGCAGACGGCACGCGACACGTCCGTCATCGCATTGCGATGCCTCCCGACGCAGCTCCGCGGCCGAAAGCTCCAGCCGAGTGACTTCAACCGCCGCGCCCATCAACCCCTCCGTACGAATCGATCCCGCACTAAGCGAATCAGAATTCAGCCAGGTAGGAAATCCCGTCCGATACGTGAGTCAGAACATCGGGCAGATGGTATGAAGCAGCTTGGCCGTTTTCCGAACGGACGTGCCCTCGCCAACCAGGCGCTTGCCCAGCGCGACCTGGGCGGCGGTGAGCTTGGGCGGGCGACCGAAGCGCACGCCCCGTGCCTTGGCGGCGACGCGCCCGTTGCTGGTGCGCTGGTGGATCAGCGCGCGCTTAAACTCCGCGATGCCGGCGAACACCGTCAGCACCATGCGGCTGGCGAGCGACGTGGTACTCGCCCAGGGCTCGGCCAGCGAGCGCTGTCCCGCTGCGGCCTCGTTCAGCTTCTCGGCCGTGTCGAGCAGGTCCCTGGTCGATCGCGCGAGCCGGTCGAGCCGCGTGACCACCACCACGTCATCGTCGCGCAACTGGTCGAGCATCCGCGCCAGCTCGGGCTGGTCGTGCCTAGCGCCCGGTCCCTTCTCACCGAAGATGCGACGACAACCAGCCTCCTTCAATGCGGCGCGCTGCAGCCGCAGATCCTGGTCATCGGTCGAGATGCGGGCATAGCCGATGAGCATGTCGCAGATGTGCATTTGAGTTACAGAGTTTCGCAACCGACTTTCGCGACAGCAACTCCCGTGGAAAACCGATGGCGGGTTGCTTGTTGCGGAACTTAGGACTTCAGCGACAACCCCGCAGCAGGAAGCGATGCGAGATCGCGGTGAGAGAGCCTGGCCCGCCAATCTTTCACGCGGCGGCGGCGCGCTCGATCTCGGGTTCGACGCTGGCGATGAAGCCGTTCATCGTCTGCTCGCCCATGTCGACCACCTTCGCGCCACCGGCAGCGACGACCGTCACGTCGGTGATGCCGATGACGTTGAGGATAAGGCGGAGATACTGGGTGGCGATGTCGCGGTCGCGGATCGGCGACCCCCCGGTATAGACGCCACCTGAGGCGAGCAGCACCGTCGCCTTCTTGCCGGTGACGAGACCCTTGCCATCGAAGCCGAGCGTCATCCCTTTGCGCACGATATGGTCGATCCACGCCTTCAGCGCAGCGGGCACGTTATAATTGTAGACCGGCGTTGCGATGACGATGTGGTCTGCGGCGAGAATTTCGCTCACCAGCTCGTCGGACAGGCGCAGCGCCTCCTTCATGTCCGGCGAGTGCTGCTCGGCGGGCGTGAAGTAGGCTTGGAGCCACGGCGCGGTCACGAACGGCAGGTCGGTTTCCATAAGGTCGCGATCGATCACCTCGCCGTCCGGGTGTGCGGCTTGCCAATCGGACACGAAGCGTCTGGTCATGTTGCGCGAGATGGAGTGGTTGCCACGCGGGCTAGTCTCGACGACGAGAAGCTTGGTCATGGAAGGTCTCCTTGGAAGGTTATCCGAAGCGGAAGCCGGAGATCGGCTTGCCGAGCGCGTAGCCTTGGAAGGCGGTCTGGCCCGGCTCGCCGGGCGCAGCGCCGGCAGCCACCATCAGCGGCAATAGGTGATCCTCGTGCGGCTGCGCCTGGCGGGCTCCAGGCGCCTGTTCCCATGCGATCAGCGAACGGTCCCGGGTCGGGCCGTCTGCCATCGCCTCGCGCAGCCATGCGTCGAAGGCCTCGGCAGCGGGATCGACGCTTCCGATCCCGCCCGTGAAGCCGCGCATGTTGTGGTAGGTCTGGCCGCTGCCGATGATCAGCACGCCCTCTTCGCGTAACGGCCTGAGCGCGCGGCCGATGGCGAGATGCCTTGCGGGATCAAGCCCGTGCTGGAGCGACAACTGGACAGTGGGGATGTCGGCATCTGGAAACATGACCTTCATCGGCACAAACACGCCGTGATCCCAGCCGCGCGATGTGTCCAAACCACTTTCCATCCCTGCTTCGCCGAGTAGGTCATGGACCCGCGCTGCCAAGTCCGGCGCTCCAGGCGCAGGCCACGTCAGCCGGTAGGTGTGCGTGGGAAAGCCGCGGTAGTCGAACAGCAGCGGCGGCGCGGCTCCGGCGTTGACGGTCGGACGCGCCTCTTCCCAATGTCCGGAGATGACGAGGATTGCGCGCGGTCGTTCGTCAAGCCGTTTAGCAAAGCTGCGGAGATACGCTTCCAGCTCGCTCCAGGTGTCCCGCATCGGACCGGGCTCAAGGAAGAAACAGGGGCCGCCGCCGTGATTGATGAAGTACGTTGGTTGCATGCGATCAATCTAGGCGGCACTGGCCCCTTGTAAGAGCGATCGAATTATGATCGTTGCCATCAGCAGAGGTGATGGGCAGTGATCAATAGTCTCAGCCTTGACCAGTTGCGCGTGCTGGTGACGATCGCCGATACAGGCAGCTTTTCCGCCGCTGGGCGAAAGCTTGGACGTGTCCAATCCGCGATCAGCCAGGCAATTGCGACGCTGGAAGCGATACAGGGCGTCGAGCTGTTCAGCCGCAACGGCCATCGGCCACAGCTTACCGAGGTCGGGCGCATACTTGTCGATCAGGCAAGGCTGGTGCTGGGCAGCGCCGCACGCTTCGAGGCGGTGGCAGCCGGGACGCGAGAGGGGCTGGAGCCCGAGCTTGCGCTAGCAATTGACCCGTTAGTACCAACCGCGCCGTTGGTCGAGAGCTTGCGCGCGCTAAGCGATACTTTTCCCAACCTGCCGGTCAGCTTTTCGACCGAGGGATTAGGCGGCTCGCTGCGGCGGTTGCGTAGCGGCTCGGCGGCGCTCGCGATCTGTCTGCTGCTTCCGGACGTTCCCGAGGACATCGCTGTCTACCCGCTGCTACGGGTCGCCATGCAGCCCGTGGTGGCACCCGGCCATCCTCTGGCGTCGCTGGGGCGCTCTGCGACGCGCGGCGACCTGGAGCCTCACATCCAGCTCGTGCTCTCCGATCCGGTCGATCCTGGCGGCGCGGCCTATGGCCTTTCGAGCGCACGGTTATGGCGCTTCGTGGACCTTGGCCGGCGGCTCGATTTTCTGCTTGCCGGCTTTGGGTGGTGCCGGATGCCGGAACACCTCGTTGCAGCGCCTATTGCTGAAGCGAGGCTGGTTGCGCTCAGGATTGAGGACGATCCGACGCCCAGCGAAGGGCTCACCATCTACGCAGCGCACCGGCGAGACCATGTGCTCGGCCCTGCCGGCCGCTGGCTGCTAGAGCGGTTCTGTTCTGACTGGGGTCGCATTTAGGGTTTCCGGCGCGCTCCTATGATGTGGTTCATCCCTCTCTGGGGATTGCCGGAGCGTTATGATGAGTTGGCGGTTGGGACGGGCATATTGGCAGGATCTGCGGGACAAGATCATGGCGGCGTTTGACGCGGGCGAGCCGGCCTGCGATCGGGAACGGCTTGCGGCCGAGCGCGGCGTGAGCGTGTGCCTGGCCACGGTCTGGA
>CAXTJU010000122.1:0-8390 GCA_964244655.1 uncultured Acetobacteraceae bacterium | reverse complement strand
AGCTGGCGTTTCAGGAACCGCAACTAACGCCTCGCACGCCGCCAAGAGGGCACCCAGAAGGGGGTCACTTTTGGACGCCAGTGGGGGTCAGATTTCAGTGCTGTTTGACACCGGAGCCGTCCCCGCCAGACCCGTCTGCACCCGCGAACGGGTTTGAAGTGCCGGGTGTAATCGTCAGAGGTGGAACTCCAGGCTCGGAGACATACGGAGTGACCTGGACTGGGGGGCCACCACTCAAGACTGACGGAACCTGACCAAACGCTGACGAGGACAATTCCAGCATCAGGGCAGCGGTCGCAACCGCAAGCGAGATCATCAACGGCCCGAAATTGCCATGAGCCGGGAGTTGAGAAGCAGCGACGGATGTAGGCTTAAGAAAATTGACCGACATGAGACCTCCTCCAACGAGAAAGCCCGAACCTGACCGGGTTGCTTGCGAACAGTGACAGCGATCATGCAGGACTGCTCAACGGCGAGCGTCGCGGAAGCTTGTCACGTCACAGTAAACATGCCCCTGGGCCTGAACCGCGTGGGCTAGGCAATTGCCCAGCGCGTCAACGGCATCGCTGTCGGTCCAGTAGCGCAGCCCGTAGCCGCTCACAAAAACCCCGAGTGTGCCGACCGCCGCCATCATCAGGACACGGATGCGGAGCGCATCCGCCAGGCCCTTCTCGCGAACCACCAGCACAGCCTTCAGCTTGTCGATGAACAGCGGCATGGTCTCGTGCATCATCCGCAGCGCCACGTTCTCGCGCTCGACCTGCAAGCCGAGCAGGGCGCTCCGCGCCTGCCCCAGGGCAGCGCTTACGGCCTTCGTGATCTCTCGCGCCCTCGCCAGCTCCATCTCGGCAGCGTCACGCTCGCTCTTGAAGAGCGTGCGCCATTCTGCCTGCGCGGATTGAGTGACGCGGCCCGACCAGCTGATCGCAGCCATCATCGCCGACACGAACCGGCCTTCGGCCAGCTCCGGCTGAATATTCCAAGCCTTCGACGCATCCTCGACCCGATGTAGGACAGCCGAGAAGTCGTCGGCAGCCGAGGAAGACGCCGGCGGTTGAACCGTAGCGCACGGGTGTGCCGGCCCCGCGGGGGCCGGCTTTTCAACATTTTGGACGTCGACGTGATCCGACATGTCCTATTCCCGCGCTACCAGCGGCCCCGCCGCTTGCGGGCTGGTGGGAAGCCACTCCGCTGGGAACTCGCCGAAGAACTCAGGAATCTTTTTTGTCCACCACTCCCTCACCCGCACGGGGTCGAACAGAGACATCGGCACCTGGCCCGGTCGAACGATGCCGGCGGCAGCTTCGGAGAATGTGATGCCGCGATCAGTGACCTCGGACATGCAGCTCAGCGCCGGCATCATTGAGACCCGAGCGCCACGGTCCAAGGCCGACAGCAGTCCTGGGTTCTCACGGATCGTCGCGAATGCGCTCTTTACAGATCGCCCAGACAGAACGAGACCAGCGTTCATGACGATCATGGTACGTTCGGGGACGAACATCCCGCTCTCGGCGTAGTGCGTCAGGAAGTCCAGGTCTGCCTGCTCAGTCCCAAGATTGTAGACGGCCACCACTTTGATGTTGCTGGCGCGCAGAATGTCGAGAATGGGAACGTCCTCGATCAGGTTCGTAAAACCCGTAGCGCCCCCGCCGGCATCCAAGACGGCGTGGTAGCCCCTACTCGCCTGGTCAACCAGCCGCTCCTCGATCCACGCCTTGTTGTCCGCCAGACCGCCTTCTGGCGGAACGAGCGCGTCAGGGAAGAAAGTTGACAGGCTGTGAGTTCGGTTTTGCTGGTCCGCGTTCCAGATGACGATTTCGCTCCCGAGCCCCTGAAAATACTGGACAGCCGTGTTTAGCAGGGTTGTCTTGCCGACCCGCTGCCGGCCAACTGCCACCCAAAGCACTGACTGTTGAGGGCTCCTAAAATCCTGACCGTCCGGCATTGTCTGATCCTTTCCACTGGGACGGCGGGAATGTCGGGCGTTCGCGTGCGAACGGGGCATCCTTTTTACCCACCGAACCTGAATTTTCTGCGGTCGTCGGCTTCGAGCTTTGCGAACGCCCGCTCCAGCGACTCCCGCCCCTCGCGGGACTTGCTTGCATCGACCTGCTGACCAGCTGGAATGGGCGGCGGATTACCGACCGGCACTGCGGGTAGCGGGGCGCGGATGGGCGTGGGAGGAGTCACAATCTGCGGGCGCCAGTCCGCAGGGATGCGTGAAGGGTACTTGGGACGCGGTTTGCGCAAGCTAGTCGCAACTCCACTCGCGGCGAACTCCCGGACATTCCGCCACGTCCGTCGCGCGGCTTCTGGAGAAGGTAAGTTCCCTTGTCCGTCTCTCAGACTTAAAGCAGCGAATGTCACGCATAACTGAGCCCAGCGTGGCCGATGGCCGGATGCAGCTGCCAGCATTTCGTCGTGGTGTTCGAGCATCCACCAAAACAGCGACGAGCGCTCGTCGCTTCGCTCCAGGGCTGGCAGAACAACCTTTAGCTGACGCTTTGATTTGGACATCGTGGACCCCTCGAACCTTGGGCGGATGCTAGGCAGGCGGCTTGCGAACGGAGCACTCTTTCTTGAGCTGACGCTCTGTTCCGCCGGAGGGGGAGCGGAGGACGAGCGGAGGACGAGCGGAGGGGGAGCGGAGGACGAGCGGAGGGGGTAGGGTGTCCATATGGACCAATGCACCGATGCTGCTTTTTGCGCGGCTTGCGTTAGCTCACGGCGCTGTTACCTATTTCGACCTGACTCAATCTAATGGCACGGAAGATATGTTCCATGCTGCTGCGCCATTTAAGTTTACCTCAACGGAGCCATACCACTTGGTTTGGACCAACGGCCCTTCATTGAGCTGATTAATCAATTGGCACTCCGAACCACGGTGCCGCGACAGAGCGGAAAAACCTCTTAAGCTAACAGAAGGACTTTCGCCCATGAGCGGCCAAGCAGCACCTGCCAGCCATCCCGCCAAGTCGCATTTCGATCAGCGCAGCGCGACCTACGACCAGGCCGAGATCCACCACCGCGTCGTGGCGATCCTCGCAGCCGGAGCGGCGATGGAGCCGGGGCTTCGCGTCCTTGATGTCGCCACGGGAACGGGGCTGCTGGCTTTCGAGGCGGCCAAGCGGGTCGGACCTGCTGGAAGTGTCCTTGGAGTGGACATCTCGGGCGGGATGCTCGCAGAGGCGAACAGGAAGGCCAAAGGAACGGGACTGGAAAACATTCGCTTCAGCCTCGGCGACGCCGAGCGGCTAGACCTTCCTCGATCGAGCTTCGATCGCATTGTGGCTGCATCGGCGCTGGTGCTTATGTCAGACATCCCTCGTGCACTTCGCCACTGGTCCAGCTTCCTCAAGCCGGGCGGGATAATCGCGTTCGACGTGCCCGGCGAGCCGTTCGGCCTTCCCAGCCAAATCGCGGAAATTGCGTCTGCGCACGGCATTCGGCTGAGCTACGCCGACGTCGCCAACACCCCGGCCAAGTGCCGCGCTTTGCTCGAAGGAGCTGGGTTTGATATTGTGGCCGTTACCACTGAGTTAGCAAACACGGCCCCGGTCGGACTTGGCCAGGCGGTCGCGTTCCTGGACGAGCACTTGGACCACCCCGCTTGGCAGGCCCTGAAGCAAGCGCCTTCGGCAACAATTAAGGCTATTCGATCCGCCTACATCTTCAGCATCACAGCCGCAGCGGTCGGCGGGCAGGTCCCAAACGATACGGCCTTAAACTTCACGTTCGGGCGCAAGCCGTCGTAACTACCCGCTCCAAGCGGGCGATCCTCTTGGACGTTGGAAGTAGCAGCTGTAGGCCGTTAGCCGGCCTGCCCCGCCGTTTGGCGACGTCCATGGCCCAGCGCTTCAGCGTGCTGAACCTAGTTACCCGCGTCAGCAACACGTTGGCGGCGTCGTGCAGGGCCGTTCCCACGCCGGTGTCGCCAACTTTCGTGATGGCGCCTGTGACATCCATCTCGCCGGACTGGTAGCGCTTCGACGTCAGGCCAAAGAAGGTGCCGACCGACTTGGATTTGGCGAACCACGCGGGATCATCGACGCCAGCGCGGTAGGTCAGCGACACCAGGGCGCCAACACCTGGCACGGTCATCAGCCGGCGGCAGATCTGGTCCTCCTTGACGATCGCCAGGACCTCGCGATGCAGCTTGGCGAACTCGCGCCACAGCGCCTCGCGTGCTGTCAGCATCGGTTCTGCGATCCGCTCCAGCATGGCGTGCCCGCTCACCAGTTCGCGGATGCGTGCCGCCAGCCTGCCGCGGCTCACATCACCAACCTTCAACCCGAACCCGCGCAGCAAACCGCGCAGCGTCTGCTCCAGGTCCATGGCCTTGATCTGCATCTGCTTGCGTGCGGCGAGAAGCGCCCGAACTTCCTGCGATGGGACCGACTTGCGGTGTACGGGGCGATACCACCCCATGCGCAGTAACTGCGCGATCCCGCGGGCGTCACGGCGGTCGGTCTTGATCGCCATGGCCGACAGCGCCGCCTTGACGTGGCGCGTTTCGAGCAACACCGCCTCGAAACCCGCTGCCTGGAGCCCGTCATACAACCATTGCGACAAAGGCCCGGCTTCCAAGCCGACGCGGACGATCGCCACACCGAGACCACGCAGGAAGGCAACCAGCGCCTCCGGTTCGCTTGAGACCTTCGCCTCCCGAATGACCTTTCCGGCCGCGTCCAGCACGCACAGGCTGCTTAACTCCAGCGATACGTCGATCCCAACATGGTGTTCCATGACCGCCCTTCTGATGGACGGACCCGAACTGCTCGGATCCGCGTTGTGCCACCACTTTGGAAGAGACCCGCCTCGGATGTCAGCCCCGGTGCAGGCCCATTACGGCATCTACCGGACCCCCAAGCAGCTACCTTCCTCCCCCTCGACTTCCGCATGACAATCTCGCTAACTCTCGTTCACAGAATCGGAGTTATGCAATGCGGGCATGGTTGCTGGCGGGCGTGGCAATCGTAGGTTTGGCGCGGTCGGCCTCCGCCACCGTGATCATGGCAACTTACGACTTCGATGCGCTTTTTACGTCTGGCCCTTACCCTACCATCCAAGGTGAGGTTACCCTTCAATTTAATCCCCTTGCCATTGATCCGACGGCACCGGTGACAAGCTTTTCGTCAAATCTACCGAGTCAATATCTTCCAGTCAGCTTCGCATCCCAATCTGGTTATACAGGCGTAGGCGATGACTGCAATTCATTCGTCTGTTCGCCAAGCGCAGGCTTCAATGACTTTGAGCTTGGTTTTGAGGTCAATCCGAATGGTTCGGTTATTGATTCCGGAGCTCTAGTCTATTCGCTTCCAGGTGCCGGACTTTACGTCTCTTCGAGCGACGTGGTTACGGCCGATGCCGCTACCGCCGTCCCTGAACCCGTGTCTCTTAGCCTGCTAAGTGCCGGCGTGACTGGTATTGTTGTGGTTCGGCGTCGACGTGCGGCAACGATAGAAAAATGACAGGGCAAGCCGCCCCGCCCGGGTGAGGGGCGAGGCGGTTGCAGGCGCGTCGAGGTCCGGCAGGCGCAGCCGGTCAGTCCACCTCCCCCAACATCGCCTTGGCTTCCGCAATGGCTGCCCGGGGCAGGTCCATCATGGTCCCGGTGTTCTCCGCCTGCGTGCCCAACCAGACGTTCAGCTTGGCGATGACGCCCAGCCGGGTCTGCGCCTTCGTGGCGATGATCGCCTGTTCCAACCGTCTTTCTTCCCCGCGGTTGGCCAGCGCATCCTTCCAAAACCGCCGGTAAGCGCGACCATCTTCCTTGAACCGCCGTGCCCGCCGGATCAGCGCCCCCGATGCGTCTTGCAGTTGATTGAACTGCTCGATCAGGTCGAGCAGCCCAGCGTCTCGGTGATCGGTGTTGTCCACCATGGCGGCGAAGTCGAAGGCGGCGCTCACGCTAACGCCCTCCCGCCCAGCGCCGCGGCGTCGCGAAGTAGCTGCCGGAGCAAGCGCCCCGCCGTGCCATCGCCGTAGCTGAACGAGTAGTGGCCGTGCCCAGCATGAAGGGCCAAGGTGTGCACACGCGCTGCGATGCCGGCGGGGGTGGTGGCGTGTAGGGCCTCCATCTGGTCCACCAGCTCGCCCATGCGGCCAAGGTGCGGGGCCGCCGCGGCGTCCGCAGCGTCGTCGTCAACGATCGCAGCCGGACCCTCATAGACGGCTTGCTGCGCCAGTTCGTGGGCATCAAAGGCGGCGCATACGATAGCGTCCGTGCTTGTGGTGGAATTTCGCTGATCGAGATGGTGTAGGCGGAGGTGGTCATCGGATCGGCTGGCTAAAAGTCTGACTCTGAACTCATGTGAAACGAGCCATCCGTCTGATGAGCAGCATGGCGGATGCGGCATATAGGAAGGCCGTGGCCGAGGCGATGGTAGCCTCGAAGTCCTTGGCCAACCGCCGGTTCCGCCCGAGCCAAGCAAAGCACCGCTCGACGACCCAGCGTCGCGGGTGCACCTCGAAGCCGACCTGACCGGGGATCTTGCGGACGATCTCGACTGCAACGCACGTCGCGTCGCGGACCCGCTCGGCGGCGTAGGCCGTGTCCATAAAGGCGCGCTCGACGAAGGGGAAGCGGCGGCGCGACGCCTTGAGGACCGGCACGGCGCCGTCGCGGTCCTGGACGCACGCGGGGCTGACTTGCAGCTCCAGGGGCCGGCCGTCGGTGTCGACCAGGGCGTGCCGCTTGCGGCCCTTGACCTTCTTCCCCGCGTCGTACCCTCGCGGGCCGCCCGCCTCGGTCGTCTTGACGCTCTGGCTGTCCAGCACGGCGGCGCTGGGGCTAGCCTCGCGCCCGACCCGCTCGCGGTCGAGCATGACGAGGCTGTGATTGACTGCCTGCCATACGCCCGTGTCGCGCCAGGCCGAGAACCAGCCGTAGACGGTCTGGTACGGCGGGAAGCAGGGCGGCAGCATCCGCCAGGGAACGCCGCCGCGCAGGACGTAGAAGATGGCGCTGACGATCTCTCGCATCGGCCACTCCGGCGGCCGCCCGATCCCTGCGGGCGGCGGCAAGAGCGGCTCCAGGACGGCCCATTCGGCATCCGTCAGGTCACTGGCGAAGCGGAGCCCGTCGCGCATATGCTGCGCGCGGGTGGTTGCGGTCCACATGGGCGTGCTCATCCAACTCGGTCTCGACAACCCGTTGGAACCACACTCGGCCGTCACCACCCAGCCCTTTGCAGTGTGTCTTCGACGACGGCCACGTAACTAGGACCACCCATGGCGATCGAACGTCGCATCAAGACCATCGAGCGAGAGAATGGAACAGCCCGCCTCTTCATCATTGAGCGCGACGACGGATGCTTCCGCTTTCAAGGCGAAGCGGAGATTGAAGAGGGTGGCGAGGTGTATTGGGCACCATGTGACATATCGGGAATATACGCGAGCGCTGAGGATGCCGAACGGTCCGCCCGCAACGAGGTTCTTTGGCTTCGAGATCAGACCTCGGGGCAAGCCAGGCCAGCCGAGATGTAGCCGACCGGCCTCGTTGCACTCTCGTTCAGAGACAGCCTCTAAGGTGGAGTTGCGAGGCTCTAACCTGAACCGACGAGGACCCGATGACCGAGGACAGACTACCGCTGGCCGAGCTGCTGGCGAAAGCCGGAGATGGCGACTTCCTGCGCAGCGTGGCGGAGGCCGTGGTGCAATTGTTGATGGAGACGGACGTGGAGGGCCTAATCGGCGCCGGGCGGCACGAGCGTACGGCCGAGCGGGCGACCTATCGCAATGGCTAGCGGGAACGGACGCTGGACACGCGCCTGGGCAGCTTGCAGCGGCGGATCCCCAAGCTGCGGCAGGGCAGCTACTTCCCGCCGTTCCTGGAACCGCGCAAGACGTCGGAGAAGGCCCTGGTTGCCGTGATCCAGGAGGCGTGGATCGGCGGCGTGTCGACCCGGCGCGTCGATGACCTGGTGCAGGCGATGGGGTTGAGCGGCATCAGCAAGAGCGCGGTGAGCAAGCTGTGCCGCGACATCGACGACCGGGTGAACGCTTTCCTCGATCGCCCTCTTGTCGGCAACTGGCCCTACCTCTGGCTGGATGCCACCTACCTCAAGCAGCGTGAGGGCGGCCAGATCAGGACGGTGGCGGTGATAATCGCCGTGGCGGTGAACACTGAGGGCAAGCGCGAGATCGTGGGCGGAGCTGCTTAAGGTTCCGCCTGCGTAGCAGGTGGAATAGCAGCGTAGGGCTGCACATTGGGCCTTCGGAGGCAGAGATCTTCTGGTCGACGTTCCTGAAGAGCCTGGTCAAGCGCGGCCTGCGTGGCACCAAGCTGGTCATCTCCGACGCGCACGAGGGCCTGAAGGCGGCGATCCGCCGTGTGCTGGGGTCAACGTGGCAAAGATGCCGGGTGGGGCTGTTGAATTACCTAATCG
>CAXTJU010000121.1:0-8638 GCA_964244655.1 uncultured Acetobacteraceae bacterium | reverse complement strand
AGTTTTGGACGCCGATCACCCCGCTAAGAGGGTCAATTTTCCACGCTGTTCCACAGGTGACCATGGACGGCCACGTCGCGACCTGGGGACAACGCCACCCGAATGGCGGCGACCCAACCAGTGTCTTCGAACTTGACCTCCGAACCGGGCGCTACACCCTGACCTGCACAACAAACGGCTGGGTCAGCCACGGCACTTGCGCAAAGCGCGGCCTCAACAGCTGACACTTTGGGCTATCACGACGTCCGGTAAGCGACGCGGCGTCAAGCGCCTTGCTAGCTGTTTGGTCCCGGCAATTGGTGCATCGGATCTGAGGTGACGCGAGCGAGCGCGCTGCCGGAGGACGCGCTGGCGCTGGTGGCGGCCGGGCTGGTCGAGCGCGGCGTGCGCCGCCTGGTGGTGGCGGGCGGCGAGACATAGGGCGCCGTGGTATCCCGGCTGGGGGTGCGGCGGCTGCGGATCGGCGCCGAGATCGCGCCCGGCGTGCCGTCGACCTACGCCGAAGGGGACGGCCTGGCGCTGCTCCTGGCGCTCAAGTCAGGCAATTTCGGCGGACGGGACTTCTTCACGGCGGCGTTCGCGGCCGGGTGAGGCCCAACCTGGACGACTACCGTTTTCCCGCCAACGGCGTTAGCGTCACACCCGCGCCGGGCGAAGGGCGCGCGAGCCGTGGGATGCAAGCCGATGACGCCTGATGCTGCCAGTATCGTGTCCTTGGGCGAGATCGTGGTTGAGATCATGGCGGAGGAGCGCGGCGCCGGCTTTGGCGCGCCGATGCCGCTGCGCGGACCCTATCCCTCGGGCGCCCCGGCGATCTTCATCGACCAGGTAGCCCGGCTCGGGCATGGGGCCGGCATCATCTCCTGCGTGGGTGACGACGATTTCGGCCGGCTCAACATCGAGCGGCTGCGGCAGGACGGGGTGGACACCAGCGCGGTCGGCGTCCACCCAAGCCAGGCGACCGGCAGCGCCTTCGTGCGCTACCGCGAGGACGGCGAGCGGGACTTCGTGTTCAATATCCGGCACAGCGCGGCCGGGCACACGCGGCTGGGCGAGGCCGGGCGCGCCCTGCTCGACGGCTGCGCCCACCTGCACGTCATGGGGTCTTCGCTGTTCTCGGCGGCGCTGGTCGCGGAGGCCGAGGCGGCCGTGGCCCACGTCAAGCGGCGGGGCGGCACGGTCTCGTTCGACCCCAACGTGCGCAAGGAGATGCTCGGCCCCGAGATGGGCGCGGCGTTGCAGGCGATGCTGCGCCGATGCGACATCTTCCTGCCGTCCGGGCCGGAGCTGACCCTGCTCACCGCCGCCACGTCGGAGGAGGCCGCCATCGCCGAGCTTCTCGCCCTCGGCGTGTCTTCCGTCGTGGTGAAGCGCGGCCGCGACGGCGCCAGCCATCATGACCGCGGCGGCGCGACCTGGGCGGGCGCGTTCGCAGTGGACGAGGTGGACCCGACCGGCGCCGGCGACTGCTTCGGCGCGACCTTCGTGACCTGTCGGCTGCAAGGGCGCAGCGTGGCGGACAGCCTGCGCTACGCCAACGCCAGCGGCGCCCACGCGGTGGGCGTCCGCGGCCCGATGGAGGGCACGGCCAGCTTCGCGCAGCTGGACGCCCTGGTGGCCGCGGCGGGGCGGACGTGAGCGCGTTGCTGACGCTGCCCCGGCGCTTCCTGGCGGGCGAGGCTGCCGGCATGACCTCCGTGTGCTCGGCGCACGAGTTGGTCATCGAGGCGGCGCTGGTGCAGGCGGCGGCGGACGGCGGCCCGGCACTGGTCGAGGCGACGTGCAACCAGGTCAACCAGGATGGCGGCTACACCGGTATGACCCCGGCCGGCTTCCGCGACTTCGTCTACGGCATCGCTGGCCGGGTGGGGCTGCCGTGCGGCCGGATCATCCTGGGCGGCGACCATCTCGGCCCCAACCCGTGGCGGCGCCTGCCGACGGAGGCGGCCATGGCGAAGGCGGAGGCGATGGTGGCCGCCTACGCCGCCGCCGGGTTCGAGAAGCTGCACCTCGATTGCAGCATGGGCTGCGCCGGGGAGCCGGCAAGCCCCGGGGACGCGGTGGTCGCCTCCCGCGCCGCCCGGCTCGCGGCCCGGGCGGAGGCGGTGGCGCCGGCTCCGCCGGGCTACGTGATCGGCACGGAGGTGCCCACGCCCGGGGGCGCCACGGAGGCACTGGACCACCTGGAGCCGACCCGGCCGGACGCCGTGCTCGCCACCTGCGCCATCCACGAGGACGCGTTCCGCGGCGTAGTGGGCGGCGTGGGCGGCGGCGTCTGGCAGCGGGTGCTGGCCGTGGTCGTGCAGCCTGGCGTGGAGTTCGGCCACGAGGCGGTGGTGGCCTACCAGCCGGAGCGCGCCCGCGGGCTGGCGGCGGCGCTCGGGCGGATGCCGGGGCTGGTGTTCGAGGCGCACTCGACCGACTACCAGCCGCAGGCGGCGCTGCGCCAGTTGGTGCTGAACGGGTTCGCCTTCCTCAAGGTCGGCCCAGGACTCACCTTCGCGCTGCGCGAAGCGTTGTACGGGCTGGAGTCGATCGCCGCGGTGCTGCGGCCCGGCGCCCCCGCGGTCATGGCCACGCTGGAGCGGCTGATGCTGGCGCAGCCTGGCGAATGGCAGTCGCACTACCCCGGCGCGCCGGACGACCAGCGACGGCTGCGCCATTTCAGCTACAGCGACCGCATCCGCTACTACTGGCCCCGGACGGAGGCGCGCGACGCGGTGGCCGGGCTGCTGGCGGCGTTGCAGGACGTGCCGATCCCGGCCACCCTGCTCAGCCAGTACTTGCCCCGGCTGCAGGAGCGCGTGGCGTCCGGCGAGGTGGCGGCGCAGGCGCGCCCGCTGCTGATCGAGGCGGTGCGGGACGTGCTGCGGAGCTATTCGGGCGCATGCCAGGCAGCAGCGTCCCGTCCTGCGCCCGCAAGGGAACACAGGTCTCCTTGACCCCCGCTGCTGCAACCAGGCGTCAGGCAGGACAGAAGAAGGATCAGATGCGATGCAGGCAAGAACACTGGAAGGCAAGGTCGCCCTCGTCACGGGTGCTGCGCGCGGCATTGGGCTGGCGATCGCGCAGCGCTACGCGGCCGAGGGCGCGCACGTTGCCGTCACGGACCTGAACGAGGCCGGCGCGGCGCAGGCAGCGGCGGCGATCGGCGGGGAGGCGTTCGGCCTGCACCTGGACGTCACCAAGCAGGACTCGATCGACGCCGCGGTGGCCGCGGTGGCGGCGCGGTGCGGGCGGCTGGACATCCTGGTCAACAACGCCGGCATCTTCGACATGGCGCCGATCGCCGAGATCACGCGGGAGAGCTACCGCCGGGTGTACGCGGTGAACGTCGAGGGGCTGCTGTTCACCTTGCAGGCGGCGGCCAAGCAGATGATCGCGCAGGGCGGCGGCGGGCGGATCATCAACTTCGCCTCCCAAGCCGGCCGGCGTGGCGAGGGGCTGGTGGCGGTGTACTGCTCGTCCAAGGCGGCGGTGATCTCGCTGACCCAGAGCGCCGGGCTGGATCTGATCCGGCATGGCATCAACGTGAACGCCATCGCGCCCGGCGTGGTGGACAACGAGCACTGGGACGACGTGGACGCCCGCTTCGCCCGCTACGAGGGTCTGCAGCCCGGCGAGAAGAAGCGCACGGTCGGCGCCGCGGTGCCGCTCGGCCGCATGGCGCGCCCGGACGAGATCGCCGGCATGGCGGTCTTCCTGGCCGGGCCGGACTCAGGCTATGTCGTGGCGCAGACGTACAACGTCGACGGCGGCAACTGGATGAGCTGAGCCGCCGCAAGCCTGCCCCGGGGCCGAACCCTGGGATTGATGCCAACGGGATGAAGGAACGACCTCATGCTTCGCAGAACCCTTGCCTTGGCCACCATGCTCAGCACGGCCCTGCTGCCGGCGCTGGCGCGGGCGGACGCGACGATCACGATCGCAACCGTCAACAACGTGCAGATGATCGAGATGCAGAAGCTGTCGCCGGAGTTCGAGCGGCAGCACCCGGACATCCACCTGAAATGGGTGGTGCTGGAGGAGAACGTGCTGCGCCAGCGCGTGACCACCGACATCGCCACCAAGGGCGGTCAGTTCGACATCTTGACTATCGGCAACTACGAGGTGCCGATCTGGGCCAAGCAGGGCTGGCTGGTGCCGTTCGACAACCAGCCCGCCTCGTACGACGTGAACGACATCCTCAAGCCGGTGCGTGACGGGATCAGCTACCAGGGCAAGATCTACGGCCTGCCGTTCTATGCCGAGAGCGCGATGACGCTTTACCGCAAGGATTTGTTCGAGAAGGCCGGCATCACCATGCCGGAGCACCCGACCTACGAGCAAATCCGCCAGTTCGCCGACAAGATCACCGACAAGCCGAACCAGATCTACGGCATGTGCCTGCGCGGCAAGCCCGGCTGGGGCGAGAATATGGCGTATTTCGACACGCTGGTGACCGCCTACGGCGGTCAGTGGTTTGACATGCAATGGCACACGACGGTCGACACGCCCGAGTGGAAGGCGGCGCTGGCCTACTACACCGGCATCCTGAAGGCCGACGGCCCGCCCGGCGCATCCTCCAACGGGTTCAACGAGAACCTGGCGCTGTTCAGCAGCGGCCATTGCGGCATGTGGATCGACGCCACCAGCGCCGCCGGCACGGTGTACGACAAGAAGCAGAGCCAGGTGGCGGACCACGTGGGTTTCGCGGCGCTGCCGACCGGCAGCTTCCAGGGCGGCCCCACCTGGCTGTGGTCATGGAACCTGGCCATTCCCACCTCGTCCAAGCAGGCTGACGCGGCGCGCCAGTTCATCACCTGGGCGACCTCGAAGGACTACGTGCAGCTCGTCGCCAGGACGGACGGCTGGGTGAACATCCCGCCGGGCACGCGGGCATCGTCCGTCACGGCGGAGTACAAGCAGGCCGCGCCGTTCGCGGATTTCGTGACGGCGGCGATCGACAACTCGAACCCCACCGGGCAGACCAAGAACCCGCGGCCGTACATCGGGGCGCAGTACGTGGGCATTCCGGAGTTCCAGGCGATCGGCACCCAGGCGGGACAGACGGTCTCGGCGGCGCTCGCGGGGTCGGAGGGCGTGGACGCCGCGCTGTCGTCCGTGCAGTCGGCGACGGCGCGCTCGATCAAGCAGGCAGGCTACGTCAAGTAGCGGCCGCGGGCGTCAGCTGTCCGTCAGCTCGTCCTACCGCTCGTTCTGTTGTCCCGGCTGCCCAGGGCGGCCGGGATGAGCGGGTCGGCGTAGGGGGCCGAGCAGGTCCGCTTGCCAGGATTTCAGCGCCACCAGCCGGCCTAGCACGTTCAGCAGCTTGGCAATGTATTCGGCCGGTCAATCGGCGCGATAGATCTTGTCTAGCGCCGAGGCGGGCGATGGCGACATTGAGCAGTGATACTCAGGCTACGTATTTGGTCGCGGCAATCGGTCGTGCGTCCTCTCTGTTACCCCGACCGCCCTGACCGCCTCCGCCACCGTCTCGCCCTGGCCCGTCAGAACCTCGACCTGCCGCAACTTGGCTACGATCTCCTCAGGCTTGTGGTGCTTGCTCGCCATCACCGTTCCCCAAACTGGGCCAACGATCTCACATTATCGGCGGCCCACTCCTAGGAGGGGCAGCTCAGGCCGTCTAGCCGCCAAGCACCCGCCGATCCAGTACGCTGGGGACAGTGCAGCTACGACGTGTGTCGGCATATGCCAGTGCGCTACCGAGCAGGTGGGAGGACTGCCGCGCACGGAACCGGCGTCACGGAGGCCACCATCCGGAACATCGCAACTCTGCGTGGGCGTCCCGGAAATTCCGGCCGCCGTCGAAACCGGAGGAGGTTCTCGTGCTTCTCTTTGCCGCCGTTGAAAGCCCGCATATCGGGCGCTCAGGGCCACGAGACGGCCACCTGCCGTGAGCGAAACCAAGACCCCAGTCTTCGCCTGGCGAAGCAGAGGGCTGCTCTTCTGGTAGCCTCTACCATCTCCAATAAGGGATCGCATCATGCTTAAAGACCCGCGCTCACAGTACTCCGGACCAGGCTTGAGCATTGAGCTACAGGACGCACCCGGAACCCAGAAGGCGATGAGCGTCAAGCCGGACTGCGGCGAGACGTCCTACAAGGGCTCGGGTCGCCTGGAGGGGCGCAAGGCCCTGCTCACCGGTGCCGATTCCGGCATCGGCCGCGCCGCCGCGATCGCCTTCGCCCGCGAGGGCGCCGACATCGCTATCTCCTATCTGCCCGCCGAGCAAGAGGATGCAGAGGAGGTCGCCGAATTTATCCGCAAGGCGGGCCGCAACGCCGTGTTGCTGCCCGGTGATATCACGAGCGAGGCGTTCTGCCAGCGCCTTGTGACGGACGCCGTGGCGCAGCTCGGCGGCCTTGACATCCTCGTTAACAACGCCGGCCAGATGGGTAGCACCGAAGGCCTCCTCGCCACGACGAGCGAGCGCTTCGACAGCCTGATGAAGACCAACGTCTACTCGTTGTTCTGGATCACCAAGGCCGCTGTGCCGCACCTGCCGCCGGGTTCGGCGATTATCAACACCACCAGCATTCAGGGCTACACCCCATCGCCCGGAGTCTTCGACTACGCCATGACCAAGGCCGCCATTGCCAACTTCACCAAGGGGCTGGCCGAACCGCTGATGGGTGAGCACGGCATCCGCATCAACGCCGTCGCTCCTGGCCCGGTCTGGACGGCGCTGCAGGAAGCAGACGGTGACGAGGGGAAACTGGAGAAGCTCGGCCAGAGCACGGCATTCGGCCGGCCGGGCCAGCCTGCCGAGCTGGCACCGGTCTACGTCCTGCTCGCGTCCGAGGAAGGCAGCTACCTGACCGGCGAGGTCTACGGCGTGACCGGCGGCTCGGGTATCGCCTGACGACATTCACAATCGGTCCGATCCATCGGGGCCCGCGGCGGCAGCTTCCCGACGGATTGGCCTGATCTCGCGGTCAGCACCGTGAAAACTGGACGACGGCCTCCAGAGGACTCAGGATTTCCGTCCACGATCCGGGGTCCCATCCGCTACCCGCCCGTTTGCTCCGCTCGCATCAGCGGCTGCTCGCCCGCGTCGTGGTCGCGATCGCCGCCGGCGAGACAAAGGCGCGCGACATCCTGGCCGTGGTAATGCCCGGCGGCGACTTTGTTGCATGGGTCAGTACGCGGTCGCAGTCCGGCCATTTCGTCTTACCATGACGCGAGGCGGACGTACTCCGGGCGTTCGAGTTCGAGCATCCGGTTCAGCGCTTTGACGGCAATCGCAATCTCGGTTGCTCGACGCCGATCGGTCCGGAGTCGCAGACCGTTCCCGATTACACGTTTGAAGCGGCGAATGTCGGCCTCGACCAGAGCCCGCCAGTTGTAACCAGCAGCCTTCTGCCAAGCCATGCGGCCACGCTCCGCGATGATCTTCAGGTGCCGATCACGCATCGTCGGCGCTGTCTCGGCTTTGTCGCTCGGCACGGCGCTGGAGCGCGGTGGGACGACGACGGAGGCCTCAGGGTATTCTGGGTCTTCCGTGCGGACATCGTGTGCTCCACTGAACGCGGAAGGAAATCCTTACCCTGCCAGACGTGGCTCCGAGTTCTGCACCACCTGAACGCAAACCCTTATCCACTTCGCGCAACTTGCGCACCGTCGCGCCTCGCCCGCCGAACAGGAGAGCCGCGGGGTCGGTACCCTCACCTGCGGCTTCGGTAAGGGCAACCATCGTTGCAAGCCATCACGGGGCAGCACTCGCCGAGCAATGGCGCCATGTGCGTGGCCGACCCCCGGCCGAACATCCCGAGGACGAAAGGTGACGATTGGGAGGGCGGCGGCCACTATGGCGTGGTGCCCTGGTCAGACACGAGCGGTGCGGTGAGCAGCGCTGCCGGCTACGACAATGGCCGCTCGTCGGTCGCGGATCCCCGTGTGGATCATGTCCCAACGCGTGGTGTAGCAGCGTTGCCGCGGCATGCCCTGAGTAGGGCGGGCTGCCGGTATCAGGCTGCCGCAGCGGACAGGCTGATGGTGGGATCATCGCTGACGGGTGCGAGCGTCTCAAGGGTCATGTAGCGACGCTGGACCGCCCACTCGTCGTTTTGTTCGAGCAGAATGGCACCCACGAGGCGTGTGATGGCTGCTTTGTTGGGAAAGATGCCGACGACGTCGGTGCGCCGCTTGATCTCGCCGTTGAGCCGTTCGAGCGGGTTGGTGCTGTGGATCTTGGCCCGGTGTTCCTTCGGGTAGCTCATGAATGCCAACATGTCGTCTTCGGCCGTGTCCATCAGGGATGCCAGCTTGGGCACCCGGGGGCGGAGTTGATCGGCGACGCTGCGCCACTGTTTGCGGGCGGCGTCCGCGTCGGCTTCGGCGAACGCGGTGGCGATCCAGGCCGACACGAGGCGGCGATGGCCCTTGCCCGCATGGGCCAGCACGTTGCGCATGAAATGCACTCGGCAGCGCTGGGATGAAGCACCCAACACCCGGCTGGCTGCGGCCTTGAGGCCGACATGGGCATCTGAGATGACGAGCTTGACGCCGCGCAGGCCACGCCGAGTCAACGAGCGCAGGAAATCGGTCCAGAATGTGGAACAGCGTGGAAAATTGACCCTCTTAGCGGGGTGATCGGCGTCCAAAACTGACCCCCTTCGATCTGTGATGATGCTGC
>CAXTJU010000120.1:0-8703 GCA_964244655.1 uncultured Acetobacteraceae bacterium | reverse complement strand
CGTCCGCATCGACCAGCACTGTCGCGTGCATCTGCCCGCACGCGCCGATGGCGGCTACGCGCCCGGCCGCGCCCGGTAGGGCGTCGAGCACCCGGCGGATCACCGCGACGGCGCCCCCCCACCAATCCGCCGGACGTTGTTCGGCCCAGCCGAAGCGGGGCACGATCTGCTCGTGCTCCTGCGCCGCGAAGGCCAGGGTCTCGCCAGCCGGCGTCATCAGGGCGGCGCGGACGCTGCCGGTGCCGACATCGACCGCGAGGAGCAGATCGCGGGCCATGTTCAGGCGCGGCGCGGCCAGAAGGAGGATTGCAGTAGGACGGCGACGAGGATGATGACGCCCTTGACCACCTCCTGGTGATAGCCGGGCACGTTCAGCAGGTTCATGATGTTGCCGATCACGCCCAGCGTCAGCACCCCGATGAGCGTGTTGAGCGCCGTGCCGCGCCCGCCCATCAGGCTGGCGCCACCGATCACCACGGCCGCGATCACGTCAAGTTCCAGCCCGATGCCCACCACCGGCGAGCCGACGCCAGAGCGGGCGGTGATGATGACGCCGCCCAGCGCCGCCAGCACGCCCGATACGACATAGACCGAGAACACCCGCGGCACCACGCGGACGCCGGACAGCCGGACAGCCTCGCTGTTGGAACCGATGGCCACTATCAGCCGCCCGTAGGCGGTCAGCCGGAGCACGAACGCGGTCCCGGCAAACACGAGCAGCATGAGTAGCACGGGAAGCGGGATGCCGAGCAGGCTGCCACGGTTGAAGCCGTCGTTGAGCCAGGCGCCGTTGTCGCTGAGGAAGACCGGCCGGCCCTCGGAGACGATCAGCGCCGCACCCCGGGCGATGGTCATGCCGGCAAGCGTCACCACGAAGGACGGCATCCGGCGCACCGCCACGAAATACCCGGCAATCGAGCCGAGCGCGCCGCCCGCTGCAAGGCTGAGCGGGATGGCGGCCCAGAGCGGCATCGACGTGAGCAGGGATGCGCAAACGATGCTGCCAAGCGCCGCCACCGAGCCCACCGAAAGGTCGATCCCGCCGGTCAGGATCACCAGCAGCATGCCCATTGAGATCACGCCCGTGCTGGCCACCTGGCGCAGCACGTTCTCGATGTTGCGGCTGCCGAAGAAGTTGCTGGAGATGAGGCTGGCGACCAGAACCAGGACGGCGAAGATGGCGATGGTGCTGTAGGTGGCCGCGAAGGCCCGCGCGTCGAACCGCCGCGCCGGACGAATGCTGGGGGACGCCTCGGCAGCCTGCACCGTGTCCACCCTAAGCCTCCCTGAGCCAGCCGCCGGCAGGGGCTGCGTGGGCAGCCGGCCTTCCTACGTGCGTGGTGTTGCGCAGCGCCAGCTGCATGATGCGGGCCTCGGACAGCTCGCCGCGCGACAGGCTGCCGCTGATGCGCCCGCCGCTCATCACCAGGGCGCGGTCCGAAGCGCCGATGACCTCGATGAGGTCAGACGATATCAGGATCACGCCGAGCCCGGCGGCGGCCAACGTCTCGATCAGGCCGTAGATTTCGGAGCGCGCGCCGACATCGACGCCCCGTGTCGGCTCGTCCAGGATGATGACCTTGCACCCGGCGTCGAGCCATTTCGCCAGCACCACCTTCTGCTGGTTGCCCCCGGACAGGCTGCTGACCGGCAAGTCCAGGTTCTTGGCGCGGATCGTGGTGCGCCGCGCGATGGTATCCACCGCTCCGCGCTCGGCGGCCCGGCGCAGCATGCCGAGACCGTTGGTGAAGCGCCGCAGGATAGTGAAGGTGACGTTCTGCCGGATCGGCAAGGCGAGCACTAAGCCCTGGCCCTTGCGGTCCTCCGGCACCAGGCCAATGCCGGCGGCCACGCCCTGCCGCGGCGTTCGGAGCGTGACGCGGCGGCCGGCGAGCGTGACCGTGCCGGACTCCATGCAGTCGGCGCCGAAGATCGCGCGGGCCAGCTCGGTGCGGCCGCTGCCGATCAGACCCGCGATGCCGAGCACCTCGCCGGCTTGCAGGGTGAACGACACGTCCTTGACCAACCCGGCGGCCGAGAGATTCTCGATGCGCAGCAGCTCCCCGCCTGCCGAGCGCGCGACCTTGGGGAACAGCTGCGCCGCCTCGCGGCCGACCATGAGCGGGATCAGGCGGTGCTCGTCCATGCTGGCGGCAGCATAGGTACCGACGGTGCGGCCGTCCTTGAGCACGGTGATCTGGTCGGCGATGCGGAAGATCTCGTCCAGGCGGTGCGAGATGTAGATGACGCTCACGCCGCGCCGCGATAGCCCGCGCACCACGTCGAGCAGCCGCTCCACCTCGGGCGGCGCCAGCACGGCCGTCGGCTCGTCCAGGATCAGAATGCGTACTCGGCGGGACATTGCCTTGGCGATCTCCACGGCCTGCTGAAAGGCGAGTGGCAAGGAGCCGACCAGGGCGCCCGGGTCGATCGCGAAGCCGAGGTCTTGCAGCAAGGACGCCGCCCGGGCGCGCAGCGCCTTCGCGTTCACCAGGCGCGGCAGCTCGCCCAGGAAAATGTTCTCCGCCACTGTCAGGTCCGGCGCCAGGGCCAGCTCCTGGTATATGATGCCGATGCCGAGCGCGCGGGAATCGTGCGGCGAGGACACGCTCACCCGCTCGCCGCCGATGCGGATCTCGCCGCTGGTCGCCTGGTGGGCGCCGGCCAGAATCTTCATCAGCGTCGACTTGCCGGCGCCGTTCTCCCCGAGCAGCGCGTGCACCTCGCCCGCGCGCACAGTGAACGACACGTCGTCGAGCGCCCGTATGCCGCCGAACACCTTTGAGATGCCCGTCATCTCGACGCCGGCCGCGTCCTGCCCGGTGTCCATGTTGGCCAGCCGGCCTAGAACAGCGCGTCGGGCTTGTAGTATTGCGCGGCGTTGGCCTTGGTGATGGCCATCGGCGGCGTGTAGGTGATCTTGGCCAAGTCGGCGGGCGCCTGCTTGTCCACGACCTTCACCGCGAGGTCGGCGGCCATCTTGCCGATGATCGCCGGGTCGTTCAGGCCGGTGGCGCCGTACTTGCCGTCCTGGATCAGCTTGACCGCCTCCTTCTGGCCGTCGGCGGCGGCGAACACGAGGATGTCCTGGTTAGCCTTGCCGGCGTCCTGGATGGCCCGCAACGCTCCCAGCGCCATGCTGTCGTTCTCGGCCAGCACGGCATTGATGTCAGGATGCGCGGTCAGCAGATCCTCCATCGCCTTGACGCCGCCCTCCTGCGTCCAGCCGCCCCAGCCCTGGCCCACGACCGTGAACCCGGCATGGCCGATCTGGCGCAGCTGCGCCTCGAGGATGCCCTCCATCACGCCATCGCGCCGGGCCTCGCCGACGACGTTGCCCTGGCTGCCGCTGAGCACGGCGATGTGCAGGTCCTTGCCTTTCACCTGGCCGACCAGCCAATCGCCGATAAGCCGGCCATTCTCCGCGTTGCTGGACTGGATGGTGGTCAGCACCGGGGCGCTCTCGTCGATCGAGCTGTCCACGATAATGACCGGGATGTGCGCCTTGGCCGCGTCCTTGGCGGCGCCGACCAGGCCCTTGGCGTCCTTCGGATCCATGATGAGGATGTCGATGTTCTGCGACAGCATGTCCTCGACGTCGGCGATCTGCTTGACTAGGTCGTTGTTGGCATCGGCTGCGACCGTGGTGGCGCCGAGCGCCTTGGCCTCCTTCTCGATCGCCGACTGCAGGGCTGCATAGTAGGGCGCATTCTGCGTCAGCATCGAGATGCCAATCTTGATGGTTTTGGCGCCGGCAGGGGGCGAGAGCGCCAGCGCCACGCCCGCCACAGTCGCCGCCGCGAAAATCGCTCTCATGAATCTTGCTCTCCCCTTGGGCGTCATCGGACAAGCTCCGTGACTACGCCGCATTATATGGTAGCAATACAACATCGCTTTCGGGAATGAGCAAGCGGTAAAGCGCCATGTTGCAGCGCAAAAGATGACATGCTGGTTGATCTCGCCCCCATTCACGTAATAGCACTACACAATCTCGCCAAATTTCAGATGCGCTGGGAGGCGCCGCCAATGTCGAATCCGTTGCCCGCATCCGTCGTCATCGATCCCGGCACCGGCGCGATGGCGGGGCGAACTCGGCGCTACGAGAAACGCTTCGACGACCTTGCCGGACTGTTCGCGGACGAGGTTGCCTTTGCCGAACTGGCCCGCTGCCGCGGCGCGGACATCGCCTACCAGGTCGATGAGTTCCGCCCGTCGGAGCGCGCCGGCGACGTCATCTTCGGCACCAGCACGCTCTATCCAGGCAAGGTCGGCCAGGAGTACGCCTTCACCCGCGGGCACATCCACGCCATCGGCGACCGGCCGGAAATCTACCACTGCCAGTCCGGCCACGGCGTGATGCTGATGGAGCTGGTCGACGGCACGGTCCATGCCGAGGAGATGCGGCCCAACAGCGTGGTGTACGTGCCGCCGTACTGGATCCACCGTAGCGTCAACGTCGGTGCCGAGCCGCTCGTGACGCTATTCTGCTATCCCGCAGACGCCGGCCAGGATTACGGCATCATCGCCGAGGCCGGCGGGATGCGGGACCTGATCGTAGATGACGGCGCCGGCGGCTGGACGCGGACGCGCAACCTGCGCTACCGGCCGCGCACGCTTGTGGGAAGCGCGTGAGATGGCCGATGCGGGAACCACGCTTGAGGCGACCCTGCTGGAGGCGACGGCCTTCGGCGTCATTCCCGTGGTCGAGGTAGACAGCGTAGCGGAGGCCGACGCCCTGGCTGAGACGCTGCTGGAGGCCGGGCTCGGCGTGATCGAGGTGACGTTCCGCACCCATGCGGCCGCCGAGGTGATCGCGCGCATCGCGGAGCGCTATCCGGACATGGTGGTGGGCGCCGGCACGGTGATCGGGGAGCAGGATCTGCGCCGCGCCGCGGAGGCCGGCGCCCGCTTCGCCCTCGCTCCCGGGCTGGACCCGCGCCTGCTTGACCAGGCCGCTGAGCTAGGCCTGCCCTACGTGCCCGGCGCGATGACCCCATCCGACTTGCAGGCGGGGATCGAGCGCGGGGTGCGGATGTTCAAGTTCTTCCCGGCGGTCCCGGCCGGCGGCATCCCGTTCCTCCGCTCGATCGCCGCGCCGTTCGGGCTGCACGGGCTGCGCTTCATCCCGACTGGGGGCGTCTCGCCAGGCAACCTCGCGGACTGGCTGGGTGAGCCGTCTGTGGCGGCAGTGGGGGGGACCTGGATCGCGAACCGCAGCATGATCCGCAGCGGCGACTGGGCCGGCATACGCCACGCGGCTGAGCAAGCCCTGGGTGCCGCGCGCGCCGTGCGGGAGCCTGTCTGATGGCCGGGCTCATTCCGGCTGCCCTGTCGACAATCCACTTCATCGGCGTCTCCACGGGACAGTCGTCGATCATGACGGTCTTCCCGCGCTGGGCCGAGGCGCTTGGCCTGGGCGCCTGCGCCATCAACGGCATCGACCTGCCCCTGCAAGCGCCGGATGCCGCCTACCGGGAGGTGGTCTCGTTCATCCGCAACGACCCGCACTCGATGGGCGCGCTGGTGACGGCGCACAAGATCGACCTGCTGCATGCGGCCGGCAGCCTGATCGACGGGCTGGACACCCATGCGGCGGCGCTTCAGGAAGTGAGCTGCTTATCCAAGCGCCATGGCAAGCTGGTCGGTCATGCCAAGGATCCGATCTCGGCACGGCTTTCGCTCAACGCCATCGTGCCGGACGGGCACTGGCGGCACTTCGGCGGCGACGTGTTCCTGATGGGCGCCGGCGGTGCTGCGACCGCCATCACCTGGAACTTGATGCAGCCGGGGCGTGGCGCCGACCGCCCGCGCCGCATCGTGGTGTCGGACGTGGACGCCGCCCGCCTGGACAAGCTGCGCCGCTTCCATGCCGGCCTCGGCAGCGGCGTGGCGGTCGACTACGTCCTGGCTGCCACGCCCGAGCGGAACGACGATGTTCTGCACTCCCTGGCGGAGCGGTCGCTGATCGTGAACGCCACCGGGCTCGGCAAGGACCGCCCAGGCTCGCCGCTCGGGGCTGCCGCGCGTTTCCCCAAGGGCAGCATCGTGTGGGAGCTGAACTATCGTGGCAACCTGCTCTTCCTTGACCGGGCCGAAGCCCAGGCGGGGCAATCCGGCCTGGCCACCTTCGATGGTTGGCACTATTTCCTGCATGGCTGGACCCAGGTGATCTCGGAAGTGTTTGCGGTCGAGATTGCATCCGAAGGGCCGGCGTTCGAGGCGCTGTCTTCCCTGGCCGGCGGGCCGCCGCGCGCCCGGACGGACCCCGCGTGAGGATCGAGCCAGTCCTGCTGCCGCCGGACGGCCTTGCGGGTCTGCTGGCACAACCTGGCGCCGATGGCGTGCAGCTAGCGTGGCTCGGGCAGGCGGGTTTCCTGCTGCGGGCTGGCGAGCAAGTCGTGCTCATCGACCCCTACCTCTCGGATCACCTAGCTCGGAAGTATCGCGATGCCCTGTATTCGCACGAGCGCGTGATGCCGGCGCCGATCGAGGCCGATGGCTTGCCGCGCGTCGACCTAGTCATCTGCACGCACCGGCATGGCGACCACATGGACCCTGGCACGCTGCCCGCGCTGGCGCAGGCGTATCCGGAGTGCCGTTTCGTGGTTCCCGCGGCTGAGGCGGCATTTGCAGAGGAGATAGGGCTGCCAGCCGGCCGGACTGTGCCGGCCGAGGCCGGGGTGCAGTTGCGCCCGCTGCCGGGCCTCGACCTGGTTCTCGATCCGCTGCCCGCCGCGCACGAGCGGTTCGAGCAGGACCAGGAAGGACGGCACCATTTCCTGGGTTACGTCATCTCCCTGCACGGCCTGCGGCTCTATCACAGCGGGGACTGCGTGCCCTACGAGGGCCTTGCTGAGGCAGTCCGCGCCCTGGCGCCCGGGCTCGCGCTGCTGCCGGTGAACGGGCGGGACGCTGCACTCACAGCCAGCGGCATCATGGGCAACTTCACGCTGGGCGAGGCCATCGAGCTTTGCCAAGCGGCCGGGGTTCCGGTCCTGGTCCCCCATCACTTCGGCCTGTTCGCGTTTAACACCGCCGACCCGGCCGAGATCGACGCCGCCGCAAGGCGCACCCGGCATCCTAGACTTTTGCCGCCCGACACCCGACACATGGTCCAGCTGGGGCGCGAGGGCTGACCGGCAGCACCGGTCCGGTCGCTGGGCCAGTGGATCGGGCAATCAGGAGCGTTGCGGAACGGCATGGACGACGGACACCCAGAGCGCGCGACGGCCTTGGGACGCAACGTGCTGGAATTGATCCTGGTGCGGCTGCCGAACCTCAGGAAGTCAGACCGCCGCGTGGCCGAGCACATCCTGTCGAACCCGCAGGCCGCGCTGGGCGCCACCGTGGCGGAGACGGCCCGGCAGGCCCAAGTGAGCGAGCCCACGGTGATGCGGTTCTGCGCGGCCCTGGGGTTCGACGGATTCCAGGACTTCAAGCTGAAGCTCGCCCACAGCGTGGCGCTTGGCATGCCCGCAACGCAATCGGTGCTGGAGGCGGCAGACACCCCGCAGACGCTGGCCGACAAGGTGTTCGACTACACCATGACCAGCCTCGACTGGGCGCGCAGCCAACTCGACCACCAGGCCGTCGGCAAGGCGATCGACTTGCTAGCCGCGGCCAAGCGCATCGAGTTCTTCGGCTTCGGCGCGTCGTGGATCGTCGCCGCCGACGCGCAGCAAAAGTTCCCGCTGTTCGGTGCGCCATGCCTGGTCCACACCGACTCCCACCAGCAGTTCATCGCAGCATCCATGATGCAGCCAGGCGACGTAGCCGTGGCGATTTCCAACACCGGGCGAACCTCCGCGGTGCTCGACGTGATCCGTGCTGCGCGCGAGATGGGCGCCACCGTGATAGGCATCTCCGGCCATACAGGGCGCATGAGCCAGCTGTGCGACCTGTTGCTGGTGGTGGAAACGCTCGAGAACACCGACATCTATACGCCGATTACCTCCCGGCTGGCCGCGCTGGTGCTCGTAGACATCCTCGCCGTTGGCGTCGCCATGCGACGCGGCAGCCATCACCAGAAGCGGATCGCTGGCATGAAACGGCGGCTCAGCGCGATGCGCTCAGGGGATCCGGACGTGATGCCGGACGAAGAGGCCGTGAACTGCGCCGGGTTTACCAGAGGCTCTAACTCCTAAAAAAATTGAGTCATGACGACGAAAGCAACAAGACTGTGTTGCACGGTTCAGCGGGCGGCCCCAGTTCGGCCATCTCGTTTCATTGTTACGGGAGGCGGACGTACTCTGGACGCCCGAGTTCGAGCATCCGGTTCAGTGCATTGACGGCAATCTCGACCTCGGTCGCTCGACGCTGATCGGTGCGCGATCGAAGACCATCACCGATGACCCGTTTGAAGCGGCTGATGTCGGCCTGCCTGAAACGAACCTGCACTCACCCGCTCCAGCCCACAGCGATGAGACAGACGCGTGAGCAAGTTGGCTGATGCTTTGGCGGTCGCCGGCTCGCCCATGGCGATAGTGTGGAGTTACCGAGCTTCTCACCGATTTGATGGGCCAACGTGCGCCAGCAGCGCGGCTGCTCGTTCGGCCAGCGCGGTGCCCGACACTGGCTTGCGGAGCAGCGCGGTGCCTCCCGCCTCGGCATCCTCGACGGCAAGCCGCACGCTTGCATCCGCGATTCCAGGCTGCGGCGCTCAGGCCATCACGGACCAGGCGTTGTCATGCGCCACGACTTGCC
>CAXTJU010000119.1:0-8871 GCA_964244655.1 uncultured Acetobacteraceae bacterium | reverse complement strand
GACCGATCAGTGAACTCGCCCTGGTGCAGCTGCCGGACCGTGGCCTCGTTGACCTTGCTGGCCGCGAAATCAAAGGTGGCCAGGTCCTTGTAGCTCGATGCATCTCCGACGACGCGCGGCGCTCAGAAGTTTCCCAAGGCGGCTTCCTTCAGGATCAGCTTCTTCAGCGTCAGGTCCAAGATTGCTCGACGCAGGCGGCTGTTCTCCTGCTCCAGCAGCTTCAGTCGGCGCACTGGAGTGCGCCCCTTGGGGTGGACAGGATCAAGCCGCTGTTTTGACCGTTTGCCGGGCGTGTTGATCCTCAAACTGCACGGGGCTGAGATAACCGAGGGCCGAGTGCAGCCGCCTTGAGTTGTAGAGGTTGTCAATGAAGCGTGGAAGGTCGGCGGTGACGTCCTCGAACGTTTCGTAGGCTGCAAGGTAAACGGCTTCGACCTTCAGCGTTTTTATGAAGCTCTCCGCCTTGGCATTATCGTACGGGTTGCCGCGGCGGCTCATCGAGCCGGTCAGGCCGTGTGCCGCCAGCAAGGTGCGACACGCCTCGGACGCGTATTGCGACCCGCGATCGGAGTGATGCAGGCAGCCTGGTGGTGGGGTCCGGTTCCTGATCGCCGCCTTCAGCGCCGCGACGGCGATGCGAGCATCCATGGAGCGGCTGATCGCATAGCCAACGACCTTGCGCGACCAGGCATCCAGGATGGCAGCCAGGTAGACGAAGCCGCTCGGTATGGCCACGTACGTCAGGTCTGCGACCTAGAGCTGGTTCGGGCGATCGGGAACGACATCCTTGGCCAGGTCGGGATAGATCGGCCCGGCATGGTCGCTGTCGGTCGTCACGACGTATCGCCGTCGCTGTTTTGGCTGCAAACCGTGCTCCCGCATCAAGCGGCGGAGCTTCTTGCCGTTCACCACGATACCCTGGTGGCGCAGTGCTGCTCCAACCCGCCGGTAGCCGTAGCACTCGAACTCGTCGCAAATTGTGCCAATCCGGGCGAGGATACCGTCGTCAGGCAGCATGACTGGCGACGCGTCGTAAAAGGTGGATCGCGTGAGGGCCATCAGCTCGCACCCCCTGCTGACGGAGATGCTACGGGGCCGGTGACGATGGAGGTGCTCGCGCTTTTCGGCCGGGAAGCATGCTTCAAAGCCCCTTTTAGCAGTTCGATCTCTAACGCCTGGCGGCCCACGAGACGCTCAAGCGCGGCGATCCGGGCTTCGTGTTCCTGCATCAGGTCGGCCGCCTGCACATCATCGTCCAGTGCGCCAGCCTCGAACTTGCCAACCCAGATCCGGATCAGCTGCCGGGAGATGTCGTGCTGCTTGGACAGCGTGTGCAGCGTCTCGCCCGCGATGAACTCCTCAGCAACCTGCCGCTTGAACGCGGCGCTGTGTGAACGATGCTTCGTCATGGCTTCCACTCTCCGGAAGCCCAGCAAGGGGGGTCAATTCAAATCGCCCATTCTGTCCACCCCAAGGGGCGCACTCCATTTCAGCTGTCCAAAATGTTTCCGAATGGACACTCACACGATGCCAAGCAGGTAGTATGCCGCGATCACTACGAAAACGGCGCCAGTCTTGACGCATGTTATGACAAAGATGTCACCGTAGGATTGTCGGTGCGTGAGGCCCGACACCGCCAACAGCGTAATCACTGCGCCGTTTTGCGGTAGCGTGTCCATGCCGCCGCTGGCCATCGAGGCGATTCGGGCCAGAACCTCCAACGGGATACCGGCCGCGTTCGCCCCGGCGATAAACTGTGCCGACATCGCCGCGAGCGCGATGCTCAGTCCCCCGAGGCGGAGCCGGTGATGCCGGCCAGCGCCGAGACAGTTACGGCTTCGTTGACCAAAGGGTTGGGGATGGCCCGCAGCGCGTCCTTGATCACAAGGAAACCCGGAAGTGCGGCGATCACTGAGCCGAAGCCATATTCCGAAGCCGTGTTCATCGCGGCCAACAGCGAGCCGGCAACCGCCGCTTTGGACCCCTCGGCGAAGCGGCTGCCAACCGCGCGGAAGGCAAGCACAAAAACCGTGAGGATGCCGAGCAGGAGCGCTCCCTCCACCGCCCAGATCGACACCACAGCCGGCACCTGCGTCACGACGGGATGTTCCAGCCCGACGAGGCTGACCTCGTCGGTGGCGCCGTAGACGGCCGGGATCACCGCCGTGAGCACCTTGTTCATCACGCCGACCACGATCAAGGGGAGGATCGCCAGCAGGGGATGGGCAAGCCCGGTGGAGACCGCCGCTTCCGCCTCCTGCGTGTGCCCGGTGCCATAGCCCTCGCCCGCCGCGGCGGCCTGCCGCCGGCGCCAGTTCAGGTAGAGGAGGCCAACGGTGAAGATGAACGCGGAGCCGGTCACGCCGAGCCAAGGCGCCGCCCAGGTGGTCGTCTTGAAGAAGGCGGTGGGGATGATGTTCTGGATCTGCGGGGTGCCGGGCAGCGCATCCATGGTGAAGGTAAAGGCACCGAGCGCGATCGTGCCCGGAATCAGCCGCTTCGGGATGTCGCCCAGACGGAACATCTCGGCAGCGAAGGGATAGACCGCGAACACCACGACGAACAGCGACACGCCGCCATAGGTCAGGATGGCGCCGACCAGCACGATCGAGAGCATCGCACGCTCGCGCCCGACCAGCTTGATCACGGCGGAGACGATCGACTTGGAAAACCCGGACAGCTCGATCGTCTTGCCGAACACGGCGCCGAGCAGGAAGACCGGGAAGTACAGCTTCACGAACCCCACCGTCTTGTCCATGAACAGGCCGGTGAACAGGGTAGGCACGCCCGCCGGGTCGGTGAGCAGCACCGCCAGCATGGCTGCGACCGGCGCGAACAGGATCACACTGAAGCCACGATAGGCGACGAACATCAGGAAAGCCAAGACGGCAACTGCGATCAGGAAGCTCATGGCGGCTTTCGTTGGTCGTGGATTTCGCCCCTGATGCGCTCCGCACGTGATGGCAGCGCCATGCTCGGCCCCGAGCGTCCTGCAAAAGGAACGCTCGGGTGAGGCGAGGGACTGTCTTACTGGCGATAGATGGGCGGAGGCGTCGGATTGTCGGTGACGAAGTCCTCGACGCAGGCGAAGTTCGCCGCCACCGTGGTGTCTCCCGTGCCGCCGTAGACGGGGACTTTCGGGAACACGCACAGCGGCCTTGTCATGGCCGGCGGCTTGGTCTGGTCGTCGGCAGGATATTTGGTTGCGATAATGCGATCCGGCGCCTGGCTGTTCTCGACCCATTGCTGGATGGCGAGCAGGACGTTGTGCTGCGCGTCGGCCGGGCCGCCCGGGTTGTCGGCGCCGCCGAAGACGTTGGGGCCGGCCCCGCCGAAGCAGTGCCCCATGCCGGGGGCCATGAACAACCTGAAAGATTTCAGGGTGTTGGCCAGCGCCTCGGAACCACCCGATACTTGTTCGTTGTGCGCCAAGGCCACCCTTATGAAGTAGTTGATGTCGTCCTGCGATGACACGAGGGCGTCGGCCCAGCCGTGATACAGCAGGAACTTGCCGCCGTGGCTCTCGAATGCCGACAGGTCGGCGCTGTTCGCGTTCGCGACCGGCCCGAGCACCTGGTCGACCTTCTTCACGTCGTGGTCGTAGTCGAACGTCCGCCAGTTCCAGTTCAGGCCGAAGACCCAGTAGAACAGCCCGTCGAAGGTTGGTTCGGTCTGGCCGAATGTCAGCCCTTCCTGGGCGGCGATGTCGAACGTCGAGCCGCTCTCGCTGCCGCGGTTTGGTGCGGGGAAGATCAGCGCCCCGGTCCGGGGATCGTGCGGGCCGTCATAGATCAGGTTGAGCGCGTTCGCCTGCTCTGGGCTGAGGCAATTGGTGGTTTGGCCCGATTTGCACAGCAGCTTCTTCGCATCCCACTTGCAGGTGCGGGGGTCGGTGAGGAACTGGTCGGTCGCGAGGCTGCCGCTGCTGACGCCGCAGGCGTCGATGACGCTGGCGGTGACGGTTTGCAGCAGCGACTCGGGGATCACGCTCTGCGCCGTGGCGTGGGTGGTGGTGTACTGCCAGATGATGTTCATGTGCAGGTTGGTGCGGTTTGCGGTCGATGCTCCGCCGACGATGCCGTCGTAGTCGTTCGGGAACTGCTCCGCCTCGTGCAGCGCCTGGCCTCCGCCGGTGGAGCAGCCGGTGAAGTACGAGTATTCCGGCTCGCGGCCGTAGAACGCCTTCGTTATGACTTTTCCGGCGACGGTCATCAGATGGGTGGAGCGGTAGCCGAAATCGATCTGCTTCTGCGGCTGGCCAGTCAGCGGCAGGCCGTCGAGGATGTTCGAGGGCGAGGTCCCCATGTCGGTGTTGATGACGGCGAAGCCGAGCGGGAGGGTCGCAGCAAGCTCGCCGTATACGATCGCGCCGGCGTAGCCGCCGTTTCCGGTGCCGACGAAGCGGCCGTTCCAGGCGCCCGGCGCGGACGGCATCCAGATCTCGACTTTAATGTCGGATTCCGGGCTCGGCGTCAGCCTCGCAGCAATGCGGCAGAACGCTGGCAGGGCCGGGTAGACCAAGCCGTCGCCTGCGGTGTAGTTGCCGGCGGGGACGGACTGCGCGGCAGTGACAACGCCGTTCTCCAAGCGGCTGCCCGCGAGATCGGTGCATTGATCCGCCAGAGCCGGCCGCGCCAAACATGCAAGTCCGACCAGGCTCACCACGCTTGCGACTGTGGTCCGAAGCGATTGCCTCGAACTGCATTGCTGCACTGCAAGTTTCACCTTTGGCATGGAACGTCCTCTACTTATTAGTTTCTGGTCGCTATTTAAGCTTTGCCCGGGATGAAACTGCAAAACCCTCCCCTGAATGTCAATCACCCACGGGCAGCTCAAGCCTTTAATGTGCGCCTGAGAAGCACTCTGAATGCGTCTGTGCGGCGTTGCTGCACGCCGCCATGACCCGTTGAGGGTTGCCTGGCTCCAGGGCGGGGGAGCCGCATCTAAGCGTCATCCGGGCGGACGGGATCACCCGTGGGATGAGGACATCCGCGGAAACGAAGGCCAGAGCGTCTTGCATGCGCCTGTCAGCACGGAAAGCAAGCTGGGAACGAGAGGGATGCAAGCCGCCGTGGGGAACGGTTCCGGCAAGTGAACGGGCGGACGGCGACCTTGGGGACGCGCACGGCAAGGCAGCGGGCCTGGAGGTTTCGGCTACGGGGGCGCGGCAGCGCGGCCGGCCGCCTGCACCACCATGCGATGCAGGGTCTGCATCTGCGGCCCGCTCCTCAGCGCATAGTCGGGATCATTTAGGTATCCCCACCAATTCCAGCAGCCCTGCGGATTGCTGCCGGTGGAACTGCTTGCAACCGTCTGCGGGTAAAGCACGATGAGGTGGTTGGCATCTGCCCACTGATTGATGCCAGCATCGTTGATGAAGGCCGTGCCGACGGCGCTGTAGGATTGCTGGCACCCGTGCAAGGCCAGAAGCAGGTTGCAGGCGTGGCCGGTGGCGCAGTCCCGGGGCACGAAAGCATAGCCTGTCTGGTCCATGCTGATCGCGGCGGCGTCGCCGCCGGGGGCGAAGCGGTTCTGGTCGAAGGCCACGACGGAGCCTTGCAGCACGCCTTGATTTTTGGAGTTGAGCGGACCCAGCCAGCGCGTCAGCCAGACCTGTTCGGAGTCGTAGAGGGTGGTGTCGCTGGAGGTTGGGTGGGCGGCCCCGGTGTTCTCGACGCCATAGCAGGCGATGACGTAGGGGCTGGCCGCGGCGGCGCATGGCAGGGGGCCGTAGGGCGACTCCCAGCCGTGCTCGGCGAGAAAGCCGTTATCGTACTGGAACACGTCCGCGCCGAGAGCGCCGTAGTAGGCTTGCAGAGCATCCATCAAGGGCTGCCGCACCGTCGTGTCGAGCTTGCCGGACCACAGGTAGACCGGCTGGCCCTGCAGGTTGTCCACGGAGTCGATCAGCCGGTCCTGTCCCCAGCTCCGCGTGATGCCGACCAGGGCGGCGGCGTTTACGGGGGGGATGTTCAGCCCGCACGTGGTCAGCGCCGTGACCACGCTGCCTTGGGCGCAATCGTCGGGACCGCCCGCGTAGATCGCGGCGCCCTTGAATAAGCGGGAGTAGGCGACGTGCATCTGCACGGCCATGTAGCCACCAGAGGAAATGCCCGCGACGAAGACCCGGTCCGTCACGTTGAACGGCCCGAGCGTCTGGGCCGCGGCGGGCAGAGCGCTCGCCAGCAGGATGCCGAACAGGCCGGTCGCCAGGGCAGGCCATGATTTCGGGCGCATCGTTGGCTTTCGACGTTCTGTCGTTGCCTCAGACACGAGCCAACCCGCAGGAAGTTGCCCGCCGAGGGGCGGCAAGGCAAGCGTGGGCTGCCGGCGCGGGGGCGGCGGGATGCGGCGAGCTTTCCAAGCGGGCCGAGGGATGCGTAACTTGCCCCAGGGGCAGCGCAAGCCGCCTGCCGCGTGAATGAACGGGACGCCATGGCTGCTGGATCGGCGACGGTCCAGCGATGCCGTCCAGAGGGGATGGGAAACGCGATGGCTGCTGCATCGTCTGCATGGGGCGGTCTCGCCCTTGCCTTGGGCCTGCTCGCCGCGTCCGGTGCCTCGAAGGCCGCCCCCACTTCCTGCCCCGACTTGGCGTCGCAAGCCATTCCCGCCTCGGCCATCGGGCTTCCGACGGCGGGCGCCGCCGTGACGGCCGCCATCGATGTCGCGGCCGGCGGGATGGCGCCCCAGACCTATGGCGCGTACTGCCAGGTCGCAATCAGCATCAATCCCGTCGATCCCACCGCGCCCAAGATCCTGATGCAGGTTGACCTGCCCGAGGCATGGAACAAGCGGGCAATGATGTACGGCGGGGGCGGCTACAACGGGTCCATCCCGAAGCTCACCGACAACGTACCGGCAGGCGCGGCCGACAAGCTCACCCCGCTTGGCCGCGGCTATGCGGTGTTCGCCAGCGACTCCGGCCATGAGGGGATCGATGCCGACAATGCCGGCGCCTTCGCCCTGAACGCGGAGGCGCTGATGAACTACAGCCACGACGCGCTCAAGAAGACGCGCGACGCCGCGCTCTACATCATCAACAAGCGCTACGGCGCCGGGCCGGAGCGCAGCTATTTCGCCGGAGGGTCCACAGGGGGGCGCGAGGCGCTGGCCGTGGCGGAGCAATGGCCCGCAGACTACGACGGCGTTATCGTGCTCTACCCGGCCTTCAACGCCGCGAGCCTGGACCTGCAGTTCGGCCGGATCACGCGGGCGCTGGCCGCGCCGGGCGCCTACCCCAACCTGCAGAAGCGCGCGGCGCTGTACGATGCCGCGATGCAAGCCTGCGACGGGCTGGATGGCGCGCAGGACGGCCTGATCAGCGACCAGGCGAAGTGCAACGAGGTGTTCGACCCCTCGGCCGCCGTGCTGAACGGGCGCCCCCTGCGCTGCCCTGGGGGGGCCGACACCGGCGACACCTGCCTGTCGGATGCGCAGATCGCGGCCATGAGGGTGATCGACACCCCCGTCGTGTTCGACTACCCGCTTGCGAGCGGCGAGAACCAATACCCTGGGTTCAACACCTGGGGCACCGACTTCGGACGTCCCGGCACGGGCTTGCAGGTCACCGTCAACCGGCTCGGCTTGAGCACCGTGCAGCCGGAGTTCCCAATGGGCGGGTTCGGGACGATGGTGGACGCCATCCCCTACCACTCCGGCTTCTGGGACGAGTGGATCAAGTACTTCGTCACCAAGGATCCCACGTACAACTCGCTGTCCGTCGATCCAGAACGTCCGGGCCGCTGGCAGGCGCGCATCAGCGAACTGACCAAGCGGCAGGACGTCAACAAGGCTGACCTGTCGGAGTTTGCGGCCCACGGCGGCAAGGTGCTCATGGCGCATGGCACGTCTGACCAGTTGGTGAGCACGCGCGCGACGGAGCAGTACTTCAACCGCATCAGCAGCACGATGGGACCGGAACGGGTGGCCAGCTTCATGCGCTACTACGAAATCCCAGGCTACAACCATGCGCTCAGCACGACCTTCAACGCATCATGGGATTCGATCACCGCGCTGGAGGACTGGGTCGAGAAAGGCGCCGCTCCCCCGCCGCAGGTCGTCGCCGACACCGCCGGGGTCCCTGGCCGGACGCGGCCGCTGTGCGAGTATCCGTCGTGGCCCAAGTACAAGGGATCAGGTGATGTAGATGCTGCTGCCAACTTTTCCTGTGTCTCCGAGTAATTGGGCGCTGAAGGCCAAGCAGCACCTTCAATTTGGACCGCGGTGCTCGGAAGCTGACAAAATATGGCGTAACGGCAGCGATTTGCATATTTCAGTCGTCTCCACCAGGGCTCCGGCCTCTTGGTGCGGACCTTGCACACTATCGTGCCGCCCAAGGTCGAGTACAAGCTTACGACGCTTGGACTGACCTTAGCGCCGCCTTCTGCGGCGTATGGGTGTGAGCGGTGGAGAACCTCGAAGGGGTGGAGCAGGCACGTCAAACCTTCGAGGGCAAAGTCAGGGCAAGCTGATACCTATCGCAGGTCCGACTGTAGGTCTCAATCTCAAGCCGCCCTGGAGTCGAGCGACACTGGCACCATGTTTTGCCCCGGGTTGCGCCACGTTGGAGCCGGCTTGGAGAGAATGCCGGATACCTGTAGCGGCGCACACTGATGAGCTGCTGCCGGTCTGGCGGACACGCTGCTTAAGCCGACGTTTTTATCCGCTTGAACTCCATGGGGCTCAGACATCTGATGGTCGAGTGGCGTCGCCACGGGTTGTAGAACCGTTTGATGTGGTCGACACATCGGCTCTGGCCTGGTCTCTGGTGCGATACACCTCGCGGGCTATCCGCTCGGTTTTGAATGAGGAGATCGGCACCATGCCCGGCCAGCGCGGGTCCGTTCTTCACGCGAGCGCCCACACCGT
>CAXTJU010000118.1:0-9083 GCA_964244655.1 uncultured Acetobacteraceae bacterium | reverse complement strand
GCGCAGCCCGTCCGCCACGACCGCCCGCCCAGCCAGCCGGCCGACCGCGTGGGCCAGCAGGGCGGACTGGTTGTAGCGCCGCGCCAGCAGGCGGCGGCGGTGCAGCGGCACCGGCACCAGCATGTCGGCCTCCCGCAGCAGCGCCGCGCCGGCCCGCGCCATGTGCCGCGCCAGGGCGGCGGCCAGCTCCACCCGGTCGCCGTATTTCAGCGGCAGGATGATGCGGCGGGCCTGGTCGTCGTAGTGCAGCGCGGCGCGGCCCATGCGCCACGGCGGCGGCTCGGCGGTGCAACCGTCGCAGGCCCGCGCCAGCCCGCCCTGCCCCGCGTGCCCGAACGGCATGCCGCAGCGCTGGCAGCACGGCTCCGTCACGAAGCTGGTGGCGCGGAAGCAGGCGGCGCACATCCGCCCCGGCGCTTCGACCCCGGCGTCGCACGTCAGGCAGTGCGGCGGCAGGGCCACGTCCAGGGCGCACCGGGCGGCGGCGCCGATCCAGGACCGCCCCGTGAGGAGCGCGCGGGCGATCGGCTGCATGGGTTCAGAATACGCTTGCATGGCGGGTGCGTCCATTGCCGAGCGGTGCAGGCATCACGACCGTATCAGCCGCGCCGTGAGCGTTCTATGCATCCTGTCCTGAACGGGCCACCTGAGCCAGAAATGGACAGGAAGCCCGCCCCATGACCGAGACCGTGTTCGACCGCCGGGCGGTGCGCCTGCACCGGGACCGCGCCGCCAGCCGCATCGGCGAGGTGGCGCCGGTGCTGGCGGAGGTGGCGGACCGGCTGCTGGACCGGCTGGACGACACCACCCTGCGCTTCGCCCGCGCGCTGGACCTGGGCGGGCGCGGCGTGGTGGCGCCCCGCCTGCGCCAGCGCGGCATCGAGACCGTCAGCTGCGAGCTGTCCCCCGCCATGGCCCGGCTGGACGGGGCCGTGGTGGGCGATCCGGAGTGGCTGCCCTTCGCCGCCGCCAGCTTCGACCTGGTGGTCGCCAACCTGTCCCTGCACATGGTCAACGACCTGCCCGGCGCGCTGATCCAGCTGCGCACGGCGCTGCGGCCGGACGGCCTGCTGCTCGCCTCCATGCCGGCGCTCGGCACGCTGGCGGAGCTGCGCGGGGCCTTGACGGAGGCGGAGGCGGCGCTGACCGGCGGGGCCAGCCCGCGGGTGTGCCCGTTCGCCGGGCTGGCCGATTGCGCCGCCCTGCTGCAACGCGCCGGGTTCGCGCTGCCGGTGGCGGACGCGGACACCGTCACGCTGCTCTACGCCGACCCGCTCGCCCTGCTGCACGAGCTGCGCGCGGCCGGGGAAGCCAATCCCGTCTCGCTGCGGGAACGCCGCACGCCGCCCCGCGCGCTGTTCCCGGCCGCCCTGGCCGCCTTGCCGCGGCAGGACGGGCGGGCGGTGGCGACGCTGCGGCTGGCGATGATGACGGGATGGGCGCCCGGCCCCAACCAGCCGCGCCCGGCGCCGCGGGGCAGCGGCAGCGTCAGTCTGACGGAGGCGCTGCGTTAGGACCCTGCAAAGCAAGGTCGGGGCTCTGCCCCGAACCCCGCCAGAGGACGAAGTCCTCTGGACACCTGATCATAGTACCAGGGGTCAAGGGGACCCTGTCCCCTTGCGGGTGCAGGGCAGAGCCCTGCAAGGCCCTACCCCCCCGTCAAGCTCATGGTGCGCCCAACCGCAGCCGCCGGGCGGCGGCGGTCGATGATGAAGTCGTGGCCCTTCGGCTTGCGGGCGATCGCCTCGCGGATGGCCGCCTCCAGCGCCGCCTCGTCCCCGCCCTCCCGCATCACGCCGCGCAGGTCGGCCGCGTCGTCCTGGCCCAGGCACATGAACAGGGTGCCGGTGCAGGTCAGCCGCACCCGGTTGCAGCTTTCGCAGAAGTTATGCGTCATGGGCGTGATGAAGCCCAGGCGCCGGCCGGTCTCCGCCACGTCGAAATAGCGCGCCGGCCCGCCCGTGCGATAATCCGCCTCCGTCAGCGTCCAGCGCCGCCGCAGCCGGGCGCGCACCAGGGAGAGCGGCAGGTACTGCTCCGTCCGGTCCGCCACGTCGCCCATCGGCATGGTCTCGATCAGGGTCAGGTCCAGCCCCTCGCGGCCGCACCAGGCGAGCATGTCGTCGAACTCGTCCTCGTTCACGCCCTTCAGCGCCACCGCGTTCAGCTTGACGGCGAGGCCCGCCGCCTTGGCCGCCCGTATGCCGGCCATCACGTGCTCGATCCGGCCGCGCCGGGTGATGGCGGTGAATTTCTCGGCCGACAGCGTGTCGAGGCTGACGTTCACCCGGCGCACGCCGGCGGCGTGCAGCTCCGGCGCGAAGCGGGCCAGCTGGGTGCCGTTGGTGGTGAGCGTCAGCTCGTCCAGGCCGTGCCCGAGATGGGCGCCGAGCGAGCGGAACAGCGTCATGATGTCCCGCCGCACCAACGGCTCGCCGCCGGTGATGCGCAACTTGCGCACGCCCAGGCGGATGAAGCTGCCGCAGAGCCGCTCCAGCTCCTCCAGAGACAGCACGTCCTCGCGCGGCAGGAACGTCATCTGCTCCGACATGCAGTACACGCAGCGCAGGTCACAGCGGTCCGTCACGGACACACGGAGATAGCTGATGGATCGGCCGTGCGGGTCGATCATGGTCGGACGGGGCTGCGCGGCATGAACGTATTGTCGGCGGGAGCCGGGCCGGGTTCAAGCCCCAGGCGGCGCAGTCACCTGGCGGCTCAGTCGCGCGGGGCGGCGTCCACCACGTCCAGGCTGACCAGCCGGGCGTTGATGACGACCTTGCCGGCATGGGGGAAGTTGACCGTGATCCGCTCGCCGATGACGGATTGCACCTGCCCCACGCCCCAATCGGGCTGTTGCGGGTGGCGCACGCGCTGGCCGGGCTCGATGTGCGAGGAGGAAGGCATGGCGGCTCCAGCAGCTCCGTTGACACGGGTTTGACGCGGGGCGCCAACGCAGCTCCCACCCCCGGTGTTTTGCTCTGGGCGCGGCCCCGTGGCATTTGATGGCGCTATGATGGGAGGCCGCAATGGCTGAATCGCACGCGACCTCCACGCAGCTCGCCGAAGCGCTGTGCGCGCGCCTGTGCCACGACCTGGCCAGCCCGCTCGGCACGCTGATGAACACGCTGGAGCTGATGGCCGAGGACCCGGCCTCGGTTGCCGAGGCCCTGCCGCTGGCGAACGAGGCGGCGCAGGGCCTGGCAGGCCGGGTCAAGCTGCTGCGCGCCGCCTGGTCGGGGGGGTGCGGCCCGCTGGACGCGGCCGGGCTGGCCGCGCTCGCCGCGGGGCTGCCGCCGCGGGTGACGGCGGAGCTGGGCGGCCTGCGCCCCGGCGAGCATGCAGGCCCGGCCGCGCGCGTGCTGGTCAATTTGCTGCTGCTCGGGGCGGAGGCGCTGCCGCGCGGCGGCGTGGTCAGCCTGTCCGGGCAGCCCGGCGGCGACATCCTGGTCGCGGTGCAGGGCGCCGGCGCCGCTTGGCCACCCGGCCTGTGGGCCGCCCTGGCCGATCCTTCGGCCGGCCTTGGAGCGGTTGCGGTCGAGCCGCGGGACGTGCAGCCGTGCCTCGTGGCCTTGCTGGCCCGCGCCGCCGGGCTGCGGCTGTCGGCGCTGATGCCCGGCGGCAGCGGCGCATCCCCGGCGCCGCCGCTGCTGCTGGCGCCTGGTTAACCCAATCTTCGGCACTGCGGCCCATCCTGGCCGCAGGCGCCGGAGCTTGGGTGGATGGACGAGTTGCTGACCGAGTTCCTGGCCGAAACCAGCGAAAGCCTGGCCGCGCTGGACGACGCGCTGCTGCGGCTGGAACGCGAACCCGGCGACGCCGCGCAGCTGGCCGACGTGTTCCGCCTGGTGCACACGATCAAGGGCACCTGCGGCTTCCTCAACCTGCCCCGGCTGGAGCACGTGGCGCACGCGGCCGAGGATCTGCTAGGCGCGGTGCGGGACGGCGAGCTGCAGGCCACGTCCAGCCTGATCACCGTGGTGCTGGCGGCGCTGGACCGCATCAAGCTGATCATCGCCGGCATCGCCGCGACGGAGCGGGAGCCGGCGGGCGACGACACGGCGCTGATCGCCGGGCTGAAGGCCGCCAGAGCCGCGCCGGACGCGCCGGACGCCCAGCCCAGCGGCCCGGCGCTCGCCGAGGCTGCCGGCGCGGAGCCCGCCTCGCACAACATCCGGGTCGCGGTGGACGTGCTGGAAACGTTGATGGTGCTGGTCAGCGAGCTCGTGCTGACGCGCAACCAGCTGGTGCAGCTCGCCCGGCTCGAGACGGACAGCCGCTACGCCGCCCCGCTGCAGCGCCTCTCGCACCTGACCTCCGACTTGCAGGAGGGCGTCATGAAGACGCGGATGCAGCCGATCCGCCACGCGTGGAGCAAGCTGCCCCGCATGGTGCGGGACTTGTCGGCGGAGCTGGGCAAGCGGATCGACCTGGTCATGCTGGGCGAGGGCACCGAGCTGGACCGCCAGGTGCTGGAGCTGATCCGGGACCCGTTGACCCACATGGTCCGCAACAGCGCCGACCACGGGCTGGAGCGGCAGGCCGTCCGCCTGGCCGCCGGCAAGCCCGCCGCCGGCACCATCACCCTCAACAGCTTCCACGAGGGCGGCCACATCGTCATCGAGGTGCGGGACGACGGCGCCGGGCTGCCGACCGCCCGCATCCGGGAGCGCGCGCTGGCGCAGGGGCTGGCCACGGCGGCGGAGCTGGCCGCCATGTCGGACCAGCAAATCCAGCGCTTCATCTTCCATGCCGGCCTCTCGACCGCGCAGGCCGTCACCGCCGTATCCGGCCGCGGCGTCGGCATGGACGTGGTGAGGACCAACATCCAGCGGCTCGGCGGCTCGGTGGACCTGCGCAGCGCGGCAGGCCAGGGCACCGTCTTCACCGTCAAGATCCCGCTCACCCTGGCGATCATCTCCGCCCTGATCGTCGAGGCCGGCAACCAGCGCTTCGCCCTGCCGCAGACCTGCGTGGCCGAGCTGGTCCGGGCGGAGCAGGAGGGCACGCCCGCCGAGGGCAGCCTCGTGATGGAGTGGCTGGACGGCGCGCCCGTGCTGCGGCTGCGCGAGCGCCTGCTGCCGCTGGTGATGCTGCGGGACCTGCTGGGCCTGCCGCCGGACGGGGCGGCTGCCGGCGCCTTGACGGTGGTGGTGGCCGTGCTCGGCGGCCTGACGCTCGGGCTGGTGGTGGACCAGGTGTTCGACACGGAGGAGATCGTGGTCAAGCCGGTGTCGCCGCTGCTGCGCCACATCGGCCTGTTCAGCGGCAACACCATCCTGGGCGATGGCTCCGTCATCATGATCCTCGACCCCAACGGCCTCGGGCGGGCCGTCAGCGCCGTCGTGCCGCCCGTGTCCGACCATCAGGCGGACGCGCCGTTGACGGCGGCCGAGCGGCCCGGCGACCGGACGCCCATGCTGCTGGTCCGGCTGGCTGACGCGGGCCGGCCGGTGGCGGTCCCGCTCGGCCTGGTGGCCCGCATCGAGAGCATCGCGGTCGCCGAGATCACCCGCAACGGCGGACGCGACGTGATGCAGTACCGCGGCCAGCTGATGCCGTTGATCAACATCGAGGGCCACGCCCCGCAGGCCAGCGTTCCGGTGCTGGTGTTCTCGGACCGCGGCCGCTCCGTGGGCCTCATGGTGGCGGAGATCGTGGACGTGGTGGAGGAGCAGCTGGCCATCGGCCTGACGGCCGGGCGGCCGGGCTTCCTCGGCACGGCGCTCATCGCGGACCGCGTGACGGACGTGCTGGACACGGGGCATTGGCTGCAGCAGGGCGCCAACGACTGGTTCATCGACTCCCAGGGCGCCGACCAGCAGACGCTGCTGGTGGTGGAGGACTCGGCGTTCTTCCGCCAGTTGCTGGTGCCCACGCTCTCCGCTTGCGGCTACCTGGTCACCGCCGTGGACAGCGCGGCCAAGGCGCTGGAATTGCGCGACGGCGCCTCGCCCGACCGGTTCGACGCCATCATCTCCGACGTCGAGATGCCCGGCATCGACGGCTTGCAGTTCGCGAGCCTGCTGAAGCAGGACGGACCCTGGCGGCACACGCCGCTGCTGGCGCTGAGCAGCCGCGCCACCCCGTCCGACGTGAGCCGGGGCAGTGCCGCGGGATTTGACGAGTACATCGGCAAGTTCGACCGCCCTGCCCTGCTGGAAGCGTTGCGGCGGCAGCTGGCGCCCGCAGAGCGGCAGGCGGCCTGATGGCCATCGACCAGGGAGCCATCAAGCAGGGCACCGTGTTCGTCACGCTGAACCTGGCCGGGCAGCTCTGCGGCGTCCCTGTCAGCCGGGTGCGGGACGTGCTGCGCCACCAGCCGATCGCGCCGGTGCCGCTGGCGCCGCCGGAGGTGGCCGGCAACCTCAACCTGCGCGGCCGCATCGTCACCGCCATCGACCTGCGCTGCCGGCTCCGCCTTCCCGCGCTGCCCGCCGGACAGCTTCCCATGGCGCTGGTGGCGGAGGACGAGGGCGAGCTTTACGCGCTGCTGGTGGACCAGGTGTGCGAGGTGCTATGCCCGGACGCTGGCTGCTACGAGCCGAACCCGCCCACCCTGCCTGAGCAATGGGCGCGGTTCAGCACCGGGCTCTACCGTCTGGAGGCCAAGCTGATGATCGTGCTGGACCTGCATAGCCTGCTGGCGTTCGAAGCCGAACCCGCATGACCGCCGCACCGGTCTGCCTGGTCGTCGATGACAGCCGCGTCGTCCGCAAGGTCGCCCGGCGCATCCTGGAGGCGCACGGCTACGAGGTGGCGGAAGCGGAGGACGGCCGGGACGCGCTGACCTACTGCCAGCGCGGCCTGCCGCGCTGCGTGCTGCTGGACTGGAACATGCCGGTGATGAACGGCCTCGCCTTCCTGCAAGCGCTGCGGGCGGAGTTCGGCGCGACCGGCCCGGCCGTGGTGTTCTGCACCACCCAGAACGACGTGGCGCAGATCGCCGCCGCGGTCGAGCATGGGGCGCAGGACTACATCACCAAGCCGTTCGACGAGGCAATCCTGACCGGCAAGTTCAAGGAGCTGGGGCTGCTGTAGCGGCCCGCGCACCGTTCACCGGCGGCCGATGAGGGCCGCGAGCGGAACCTGGTAGGACACGACCGCCGCCTCCGTGCCCGGGTTGTGCCGGGTGATGCCGGCGTTGGAGGTGTGGCCGAACGACGCGACCAGGCGGGAGCCGTCGTTGAACACGTAGCCGCCCTCGAAGGTGGAGCGTATCTCGAACACCGAACCGAGGTTCTTGCCGTTGCTGCGGCCGTAGGCGCCCACGCCGACGTTGGGGGTCAGCACCCAGTGGGGGCCGAGCGGGACCTCGACCAGGATGCCGCCGCCGCCGAAGATCGATTGGCGGGAGGTGGTCTCGAAGCCGGCCCAGGGCTTCAGCTTGAAGTAATCCTCGAAGAACGGCAGCAGCGACAGGCCGGAGCGGTACTCCAGCCGGAAATCCGCTGCCGCCTTGACCTGCTGGTTCAGGATGTCCGTCCCGCCCACGCCGAGGCTGACCAGGGCCGGGTCGGCGCGGGCGGGCGCAATCGCCAGCGGGAGCAGGCAGGCCGCAATAAGACAGGCGGGGACGCGCAAGGTCAACGGACGGCCTCGTATGAACGTTCGGCAATGTCACCGATCGCACCGGGTCCAGCAAGTCATGCGGAGGGCCTGGGCCTGCCTTCCTCCGAGGCCCGCCAGAGATACCAGGCGGCGGTGGAGCGGTAGGGCGCCCAGGCCGCGCCCAGCCGCGCCAGGTCGCGCGGGCGCGGCTGGACGGGAAGGCGCCGGATCAGCCGCCAGCCTTCCCGCACGGCGAAGTCGTCCACCGGCAGCACGTCCGGCCGGCCCAGGGTGAAGATCAGCAGCATCTCCACCGTCCAGCGCCCGACGCCGCGGATGACGGTCAGCCGCTCGATCAGCGCCGCGTCGTCCAGCGCCGCGGCCTCGGCGGCGGTGGGCACGACGCCGGACAGGGCGTGGGCGGCGATGTCCCGGATGGCGGCGACCTTGCTGCCGGACAGGCCGCAGCCGCGCAGGGCCGCCGGCTCCGTGGCCAGCACCAGGGCGGGAGTCGGGAACGGCACGCCGGGGTGCAGGGCGGCGAACCGCCCCAGGATCGCCTCCGCCGCCCGGCCGTGCAGCTGCTGGTGGCCGATGGCGCGCACCAGGGCCTCGTAGGGGTCGCGGGCGATCACGGTGAGGCCGCACGGCCCCACGCGCCCGATCAGGGCGGCGAGCGCCGGGTCGGCGGCGGACAGGTGGGCGAGGGCGGCGTCCATGGCGGAACCACACCACGGATCAGTGGGGGCCGCGAGCCTTGCAACCGCGCGTGCGGCGGATAGCATGGCCATCATGCGGCAGGTGCGACGCTCGGCCAGCGAGGACCAAGACGGGGGGGCCGACCGGCAAACGGCGAGCCTGGCGGCCCTGGCCGTCATCCTGCTGCTGGTGGTGATCGGCCTTGCCCTGGTGCAGCAGCTGCGCGCCGCGGCGGGCTTCGAGGACTGCGTCCTGTCTGGCCGCAGCGACTGCGGCCAGGCCGCCCTGCCCTGAACGGCGGCTCAGGCCCGCAGCAGCCCCAGGCTCGGCGGCGCGTCGCCGCTTCCGGGGAACACCGCTCCCAGCGCCGCCGGGCTCAGCCCGAGGTGCGACACCAGCAGGCCCTTGGCCAGGGACCGCAAATCTGTCGTCGGTTGCAGGTCCCGCCCGTCCAGCAGGGTGGCCAGCCCCGGCCAGTCGGCCTGCACCCGCCCGCCGGCCACCCGGCCGCCCGCGATGAACGCCACGGCGCCGGTGCCGTGGTCCGTGCCGCGGGTGCCGTTGACGCGGGCGGTGCGGCCGAACTCGGTGACGGCGAGCACCGCCGTCTTGCCCCACGCCTCGCCCAGCGAGTCCTTCAGCGCCGCCAGCCCGGCGTCCAGCTCGCCCAACGGGCCGGCCAGCCGGCGCACCTGGTCCGCGTGCGTGTCCCAGCCGCCCAGCTCCAGCGCCGCCACGCGCGGCCCGGTGGGGGAGGCCAGCATCCGGCCGGCCGCCGCAGCGAGCGCGCGGAAGGCGAAGGCGTTGCCCGGCGTCGCCGCCCCGGCCAGCGC
>CAXTJU010000117.1:0-9161 GCA_964244655.1 uncultured Acetobacteraceae bacterium | reverse complement strand
CGCCGACGCCGCCCGGCTGAGCGCGCTCGGCCTGCGCGCCCACGTCTCCGGCTGCGCCAAGGGCTGCGCCCATCCGGCCGCCGCGGCCACCCTGGTCGGCCGCGCCGGGCGCTACGACCTGGTGCGCCACGGTCGCGCCGCCGATCCACCGGACCTGAGCGGCCTCACGCTCGACCAGGCCATCGCGGCATTATGACTCCCCCTGGAAAACGCGACTACATCCGCGACGGGGCCGCGATCTACGCGCAGTCCTTCGCCACCATCCGCGCCGAGGCGGACCTGTCCGGCCTGTCCCCGGATGATTCGCGCGTGGCGGTGCGGGTGGTGCACGCGGCGGGCATGGTGGAGGTCGCCCCGGCGCTGCGCTTCTCCCCCGGCTTCACCGCCGCCGCCCGCGCCGCCCTGCGCGCCGGCGCGCCCGTGCTGTGCGACGCCAAGATGGTCGCCCACGGCATCACCCGCGCCCGCCTGCCCGCCGGCAACGCGGTGATCTGCACCCTGGACGACCCGGCGACCCCCGGCCTCGCCCGTCGCATCGGCAACACCCGCTCCGCCGCCGCGCTGGATTTGTGGGGCGAGCGGATGGGCGGCGCGGTGGTGGCGATCGGCAACGCCCCCACGGCGCTGTTCCACCTGCTGGAGCTGCTGGACGCGGGCGCACCGCCGCCGGCCGCGATCATCGGCCTGCCGGTCGGCTTCGTGGGGGCCGCCGAGTCCAAGGACGCGCTGTGGGCGGATGGCCGGGTGCCCTGCCTGGTGCTGCCGGGCCGGCGCGGCGGCAGCGCGATGGCGGTCGCCGCCGTCAACGCGCTGGCGAGCGAGGCCGAATGACGGGAACGCTGTACAGCGTCGGCGTCGGCCCGGGCGACCCGGAGCTGCTGACGCTCAAGGCCGCCCGCATCCTCGGCGACGCCCCGGCGCACGCCTTCTTCGCCAAGCGCGGCCGGCCCAGCCATGCTTGCAGCATCGCCGCCGCGCACCTGCGCCCGGGGGCGGAGCGGCTGCGCTTCGACTACCCGTTCACCACCGAAATCCCGCTGGCCGACCCGCGCTATGCCGCGGGGATGACGGCGTTCTACGAGGCGGCGGCCCTGGCCATCGCCGCCCGGCTAGAGGCGGGCGTGTCGGTGGCGCTGCTGTGCGAGGGCGACCCGTTCTTCTACGGCTCCGCGATGTACGTGTACGACCGATTGGCGCCCCGCTACCCGCACGAGGTGGTGCCCGGCGTCACCGGCATGTCCGGCGCGTGGGCGCGGGCGGGCACGCCGATGACCCACGGCGACGACGTGCTGACGGTGCTGCCGGGCACGCTGGATGCGGCCACGCTGGCGGCCCGGCTGCGCGGCACGGACGCCGCCGTCATCATGAAGGTGGGCCGCCACCTGCCCAAGATCCGCGCCGCCCTGGCCGAGGCGGGCCGCCATGGGGTGTATGTCGAACGCGGCACCATGCCGGGCGAGCGCATCCTGCCGCTGGCGGACCTGCCGGACGGCCCAGCGCCATATTTCTCCCTCGTGCTGGTTCCGGGCCGGCAAGCCGCGCGATGAGCGGCCACCTCGCCATCGTCGGCGCCGGCCCCGGCGACCCGGCGCTGCTCGCCCCCCGGGCCGCGGACGCGCTGGCGGCGGCGACGGACCTGATCGGCTACGGCCCGTATCTTGACCGCCTGCCGCCCCGCCCAGGCCAGGTGCGCCACCCCTCCGACAACCGGGTGGAGCTGGACCGCGCCCGCCACGCCTTGGCGTTGACGGCTGAAGGCCGCCGGGTCGCGGTGGTGTCGGGCGGCGATGCGGGCGTGTTCGGCATGGCGGCGGCGGTGTTCGAGGCGGTGGAGGCGCACCCGGCCTGGGCCGCGCTGGACATCGAGGTGGTGCCGGGCATCTCCGCGCTGCTGGCCGCCGCCGCCCGGCTGGGCGCGCCGCTGGGGCATGATTTCTGCGCCGTGTCGTTGTCGGACAACCTCAAGCCCTGGCCGGTGGTGCTGCACCGGCTGCGCGCGGCGGCGGACGCCGGGTTCGTGATGGCGCTGTACAACCCGCTGTCGCGCGCCCGGCCCTGGCAGCTGGGCGCGGCGTTCGACGCCTTGCGCGCCGTGCTGCCGGGGGAAACCGCGGTCGCCTTCGCCACCGCGGTCAGCCGCGCGGACGAGCGGGTGGACGTGACCACGCTGGCCGCCGCCGACCCGGCGCGCGCCGACATGCGGACGTTGGTGCTGGTCGGCACCGCCGCCACCCGCAGCGTGGCGCGACCGGGCGGGCGGGCCTGGCTCTACACCCCCCGCAGCGCGGCCTGAGCGTGCAGCCACGCCAGCGCCCCCGCCGCGTCCCGCGCCAGCTCCCCCGTGGGTGGGGCGGGGCGGTCCACCATCACCACCGGCAGCCCGAGCGAGCGGGCGGCGGCCAGCTTGCCCATGACCGCCGTGCCGCCGGAGTTCTTGGTGACCAATACCTCGATCCCGTGCTCGGCCATCAGCGCCCGGTCCGCTGCCTCGGTGAACGGGCCGCGGGCCGCGATCACCGTGGCGTTCGGCGGCGCGTCGGCGGGCGGATCGACGCTGCGCAGCAGGTAGGCGTGCGGCGGGCCGAACGGGGCCAGCTCGTTTTGCCCCACCGTGAGGAACACCCGCCGCGCCCGCGGGCCGAGCGCCGCGGCGGCGTGCGCCATGCTGGGCACGCACAGCCAATCGTCGCCCGGCTGCGGCGTCCAGGCCGGGCGCAGCACGGTCACGCGCGGCACCCCGGCGAGGGCGGCGGCCTCCGCCGCGTTGGCGCTGATGCGGGCGGCGAACGGGTGGGTCGCGTCGATCAGCGCGTCGAACTCCCGCAGGCAGGCGGCCAGCCCTGCCGCGCCGCCGAAGCCGCCGCTGCGCCACGGGATGGGCGGCGGCACCGGCCGCTGCGTCCGCCCGGCCAGGGACAGCACGGGGCTGAACCGCCCGTCCCCTGCCAGCGCACGGGCGATCGCCGTCGCCTCGGTCGTCCCGCCCAGGATCAGCACGCGCATGGCCGGGTTGTGGCATGACCGGGCCATGGCTCGCCATCGTCGGCATCGGCGAGGACGGCCACCTGCCGCCCGCCGCCCGTGCCGCGGTGGAGTCGGCGGCGCTGGTGGTGGGGGGGCGGCGTCACCTTGCCCTGGCCGATGCCGCGATCCGCGGCGAGCGCATGGCCTGGCCCAGCCCGATGGCGGAAGCCTACCCCGTCCTCCTGGCCCGGCGCGGCCAGCCGGTGTGCGTGCTGGCGTCGGGTGACCCGTACTGCTTCGGCGTCGGCGCGGCGCTGGCGGCGCTGGTGCCGGCGGCGGAGATCGTGTGCCATCCCGCGCCCTCCGCCTTCGCGCTGGCCCGGGCGCGGCTGGGCTGGCCGGATGCGGCGGAGCTGTCCGCCTGCGGCCGACCGCTCGCCGCCCTCGGGCCGCAGCTGCAGCCGGGCGCGCGCCTGCTGGTGCTGTCCGCCGGGGCCGAGACGCCCGCCGCCCTGGCGGCGATGCTGCGCGCCCGCGGGCTGGGCGCGTCCGCGCTGTGGGTGCTGGAGGCGATGGGCGGCCCGGCGGAGCGCATCCGCCCCACCACCGCGGCGGGCTTCGACCTGGCCGAGGTCCACGCGCTGAATACGGTCGCGGTGTGCGTGGCCGGCCCTGTGGCGCAGCACTTGGCCACGGGGCTGCCGGACGCGCTGTTCGAGCATGACGGCCAGCTGACCCGGCGGGAGGTGCGCGCGGTGACGCTCTCCACCCTGGCGCCGCGCCGGGGCGAGCGGCTGTGGGACGTGGGCGGCGGCGCCGGGTCGATCGGCATCGAGTGGATGCTGCGCCACCCGGCCAACCGCGCCGTGACGGTCGAGCCGCATCCGGACCGCGCCGCCCGCATCGCGCGCAACGCCGCGGCGCTGGGGGTGCCGGGGCTGGCCGTGGTGCAGGGGGCGGCACCCGACGCGCTGGCGGGGCTGCCGCCGCCGGACGCGGTGTTCCTCGGCGGCGGGGCGCACCGGCCCGGCGTGATCGACGCCGCCTGGGCCGCGCTGCCGCCGGAGGGACGCATGGTGGCCAACGCGGTGACGCTGGAGACGGAGGCGGCGCTGCTGGGCGCGCGCGAGCGGTTCGGCGGCACGCTGCTGCGCATATTGTTGGAGCGGCTGGACGCGGTGGGCACGATGCACGCCTTCCGCCCGGCGATGACGGTGACGCAGTGGTCGGCGGTCAAGCCGTGATCGTGGCCGGCATTGGGTGCCGACTGAATTGCACGGCTGAAGCGATTGTGGCGCTGGTCCGGGAGGCAGGGCCAGTCGATATGTTAGCAGCACCCTGGTTCAAGCGTGACCACGCATGCTTGCTGGAAGCGGCGCGAGTCTTGGGTGTGCCAATTCGGTTCGTGCCTCCGGGGGAGCTTGCAATGGCAATCCCGATCGATGCCGACACGCTACGGCTGAAATTTACACGCCCCGACGGGAGCGTGCATGTGCCTCCGGTTGGTTATCCTGCGATTGCAGAAGGATGCGCTGTGGCAGGCGGCGGGACCCTCGTTTTGGCTCGCATCAAAAACGCTACGACAACCTGCGCGCTAGCCCTCCACCCTCACCCCGGCCCTCTCCCGCCAGCGGGAGAGGGAGAAAAACAATGTTCCAATGATGGCGAGTTCCTCTCCTGACCGTCCACTTCATCGGCGCCGGCCCGGGCGCGCCAGACCTTATCACCCTGCGCGGCGCGCGCCTGCTGGCGGCCTGCCCGGTGTGCCTCTACGCCGGGTCGATCGTGCCCGCGGCGCTGCTGGAGCACTGCCCGTCCGGCGCGCAGCTGATCGACACCGCGCCGCTCGACCTAGACGGCATCGAGCGCGCGTTCCTCGCCGCCCACGCGGCCGGGCAGGACGTGGCGCGGCTGCATTCGGGGGACCTCTCGCTGTACAGCGCCGTGGCCGAGCAGCTGCGCCGGCTGGACCGGCACGCCATCCCCTACACGCTCACCCCCGGCGTGCCGGCCTTTGCCGCCGCCGCCGCCGTGCTGGGGCGGGAGCTGACGGTGCCGGGCGTGGCGCAGACCGTGGTGCTGACCCGGATGCCGGGGCGCGCCTCCGCCATGCCGCCGGGCGAGCAGCTCGCGGCCTACGCCGCCACTGGCACCACGCTGGCCATCCATCTGGCCGCCGCGCTGCTGCCGGAGGTGCTGGCGGTGCTGGTGCCGCACTACGGCGCGGGCTGCCCGGCGGCGCTGGTGGTGCGCGCCACCTGGCCGGAGCAGCAGGTGATCCGCGCCACGCTCGGCACGCTGGACGGGGCGGGGGTGGAGCGCACGGCGCTGCTGCTGGTTGGCCCGGCGCTCGACCCGGCGGACCCCGGCGAGAGCGCGCTCTACCGCCCCGACTACGTGCGGCGCTACCGTTCGTGACGGCCGAGCAGCCCGCCCGTGCGGTCGAACACCGCCACCTCCAGCGCCACGGGCGCGCCGTCCAGCGCGGCGGCGGCGGTGTCCCAGGCGCGCGCGGCCACGATGTCCGCCAGGTTCGGCGCGAGGGTGAAGGCTTCCGCCACCGTGTTGGCGGCGGCGACGCCGGGCACGCCGGCCAGGTCCGCCAGGTCCGCCATATCGACGGAGCCGCGCTTGCTGTGCAGGTCGAGGCGTCCCTGCGCCAGCTTGGCCATCTTCGCCATGCCGCCGGCGATGGTCAGCCGCGGCACCGGACGCCGCCGCAGGTAGCGCAGCAGCGGGCCGACGAAATCCCCCATCTCGATCAGCGCCATCTCGGGCAGATGATAGAGTGCGGCGACGGCGGCCTCGCTGGTGCTGCCGGTGGACCCGGCGACGTGGCCGAGCCCGGCGGCGCGCGCCACGTCGATGCCGCGGTGGATGGTGTCGATCCAGGCGGCGCAGGAGTAAGGCACGACGATGCCGGTGGTGCCGAGGATCGACAGGCCGCCGATGATGCCCAGCCGGCCGTTCAGCGTGCGCTCCGCCAGCTTCGCCCCGCCCTCCACGCCGATCTCCACCTCCACGTCGGCTGGGCCGATCTCGGCCAGGGCGTCGCGGATCATCTGCCGCGGCACCGGGTTGATGGCCGGCTCGCCCGGCGGGATCGGCAGGCCGGCGCGGGTGACGGTGCCGACGCCGGGGCCGGCGCGGAAGCTGACGCCGGGGCCGCCCGGGGCGACGCGGACGCGGACCAGCGCGCCGTGGGTCACGTCCGGGTCGTCGCCGGCGTCCTTGACGATGGCGGCGTGGGCGGCGCCGGGCTCCAGCCGGGTCTGCGCCAGGGTGAAGGCGGCGCGGCCGCCGCGGGGCAGGGGGATCTCCACCGGGTCGGGGAACGCGCCGGTGCGCAGCGCGGCGAACGCCGCCTTGGCCGCCGCCGCCGCGCAGGCGCCGGTGGTCCAGCCGCGCCGCAGGTTGGGGCCGTTCTCCATGGTCACAGCATAGCATGACTGTGGGCTGGCTGGTGGCGGCTCCGCGGTCGGGCGGCGGCAAGACCACGCTGACGCTGGGCCTGGTCGCCGCCCTGCGCCGCCGCGGGGTCGCGGTGCGGACGGCCAAGTGCGGGCCGGACTACATCGACCCGGCGTTCCACGCCGCCGCGTCCGGCGCGCCGGGGGTGAACCTGGACAGCTGGGCGATGCCGCCCGCGATGCTGGACGCGCTGTTCGCCGAAGCCTGCGCCGGGGCGGAGGTGCTGATCGTGGAGTCCGCCATGGGCCTGTTCGACGGCGTGGCCGGGCCGCCGGGCCGCACCGGCAGCGGCGCGGACATCGCGGCGCGGTTCGGCCTGCCGGTGCTGCTGGTGCTGGACGTGTCGGGCCAGGCGCAGACCGCCGCCGCGGTGGCCGCCGGGCTGGCCGGGTTCGACCCGAGGGTGCGGGTGGGCGGCGTGGTGCTGAACCGCGTGGGCAGCGACAAGCATCGCCGCGCGGTGGAGGCGGCCATGCGGCTGCCCGTGCTGGGCGCCATCCCGCGCGACGCCGGGCTGGCGCTGCCGGAGCGGCACCTGGGCTTGGTGCAGGCGGGCGAGCACCCGGCGCTGGCCGCGCAACTGGAGCGGCTGGCGGACATGGCGGAGCGCTGCCTCGATATTCCCGCTTTGCTTCTCCCTCTCCCGCTGGCGGGAGAGGGCCGGGGTGAGGGTGGGGCGCACATCCCACCCCCTGGCCAGCGCATCGCCCTGGCGCAGGATGCCGCGTTCACCTTCACCTACCCCCACGTGCTCGCCGCCTGGCGTGCGGCGGGGGCGGAGCTGCTGCCGTTCTCCCCCCTGGCCGACGCGCCGCCGCCGCCGGGCGCGGATTGCTGCTGGCTGCCCGGCGGCTACCCGGAGCTGCACGCGCCCGCGCTCGCCGCGGCGCAGCGTTTCGCCGCCGGGCTGCGCGACTTCGCCGCCACCCGCCCCGTGCATGGCGAGTGCGGCGGCTACATGGCGCTGGGCGCGTGCCTCACCACGGCGGACGGCGCGATCCACGCCATGGCCGGCCTGCTCAGCCACGCCACCAGCTTCGCCACCCGCACGCTGCACCTCGGCTACCGCCGCGCCCTGCTGCCCGGCGGCGCGGTGCGGGGCCACGAGTTCCACTACGCCACCCTCGCCGATCCTGGGACAGACGCCGCCTACGCCATGGTCGAGGATGCCGCAGGTGTTCCGCTCGGCCCGGCCGGCGGGCGGCGCGGCCGCGTGACCGGCTCGTTCTTCCACGCCATCGCCCAGGACACCGCATGACCGTCGAGGGTTTGCACGCCGCGCTGTCCAGCCTGCCGCCGGGGGACGACGCCGCGGCGGCCGCGGTCGCCGCCCGGCAGGAGGCGCTCACCAAGCCGCCGGGCAGCCTGGGCCGGCTGGAGGCGCTGGCGGCGTGGCTGGCGCGCTGGCAGGGCCGGGCGATGCCGCGGCTGGAGCGGGTTGATGCGCTGGTGTTCGCCGGCAACCACGGTGTCGCGGCCCGCGGCGTGTCGCCCTACCCGGCGGCGGTCACGGCGCAGATGGTGGGCAACTTCGCCGCCGGGGGTGCGGCGATCAACCAGCTGGCGCGGCTGGCCGGGGCGGAGCTGCGGGTGCTGCCGCTCGACCTGAACCGGCCGACGGCGGACATGGTGGACGCGCCCGCGCTGACCCCGGAGGAGTTCGCCGCCGCCTTGGCCGCCGGGCACGGCGCGGTGCGGCCGGGCACGGATTTGCTCTGCCTGGGGGAGATGGGCATCGGCAACACCACGGCCGCCGCCGCGCTCTGCACGGGGCTGTTCGGCGGCGCGGACTGGACCGGGCTCGGCACGGGGGTGGATGCGGCCGGGCTGGCGCGCAAGCGGCAGGCGGTGCAGGCCGCCGCCGCGCGCCATGCCGGCCTGCCGCCGCTGGAGCTGGCCCGCTGCCTCGGCGGGCGGGAGCTGGCGGCGATGGCGGGCGCGGTGGTGGCCGCCCGGCAACTGCGGGTGCCGGTGCTGCTGGACGGGTTTGTCTGCACCGCCGCCGTGGCGCCTCTGGCGTTGGCAAGGCCCGGCGCGCTGGATGGCTGCCTGGCCGCCCACGTGTCGGCGGAGGCGGCGCACCGGCGGCTGCTGGCCGCCCTGGGCCTGGAGCCGCTGCTTGATCTCGGGATGCGGCTGGGCGAGGCGTCCGGCGCGGCGCTGGCCGTGCCGCTGCTGCGGGCGGCGCTGGCCTGCCACGCGGGCATGGCGACGTTCGCCGAGGCCGCCGTCGCCGGACGGGCATGATCCGCTGGGCCGAGCTGGTGGGGGCGCTCTGCCTACTCACCCGCTTGCCGGCGGGGCGGCTCGCGGCCCTGCATCCGCCGCCGGCCGCGTGCGTGTGGGCCTACCCGCTGGTGGGGGGGGCCGTCGGCTCGCTGGCGGCGGCGGCGCTGTGGCTGGGCCGGGCGGCCGGGCTGGCGCAGCCAGTGGCGGCGGTGTGGGCGCTGGCGGTGGCGGCCCTGGTCACGGGGGCGCTGCACGAGGACGGGCTGGCCGACACGGCGGACGGCTTCGGCGGCGGGCGCGGCCGGGAGCGCAAGCTGGCGATTATGCGGGACAGCCGCATCGGCAGCTACGGCGCGCTGGCGGTGGGGTTCAGCCTGGTGCTGCGGGCCGCGCCGCTGGCCTTGTCGGCGCGGCCGGAGCGGGCGCTGCTGCTGGCGGGGGTGCTCGGCCGGGGCGCCATGCTGCTGCCGGTGCTGCTGCTGCCGCCGGCGCGGCCG
>CAXTJU010000116.1:0-9229 GCA_964244655.1 uncultured Acetobacteraceae bacterium | reverse complement strand
GGTCCGCGCCGCTTTCCATGCAGTCCTGCGCCTCGAAATGGCTGCGGCTGCGGTAGTGCCCGGCCACGGCATGGACCGGCAGCAGCTCGCCGGCGCGGTACAGCGCCGCCATCTGCGGCATCGCCGGGTGCAGGCCGTAGAAGCCGCCGAGGTCGAGCAGGCCGTCCGGCGCGCCGACCGGGGGCGGCGCCAATTCGCCGCGCAGGGCGGCCAGCGCCGGGTCGCCGTACGGGACCACCGCCGCCATGCCGTCCAGTGCGCCGCGCATGATGACGACGACCAGGCGCGCCTCGGTGGGGGCGGCGGCCAGCGCCATGGAAGCGCGGCCGAGGGTGAACGCCGCGCCCAGCCCGAGCAGCGCGGACCGGCGGGTAACGAACGATGCGTGCATCAGCGCCTCTGGAACTCGGGGGAGGTGAACAGCAAGGTCAGCCCGTCGCGGCGGGACCCGGCGCCGCGGATGGCGTCGGCCGTGGCGGGGGCGAGCAGCGGGCCGAGGCTGGCTTCCGCCACCGCTGCCGGGTCGAGCGCCGCCGCCTGGCCGCCGAGGCCGTAGGCCCAGTCCACCCGGCGCATCATCGCCTCCGGCCCGGCCCAGTCGGCCGCCTGGTCCGGCCAGCCGATGGGGAACGGGGCGCCGAACAGCGGCTGGCCGAGCGCGCGCAGCGCGGCAACGGCGTCTGGCCGGCCGTCCGGGGGCAGGTCCGCGGCCCGCAGCGCGGCCAGCACGTAGTCCTGCGGGGTGCGCAGCTTGGCCAGCGGCTGCCACGCCGCGGGCAGCGCCACCAGGGCCGCCGCCGCCTGCCCGAGGTCGCCATCCGTGTCGCGCAGCGCCGCCTCGACCCGGCGCACGTCGGCGGGCGCCGGGTCGTCGGCCACGAAGTGCCGCACCAGCTTGGCGGCGAGGTGGCGGTGCGTGGCCGGGTGGGCCGCCAGGAAGGCGAGCGCCGCCACGCCGCCGGCCTCGCCGTCCGGGAACGCCTGGCCGAGCAGCGCCTGCCCGCCCGGCTCGTGCAGCTGGGGGCGGAAGGCGAATCCGGCCGGCTCCGGCTGCCCGTTGGACACCGACCAGCCGGTGAGGATGCGGGCGAAGCTGGTGACGTCGGCCTGGGTGTAGCCGGAGGCGGGGCTGAGCGTGTGCAGCTCCAGGCACTCGCGGGCGAGGTTCTCGTTCAGCCCCTTGCCGGTGCGCAGGCCGGCCGGGCTGTTGGGGCCCGTGGAGCGCGCGTTGTCCAGGTAGGTGAGCATCGCCGGGTGCCGCATGACGGCCAGCAGCATGTCGCCGAAGCGGCCGGTGGCGTTGGGGCGGATGGCGGTGCGGACGAAGTCGCCGCCGAACGCCCCGGTGCGGCCGCCGCGCAGGCTGACGCTGAAATGGTTGGCCCAGAACCACACCAGGCGCTCGCGGAACGGCGTCGGCGTGGCAAGCGCGTGGGCCATCAGCGCGTCCGCCTCGCCGCGGAACAGCAGCGCGGCCTGCCGCGGCGCGCCGGGCGGCGGCCGGTTCTCGCGGTCCTGGCGCAGGGCGGCGAACCCGTCCGCGAGGGACGGCCCGGGCGGCCCCGGGTCCGCGGCCGCAAGCTGGCCGCGCAGCCAGGCGGCGGGGTCCTCCGGCAGCGGTTCGGCGGCCCGGCGGCCAAGGCCGAAGCGGATCAGGGCTTGGAGGGCGCTGTTGTCCATGCAGCCGACGGTAATCGAAGCCGGGCGCTCAAACTGTTACGAACAGTGAGGCTTGCACGGCCCGACGGAGGGGTCCGCCGCTTGCAAAAACACCGGCCGGGGCGCATTTGCAGCCTGCAATTATCACCGGCGCTGGCCGGAGCGTGGCGGGCGGTTCGGGCAAGGGCCTGCGCCGCCCCCACTGCATGGAGGAAGACCCTGTGGCCGACAACCCGCTCGACCGGATTCGCAACATCGGCATCACCGCGCACATCGACGCGGGCAAGACCACCACGACCGAGCGCATCCTGTACTACACCGGCGTGTCGCACCGCATCGGCGAGGTGCATGACGGCAACACCACGACCGATTACATGGAGCAGGAGCGCGAGCGGGGCATCACCATTACCTCCGCCGCTGTGACGTGCGAGTGGAAGGACCACCGCATCAACATCATCGACACGCCGGGCCACATCGACTTCAACATCGAGGTGAACCGTTCGCTGCGCGTGCTTGACGGCGCGGTGTTCATCATCGAGGGCGTGGCTGGCGTGCAGCCGCAGTCCGAGACCAACTGGCGCCTGGCCGACCGCTACAACGTGCCGCGCATCATCTTCATCAACAAGCTGGACCGCACGGGCGCCGACTTCTACCGCGCGTTCGACACGCTGAAGGAGAAGCTCGACATCGTGGCGCTGCCCTTGCAGCTGCCGATCGGCGTCGAGGACCAGTTCGTCGGCGTGGTGGACCTGGTCGAGATGAAGGCGATCATCTGGGAAGGCGGCGAGCTGGGCGCCAAGTTCCACGACGAGGCGATTCCGGCGGACATGCAGGACAAGGCGGCCGAGTACCGCCAGATGCTGCTGGACACGGCGCTGTCGGTCGATAACGAGGCGATGGAGGAGTATTTCGACAAGGGCGACGTCGAGGTCGCGACGCTGAAGCGCGCCATCAAGGCGGGCGCCATCTCCGGCGCGTTCCGTCCCGTGCTGTGCGGCACCGCGTTCAAGAACAAGGGCGTGCAGCCGTTGCTGGACGCCGTGCTCGACTACCTGCCCTCCCCGATCGACGTGCCTGGCATCTCGGTCGCCGCTGAGGAAGGCGAGGAGGACGGCGAGCACAGCGACCGCCGCCGCATCAAGGCCGACCCGAACGCGCCGTTCGCCGGGCTCGCGTTCAAGATCATCAACGACAAGTACGGCACGCTGACCTTCGTGCGCGTCTATGCCGGCACGCTAAAGAGCGGCGACACGGTGATGAACACGACGAAGGAGAACAAGGAGCGCATCGGCCGCATATTCCAGATGCATGCCGACAAGCGCGCCGAGATCAAGGAAGTCCACGCCGGCGACATCGCGGCCTTCGTCGGCCTGAAGGACACCGGCACCGGCGACACGCTGGCGTCCGCGAGCGACCCGGTGGTGCTGGAGCGCATGGCGTTCCCGGTCCCGGTGATCGACATCTCTGTCGAGCCGAAGACCAAGGACAGCGTGGAGAAGATGACGCTCGGCTTGCAGAAGCTGGCCGGCGAGGACCCGAGCCTGCGCCTCAAGACCGACCAGGAGAGCGGCCAGACCATCCTCTCCGGCATGGGCGAGCTGCACCTGGAGATCATCATCGACCGGCTGCGCCGCGAGTATGGCGTGGAGGCCAACATCGGCGCGCCGCAGGTGGCCTACCGGGAGACGATCAGCAAGCCGCACACCGAGACCTACACCCACAAGAAGCAGACCGGCGGCTCCGGCCAGTACGCCGAGGTGAAGGTGCTGTTCGAGCCGCTGGAGCGCAACGGCGGCGTGGTGTTCGAGAACAAGACGGTCGGCGGCTCGGTGCCGCGCGAATACGTGCCCGCCGTGGAGAAGGGTATCCGGGTGCAGGCGGACACCGGCGTGATGGCCGGGTTCCCGACGGTCGATTTCAAGTACACCCTGGTGGATGGCAAGTACCACGACGTGGACTCCAGCGCGCTGGCGTTCGAGATCGCGGCCAAGGCCTGCTTCCGCGACGGCATGAAGAAGGCTAGCCCGATCATCCTGGAGCCGGTGATGGACGTGGAGGTGACGACGCCGCAGGACCACGTGGGCGACGTGGTGGGCGACCTCAACCGCCGCCGCGGCCAGATCCAGAGCCAGGAATCCTCGGGCTCGACCGTCACGGTGCGGGCCGGCGTGCCGCTGAAGGAGATGTTCGGCTACATCTCCGACCTGCGCTCCATGACGAAGGGCCGCGCCTCCTTCACCATGCAGTTCCACCACTACGACCCGGTGCCGCGCAACATCGCCGACGAGATCATGGCGAAGTCGGCGTAAGCAGCGGGGGCGCTCCGGCGGCGGGCCTTCAACGGTGGCTGACCTTCACCCGAACGGGTTGGCCACCGTCCTGGCAGCCGTGGGCGCCGGCACGGCATCGGGCAGTGCCTTGTCGGCCTCCAGCACCTGCACGGCCTGGTCGAGCAGCGCCTTCAAGGCACGTGCATGCGCTAATCCTTGCTTGTCGCGGGTGAGGTCGAGCGTGCCGTAAAGCGCCACGCAGTCTGTGCCGTTCTCCACCGTGAGCTTGCCGACCGAAAGGGAGGCGGTGTCGTCGGCGAACGGGACGAGCTTGGTCATGGGTGCTCCTATGGGGTGAACAGCCGTTGCAGCAGGCCTGCTGGCTGCTGGCGCTGGCGCTGGCTCCTGTGTCCAGCATAGCGGCTGACCTCCGGGGCGGGGAGCGTCATTGCCACGGCCTTCATGCGGGCCGGCAAGGCAGGGAACGGGTCGATGCCGGTGGCGCGGGTGAGTGCTGCGACCGACACCACTTCGCAGCCGGGGGTGACGGTGTTGCTGCACACGTACACTCCCGTCCTGGCCGCCCGCGGGTCGTACACGGCCTTCCAGGTGGAGGATGGCACCAGCACGCCGTCCGGCCCGATCGACTGCACCCGCCGGCCCTGGAAGGCCGGGCCGGTGACCAGGAACAGCTCGCCCTCGCGGGTGGCGAGACGGCGCACCGCGCTTTCCACCCCGGCCCAGATGCCGCGGTTCAGCTCGGCCTTCTGCGGCACCATGTTGGCCAGCGAAAAGGTTTGCTGCTGGGCCTGCTCGTCCGGCATGTCGCCGCTGGGCGTCATGTGGCCGCGGTCGTAGCCGGAGTGGATGTAGTCCTCCAGCTGCGCCTGGTCGGCCGATGGCAGCCGGTCCTCGACGTGGAACTCGCCCTGGCGCGGCGTGCCGCGGGCGGCGTCAAGGCTGGCGGCGGTGGGGTGCTCAGCCGACCAGATCGGGCCATGGGTGACGCCGGAGGCGAGCGCCGCGTAGTCGTCGTTGCACAGCAGGGTGGTGCGCTGCGCCAGCCTGGCGTTGACCAGGGCCGGCGGCTGGCCGCCGGGGAAGAACTGCGGGCAGCTGGCCGGCTGGGCGAGAACGGCGGGAGCGGCAAGCAAGGCGACGCTGAGAGCGAGGAGATGGATTGTCATGGTTGCTCCGTGTGCCACCCAACATCTCGGTTGGCGAGGACATGGGGCGGAGCTGTCCTCGGATATCGCGGTCGAGGTGTTTGAATGTTCTGCATGGCGGACACGGCGTCACGATGCCAGTTAACAGGGGTGAAGGGGACGACTGTCCCCTTCCGGGTGCAGGGCAGAGCCCTGCTTCTTTACAGGGAGCATGATGCCCGACGACCTTACCGGCGCCATCCTGGACGCCCCCCTCGCCGACGCGCTCAGCGAGCGCTACCTCGCCTACGCCCTCAGCACCATCATGTCCCGCTCCCTGCCGGACGTGCGGGACGGGCTGAAGCCGGTGCACCGCCGGCTGGTGTACGCCATGCACCAGCTGCGGCTGGACCCGACCGCCGGGTTCAAGAAATGCGCCCGCGTGATCGGCGACGTGATCGGCAAGTACCACCCCCACGGCGAGGCGTCGGTGTACGAGGCGCTGGTGCGGCTGGCGCAGGACTTCGCCGCGCGTTACCCGCTGGTCGAGGGCCAGGGCAATTTCGGCAACATCGACGGCGATAACCCGGCGGCCATGCGCTACACCGAGGCGCGCATGACGCTTGTGGCCCGCGCCATGCTGGACGGCATCGACGACGACGCGGTGGATTTCCGCCCCAACTACGACGGCGAGGAGCACGAGCCCGCCGTGCTGCCCGGCGGCTTCCCCAACCTGCTGGCCAACGGCGCCGTCGGCATCGCGGTCGGCATGGCCACCTCCATCCCGCCGCACAACGCCGGCGAGGTGTGCGCCGCCGCCCTGGCGCTGATCGCCAACCCGGACGCCAGCACCGCCGAGCTGATGGCCCACCTGCCCGGCCCGGACTTCCCCACCGGCGGCGTGCTGGTCGAGGACCCGGCGGCCATGGCCACCGCCTACGAGACCGGCCGCGGCGGCTTCCGCCTGCGCGCCGCCTGGGAGGTGGAGCGCGGCAAGGCGGGCGCCTGGCAGGTCGTGGTGACCGCCATTCCCTACCAGGTGCAAAAGGCGCGGCTGATCGAGTCGCTGGCCGAGCTGCTGGAAGCCAAGAAGCTGCCGCTGCTGGGGGACGTGCGGGACGAGAGCACCGAGCTGGTCCGCCTGGTGCTGGAGCCCAAGCTGCGCAGCATCGACCCGGCGGCGCTGATGGAGACGCTGTTCCGCGCGACGCAGCTCGAAACCCGCTTCCCGCTCAACATGAACGTGCTGACCGCCGACCGCACCCCCGTCGTCATGGGCCTGCGCGGCGTGCTGCGCGCCTGGCTGGACCATCGCGGCGAGGTGCTGATCCGCCGCTCCCGCCACCGCCTGGCCGCGGTGGAGCGGCGGCTGGAGCTGCTGGACGGCTTCCTCATCGTGTTCCTGGACCTGGACGAGGTGATCCGCATCATCCGCGAGGAGGACGACGCCAAGGCCGGGCTGATCCGCCGCTTCGGCATCAACGATCTGCAGGCGGAAGCCATCCTTAACATGCGGCTGCGCTCGCTGCGCCGGCTGGAGGAGATGGAGCTGCGGCGCGAGCACGCTGCCCTGGAGAAGGAGAAGCGCAGCCTGACCGCCCTGCTGGGCAGCGAGAAGCTGCGCTGGAAGCGGGTGGGCGAGGAGGTGGCCGCGGTGCGCGACAAGTTCGGCACCGGCCCGCTGGGGGATCGCCGCACCCTGCTGGCCGGCGTGCCGGACGCGGTGGACGTGTCGGCGGAGATGGCCGTCGAGCGGGAGCCGCTGACCGTGATCCTGTCGCAGAAGGGCTGGCTCCGGGCGGTGCGCGGGCACCTGGCCGACGGCGGCGAGCTGAAGTTCAAGGAAGGCGACGCGCTGCGCCTGCTGCTGCCGTGCCAATCAACCGACCGGCTGTGCCTGTTCGGCAGCAACGGCCGCGCCTACACCCTGCGCGCCGCCGAACTGCCGCGCGGCCGCGGCGACGGCCAGCCGATCCGCCTGCTGGCGGAGATGACCAACGCGGACGAGGCCGTCACGCTGTTCGTCTGGCGAGAGGGCGCGCGCTACCTGGTGGCGACCGTGGGCGGGCGCGGCTTCGTGGCCGAGGCGGCGGACCTGCTGGCGGAGCGCAAGGGCGGCAAGCAGGTGCTGAACACCCGGGCCGGCGAGGAGGCGCTGCTGTGCATCCCCGCCGAGGGCGACCACGTGGCCGCCGTGGGCGACAACCGCAAGCTGCTGGTGTTCCCGCTCGACCAGGTGCCGGTGCTGGCGCGCGGCTCCGGCGTGATCCTGCAACGCTTCAAGGAAGGCGGCCTGAAGGACGCCAAGGTGTTCCGCCTGGCGGACGGGTTGACCTGGCGCTTGGGCGAGAAGACCCGCACGGAGACGGCGCTGCGCGACTGGCTGGGTGAGCGGGCGCAGGCCGGCCGCCTGCCGCCGAACGGGTTTCCGCGCAGCGGGTTGTTCGGGGGCTAGGCCTCGCCCACCTGCGCCCGGTGGCGCAGCAGGTGGTCGGCCAGCACGCAGGCCAGCATCGCCTCGCCCACCGGGACCGCGCGGATGCCGACGCAGGGGTCGTGCCGTCCGCGGGTGACCACCTCCACGTCCTCGCCGGCGCTGTTCACGCTGCGGACCGGTTGCAGGATCGAGCTGGTCGGCTTCACCGCGAAGCGGGCCACCACGTCCTGCCCCGTGGCGATGCCGCCCAGCACCCCGCCCGCGTGGTTGGAGCCGAAGCGGACCCGGTCCCCCTCCATCCGCATCTCGTCGGCGTTGTCCTCGCCGCGCAGCCCAGCGGCGGCGAAGCCGTCGCCGATCTCGACTCCCTTCACGGCGTTGATGCTCATCAGCGCGCCGGCGATGTCGGCGTCGAGCTTGCCGTATAGCGGTGCGCCCAGCCCCGGCGGCACGCCGCTGGCGACCACCTCGATCACCGCGCCCAGCGAGGACCCGGCCTTGCGCACCCCGTCCAGCACCCCGGCCCACGCCGCCGCCGCCTCGGGGTCGGGGCAGAAGAACGGGTTGCGGCCCACCTCCTGCCAGTTCCAGCGCGCCCGATCGACCCGGTGGGGGCCCAGCTGCACCAGCGCGCCCCTGACAGTGACGCCCGCGATCACCTTGCGCGCGATCGCTCCGGCGGCCACCCGCATGGCGGTCTCGCGCGCCGAGCTGCGGCCGCCGCCGCGGTGGTCTCGCACGCCGTACTTCATAGCGTAGGCCACGTCGGCGTGGCCCGGGCGGAACTGGGCGGCGATGGCGCCGTAGTCGCGCGAACGCTGGTCCACGTTCTCGATCTGCAACGCGATCGGCGTCCCCGTCGTGACGCCCTCGAACACGCCGGACAGGATGCGCACGGCGTCCGGCTCCTGGCGCTGGGTGGTGAAGCGGGATTGGCCGGGCCGCCGCTGGTCGAGCCAGGGCTGGATGTCCGCCTCGCTCAGCGGGATACGCGGCGGGCAGCCATCCACCACGCAGCCGATCGCCGGCCCGTGGCTCTCGCCCCAGGTCGTCACGCGGAACAGCGTGCCGAAGGTGTTGTGGCTCATGGCAGTCCTACTGGCCCAGCGCCAAGGTGCGCTGGCAGAAGCGGACTACCACGATCCGGTGCCCCGGTGGAGCGGCAGGCCGGGCAAGCCGCACCCGGCCCGCCCCGGCGCAAGGCGGCTAAGGAGACGGAACCACGATCTGGAAATGCTGCGTGCCGGTCGAGTAAAGGGTGGCGGAGCTGTTCGCGGCCGGGCTGCCGTTCACCGAGATGCCTTGCACGTACAGGTTGCGGTCCGTGCTGGCCGTGCCGCCGTAGGCGTCGTTCAGGAACGAGACCGCCACGTCGTGCGTGCCGGCCGTGAGCACCTGTTGCAGGTTGACCGCCTGCGACTGCCCTTGCGATTGCAGCGCCGTCACCGTGACGTCCTGCGCCAGCGTCGTGCCGTCCACCGCGATGGAGCATTGCGCGTCGCCCTGCCAGGCGTCCTCGCCCAGGTCGAGCGTGATCGGGGTGGCCCCGCCCGGCGTGGTGAAGTTGGCCGTGCCGTTCGAGTAGAGCGTGGCCGGCGCGCCGTCTGCCGCCTGGCCGTCGTAGCTGACCTGGTTGACGTACAGGTTGCGGTCCGTGCTGGCAGTGCCGCCGTAGGCGTCGTTGATGAACGAGATGCCCACCGTCTTCTGACCCGTGC
>CAXTJU010000115.1:0-9237 GCA_964244655.1 uncultured Acetobacteraceae bacterium | reverse complement strand
GGCCGGCGCGGCCCCGGCGGCAGGGACGGCGGCGGCGGGCGCGGCGGCGGCGCTGGGGCTGGCCGACACCTCCGGCCTGGCGATCGCCCGCACCGTGGCGCAGCCGCTGCTCGGGCCGCTGGCCACCGCCGGCGTGGTGCTGGTGTTCACCGTGTTCATCCTGCTCTCCAGCGAGGACCTGCGCGACCGCCTGGTGCGCCTGGTGGGCCGGCGGGACCTGCACCGCACCATCCTGGCCATGAACGACGCGGCCCGGCGGCTGTCGCGCTACTTCCTGTTCCAGCTGGCGCTGAACGCCGGCTTCGGCCTGCTGATCGGCGCCAGCCTGTGGCTGGCCGGGCTGCCCAACCCGGTGCTCTGGGGCATCCTGGCCGCGCTGATGCGCTTCGTGCCCTATGTCGGCACCCCCATCGCGCTGCTGCCGCCGCTGCTGCTGGCGGTGGCCGTGGTGCCGGGCTGGTCGCTCGCCCTCCTGGTGCTGGCGCTGTTCATCGGCACCGAATTGGTCATGGGCCAGGTGGTGGAGCCGCTGATCTACGGCCACAGCACGGGGCTGTCGCCGATCGCGGTGATCGTGGCCACCGCGTTCTGGGCGTTCCTGTGGGGCCCGGTCGGCCTGCTGCTGGCCACCCCGCTCACCGTCTGCCTGGTGGTGATCGGCCGGCACGTGGAGGCGCTGGCGTTCTTCGAGGTGATCCTGGGCGACAAGCCGCCGCTGGAGCCGGCCGAGACGTTCTACCAGCGCGCCCTGGAGGGCAACGCTGGCCTGCTCGCCGCGGGCGCCCGCCAGCAGATCGCCGCCACCTCGCTCACGGAGTACTACGACACGGTGGCGCTGCAAGGGCTGGCGCTGGCCCAGGGCGACCTGTCGCGCGACGCGCTGGCGTTCGAACGGCTGGAGAGCATCCACGCGCAGATCGAGGCGCTGCTCGCCCTGCTGGCCGGCAGCCCCGGCGCCCCGGCGGCCTCGCCGGCGCCGCCGGGCGCCTGGCAGGCGGCGGGCGCCGTGGCCTGCATCCCCGGCCGCGGGCAGCTGGACGACCTCGCGGCCACCATGGCCGTGCAGGTGCTGGCGAGCGCCGGGTTCGGCGCCAGCCTGGTGCCGAACCTGATGCTCGGGTCCTCCTCGGCCGCCCCGGTCGATCTGCGCCACGTCCGGCTGTGCTGCCTCTCGGTCCTGGAGGAGGGCAGCAGCGTCTCCGGCGTGCGCTACTTCGTGCGGCGCATGCAGAAGCAGATGCCGGACGCCGCCATCGTCATCTGCCTGTGGCACGCCCCGAGCCACAGCGCCCTGCTGTCCGCGCTGCGCTCCCAAGGCCAGGACGAGCACCTGGTGCTGTCGATCGGCGAGCTGCTGGCGCTGGCCAACGCGCTCTCCCTGCGCAGCAGCCGCCAGCCGGCCTAGCGGGCTACGGAGAACACCGGGCGATTAAGGTCGGGGCTTTGCCCCGAACCCCACCAGAGGATGGTCATCCTCTGGACACCTCATCATGAGGAGACGGCCTACTCGCCGAGATGCTTGTCGAAGAACGCCGAGATCTCGGTAAAGGCCTCCTTGGCCTCCGGCACGCGGTCGTCGAACTGATACTGCGCATGCGACTGGCCCTCGTACACCTCGAGGTCCGCCTCGACGCCCGCCCGATGCAGCGCCCGGTGCACCCGCACGGTGTTGCTGAGCAGGAGGTCCCGCGTGCCGGTCGTCAGGATGGTCGGCGGAAAGCCGTGCATGTCGCCATAGACCGGCGAGATCAGCGGGTCCTTGAGGTCATGGCCCTTGGCATAGACCACCGTCGCCGCCTGGCAGAAGCCGGTCGGCGAGACGAGCACGTTGTCCACCAGCTTGTTGGTGTAGAAGCTGTCGCCGACCATCACGGCATCGGACATCGGCGTGCCGGACGCGAGCGCGCCGGGCAACGGCAGGCCGAGCTGCTTGGCGCGCAGCACCAGCTCCAGGGTGAGGGCTCCGCCGGCGGAGGTGCCGAAGACGCCGATGTTCTTCGGATCGGTGGTCTTCGCCAATGCCTTGTAAACCGTGATCGAATCGTCGATCGGAGCCGGGAAGTAGGCTTCCGGCGGCATGCGGTAGTCCGGCATCACCACCTTGATGTGGCCGAACCCGGCCATCATGATCGCCTCGGTCGCCCCCGTCTCGCCCGGGAACAGCACGTAGCAGCCGCCATGCTCGTGCAGCAGCACCCGGTTGCGGTTCTCCGGGGAGACCTGGTCCGGCGTCAGCGTGTAAACCCTGACGCCGTCGATGGTCGAGCGCTCCATCTTGACGCCGAGGCGCGCCAGCATGTCCGGGATCGTGGCGTTGATCTTGATGGCCTGGTGGTCGGCGAACGCGCGCCACTGCTCGCCGGTGGTGAACTGGTCGTTCCAGGCGGGATTGAGCGGGGCGGCAATGAACTTCTGCATCCCCGGGCTGACATCCGCAGTCGGCACCTGCAACGTTTTCGCCGGCACCGGCCTCGTCGCGAGCACCGCCCCATCGGCGGAGGCCGCGATCGGGCTCGCCAGGATGGCCGCGGCCAGCACGGCGGAAGCAACGCGGTCAGGGATGAGTGACATGGGTGTCTTTCTTGACATTTGGGTTGCAAGCCAGGCTTGCGGAGCGCGCCGCCAGGAACGCCTGGCGCACGTGCCTCGCCTTCGGCAACGGGGTCTCAGTCAGGCGGGCCGGGGCATCTGGGCTTGCAGGGCCTGCAGCTGCGCAAGATTGGTGCGCACCAGGACGTCGCCGCGGCGGGACAGGTCGGCCAGCCTGGGATTGCTGGTCGTCGAGCTCAGGACCACGTACTGGAAGTTCAGGATGTCCTGGTGGCTGGCGACCTGGTCGGCCAGGAAGGCGCGGTCGAAGTCGACGCCCTGGCCCAGGCGCAGCCGCGCGGCGCGGATGCGCAGCCGGGACGGCAGCACGGTCGGCGGCTTGATGCCGGACTCGGCCGCGACCGGGCGCAGCTCCGCGTCGAACTGGTTGGCCTCCGCCAGCAGCTTGGCCGCGATCGCCCGCACCTCGGGGGAGCGGGCCTGGGTCTGGGCGATGCCGCATTCGTCGCGGTCGAAGGCGATGATGTCGAACGCGTTGGTGACGAACTCCAGGTCGCTCGCGCTCATGTCGCCGCCGGGCGAGCTTGCGCTCGCCTGGGTGGTCTGGCAGCCGGCGAGGGCGGCGCTCGCCCCGAGCAGCGGCAGCAGCAAGGCGGCGCGCCGTGTTGTCGTTGTCATGGTGGTTTCCTGCTCCCGTGGCCGATCGCTAGAAGGCGTAGAGCACGCGCAGCTGCGCGCCGAACTCCTGCTTGAACCCGCCGACGCGCACGAAGTCGTGGTCCAGCTGCAGCAGCAGCTGCGTGGTGGGGGCAACGAACAGCGAAGTGGCGGCGCGCAGCCGTTCGTACTCCGACTTGTTGCCGTTGTTGAAGCCGTTGGTGGTCGAAGCGCCGCCCAGGATGCTCTCCCAGCCGATGGAGGTCTGGAAGGCGCGCGTCCAGTTGTAGTTGAACCAGGCCTGCAGGCGGGCATCCGGCTCCTGCTTGGTGCGCAACCCTCCCGGGGAGGTCGTGTCGCCATAGAAGCGGCCATCGAAGCCGAGGTCGTACGAGAAATGCTCGCCGATGCCCTGGTCCCACCCGAATTGGAGGTCGCCCACCCAGCCATAGGCGCTCTGGGCGCTGGCGAGGTTGACCGCCGCATTCTTGTCGTAGGTGCCGACAGGCGGGTAGATGAACCCCGTCACGTTGAAGTATTCTTTCTTCGCAACGCTGGAGTACGGCCAGAAGAAGGCCGACAGCGCCACGTTGGACGCGCCGAACGCGCTGCCCAGCCTCGCGGTGCCGACATGGCCGTCCGACTCCGAGCCGAACACCTCGATGATCTGGAAGCCCGCCGGCTGGCCGAGGATGTAGTCGATGTGCACGTAGCGGGCGACGCCCACGTTGATCTCAAGGCCGCTGCCTTTGATCGTGGGGCCGCGGGCGATGTTGAAATCCGTGTCGTGGCCGTAGGTGTAATAGCCGAACACGATGTTGAGGCCGTCCGGCGGCGCCACGAACTCGTTCGGCAGGACCTCCTGCGCCGAGGCGACGGCAGCCCCGCCCGTCAACAGCAGCAGGCAGGCCGCCGCGCCGGCAAGGCGACGGCGGAATTCGTGTAGCGCCGTGCCACGAATGTGCATGATCACGTTCCTTCCTCGCCGGTTTCGCTGACCGGGTCTTTGGCCAAGTCTTTGGACTCAACACTGGCGGGCAAACCCCGCGCCGCCAAGCGGGGAAGACGGCGGATTTGCGATCAGCCGGAACTGTCACATAAACAGCACAGGCCTGGCGGCCCGCCTTCGGGCCGGCCCACCAGTGGCGACAGCAAGGGAGGCACATGCCGGCAAGGACAGGCACCGGGATCGCGGCGGACCTGATCGCCGTCATCGTGGCGGTGACGGACAACCAGCCGCGGGTGCTCACCCTGTCCGGCGGGGCGCTGCCGGCCGGCCCGTTCACCTCCGGCCACCGCTCCCTGCAATCCGGCGTGCGCGCCTGGGTGGAGGAGCAGACGCACCATCCGCTCGGCTACGTGGAGCAGCTCTACACCTTCGCCGACCGCGACCGCGCCCCATCCGGGCCGGGGCTGGAGCAGCACGTGATCTCCGTCAGCTACCTGGGCCTCACCCGGGAGATGCCGGCCTCGGGGGCGGCGAACTGGCGGGGCTGGTACGACTACTTCCCCTGGGAGGACCGCCGCAACGGCTCCCGCCCGGAGGAGATCCTCTCCCGCCTGGCGCACTGGGCGGCGCAGGGAGCGGCGGAGCAGCGGCCGCAGCGGGAGCGGCGCACCGCGGTCAGCTTCGGCGTCGAGCCGCACCGGTGGAACGAGGAGCTGGTGCTGCAACGCTACGAGCTGCTGCACGAGGCCGGGCTGGTGGCGGAGGCCGGCGACGTGCGCCGCGGCGCGTGCGCCAACCCCCTGCCCGGCCAGCGCATGGTGCATGACCACCGCCGCATCCTGGCCACCGGCATCGCCCGGCTGCGGGCCAAGATCAAGTACCGTCCCGTGGTGTTCGAGCTGATGCCGGACGCCTTCACCCTGCTGCAGCTGCAGCGCGCCGTGGAGGCGCTCGCCGGGCAGCTGCTGCACAAGCCCAACTTCCGCCGCCTGATCGAGCAGCAGGCCCTGGTGGAGGAAACCGGCGAGGCGGCGATGGACACCGGCGGCCGCCCGGCCAAGCTGTTCCGCTTCCGCCGCGAGGTGGTGCTGGAGCGCGCCGCCGCCGGCACCAAGCTGCCGCTCGCCAGGGGACCGTAACCAGGGGATCGTGACCGCCCCGTCATTTCGCGCTTGACTCCATAATACTCAGTGCTAGTATAACGCCTGGGAAAGCGTCTTGAGGAAAAGCCGCTTGCCAGCCGACATATACTCTATCAGAGTTTATAGGTGGTCCATGGTCGAAGCCGCTGTCCTCGAACGCACTGCCCCGCTGTACGACCGCGTCCGCCGGGTCGTGCCGCCCATGGAGTGGCCGTTCTTCGCCGATGACGTGGACGCCATCCTGCGCCTCAAGCGCGAGCGCCGCGCGGTGATCCTGGCGCACAACTACCAGACGCCCGAGATCTTCCACTGCGTCGCCGACATCGTGGGCGACAGCCTCGCCCTGGCCCGCCGCGCCATCGACGTGGACGCGGACGTGATCGTGCTGGCCGGCGTCCACTTCATGGCCGAAACCGCCAAGCTGCTGAACCCCAGCCGCACCGTGCTGATCCCCGACGCCCGGGCCGGCTGCTCGCTGGCGGAATCCATCACCGCGGCGGACGTGCGCGCGCTCAGGCTGCGCCACCCCGGCGTGCCCGTGGTCACCTACGTCAACACCTCGGCCGCGGTGAAGGCGGAGAGCGACATCTGCTGCACCTCCGGCAACGCCCGCCGCGTGGTGGAGAGCCTCGGCGTGCCCCGCGTCATCATGATCCCCGACGAGTACCTGGCGCAGAACATTGCCCGCGAGACTGGCGTCGAGATCATCAGCTGGGCCGGCCACTGCGAGGTGCACCAGCGCTTCACCCCGGGCGAGATCCGCGGCCTGCGCGAGCAGCACCCCGGCATCACCGTGTTCACCCACCCGGAATGCCCGCCCGACGTGGTGGCGGAGGCCGACCTGTCCGGCTCCACCGCCATGATGGAGGACTACGTGCAGGCCCACGCCCCCAAGCAGATCGTGCTCGTGACGGAATGCTCCATGAGCGACAACCTGGCGGTGCGCCACCCGGAGGTGGACTTCATCCGCCCCTGCAACCTGTGCCCGCACATGAAGCGCATCACCCTGTCCAACATCCGGCACGCGCTGGAGACCATGACGGAAGAAGTCACCATCGACCCGGCCATCGCCGGCCGGGCGCGCCTGTCAGTCGAAAGGATGCTCGCGATATGACCCATCAGGACCCCGTGGTGATCGTCGGCGCCGGCCTGGCCGGCATGTTGACGGCGCTGCACCTCGCCCCCCAGCCCGTCACCCTGCTGACCGCCGGGCCGCTCGGCGCGCTGTCCTCCAGCGCCTGGGCGCAGGGCGGCATCGCCGCCGCCGTGGGCGCGGACGACGACACCGAGTTGCAGCTGGCCGACACCCTGGCCGCCGGCGCCGGCCTGTGCGACCCGGCCGCCGCCCGCCGCATCGTCGAGGCCGGCCCCGACGTGATCCGCGTGCTCGCCCACTACGGCGTCCGCTTCGACCGTGACGCCGACGGCGGCTTGCAGCTCGGCCTGGAAGCCGCGCACAGCCGCCGCCGCATCGTCCACGCCCTGGGCGACGGCACAGGCCGCGAGATCGTGCGCGCCCTCGCCGTCGCCGTGGCCGCCACGCCCTCCATCACCGTGCTGGAGGGTGTCGCTGCCCGCCGCCTGCTGGTGGCCGACGGCCGCGTCTGCGGCGTGCTGGCCCAGCGTGACGGCGCGCCGCTACGCCTGTCCGCCTCCCGCGTGGTGATCGCCACCGGCGGCGTCGGCGGCCTGTTCCGCCACACCACCAACCCCGTGGGCGCATGGGGCGCCGGCCTCGCCATGGCGGCGCTCGCCGGCGCTGCGCTGCGCGGCATGGAGTTCGTGCAGTTCCACCCCACCGCGCTCGACATCGGCCGCGACCCGATGCCGCTGGTCAGCGAGGCGGTGCGCGGCGAGGGCGGCACCCTGATCGACGGCGACGGCGCCCCCGTGATGGCCGGCTTCGCCCGCGGCGACCTGGAGCCGCGCGACGTGGTCTCCCGCGAGGTGTGGCGCGTGCTGGCCGCCGGCGGCAGCGTGCGGCTGGACGCGACGGGCATCGCCGGGTTCGCCGGCCACTTCCCCGGCATCGACGCCACCTGCCGCGCCGCCGGCATCGACCCGGCGGCCCAGCCCATCCCGGTCCGCCCGGCGGCGCACTACCACATGGGCGGCATCGCGGTGGACGCGCACGGCCGCAGCACCCTGCCCGGCCTGTGGGCCTGCGGCGAGGCCTCCTGCACCGGGCTGCACGGCGCCAACCGGCTGGCCAGCAACTCCCTGCTGGAAGCCGCCGCCTGCGCCCGCTTCGTGGCCGACGACATCGCCGCCACCCCGGCGCAGTCCGTGCCCGCCGTGCTGGCCGCCCTGCCCCCTGCGCCGGACGCCGCGGCGACCCGCCTGGTCGTCTCCCGCCACCTCGGCGTGCTGCGCGACGAGCCCAGCCTGACCGCGGCGGTGCACTCGCTGTTGCCGATGGCCGCCACCTCCGACCCGGCGCTGGTCGGCCTGCTGGTGGCCGTCGCCGCCCTGCGCCGCCCCGGCCGCGTCGGCAGCCACTGGCGCACCGACGGCGACGCCGCCAGCCCGCTGGACATGCCGCTGCTGACGCTGGACGGCGCGCTGGCCCAGGCCCGCGCCCTACCCCACGCCCTGGCCGCGCCCGACCTGGCCCGGAGCGCCTGACCCGGTGCCGCTCCGCCCCCTGCCGGCCGTCATGCTGGAGCCGATGCTGCGCGCCGCCCTGCAGGAGGACCTCGGCCGCGCCGGGGACCTGACGACCGACGCCGTCGTGCCGCCCGGCCTGCTGGCCACCACCGCCCTGGTGGCGCGCCAGCCCGGCACGGTGGCGGGGCTGGACCTGGCCGCCCTCGCCTTCCGCCTGCTGGACCCCGGCATCACGCTGGAGGTGCAGCGCCCGGACGGCAGCCGGCTGGCGCCTGGCGACACCCTCGCCGTGGTGCGCGGCCCGGCCGCCGGCATCCTGACGGCGGAGCGGGTGGCGCTGAACTACCTGTGCCACCTCAGCGGCATCGCCACCGTCACCCGGTCCATCGTCGATGCCCTGGCCGGCAGCCACACCCGCGTCACCTGCACCCGCAAGACCACGCCGGGCCTGCGGGCGGTGGAGAAGTACGCCGTGCGCGCTGGCGGCGGCGCCAACCACCGCTTCGGCCTGGACGACGCCGTGCTCATCAAGGACAACCACGTCGCCATCGCCGGCGACGTCCGCACCGCCCTGTCCCGCGCCCGCGCCCATGTCGGCCACCTGGTCAAGATCGAGCTGGAGGTGGACACGCTGGCGCAGCTGGAGGAGGCGTTGTCCGTCGGCGTGGACGCCGTGCTGCTCGACAACATGGACGCCGCCACGCTGCGCCACGCCGTGGCCATGGTGGCGGGCCGCGCCGTCACCGAGGCCTCTGGCCGCATCACCCCGCAGACCGCCCCCGAGATCGCCGCCTCCGGCGTGGACCTGATCTCCGTCGGCTGGCTGACCCACAGCGCGCCTGTGTTGGACATCGGCCTCGACTTCCGCAGCATGGGGCCATGACCGAGTTCGAGCGCGGCTGGATCGCGGCGCTGGCCGCCGTGCAGGCCTGGCACGAGGGCAAGGCCAAGCAGATCCTGGTGCAGGCCAAGCGCACCCGGTTCCCCAAGTCGCTGGAACAGCAGGCCGAGACGCATCGCCATGCCGCCGAGGTGGTCCCGACGCTGACGCCGGAGGCTGAGGACTGAGCTAAGCCTTGGCGTTGGGTCGAAGTCTTGGGCCTGTGATCTTTAGCGGGGACGCATTGTTCGTTTTGGACCCGTTCTCCGTCATTCCCGGACTTGATCTGGGAACATGCATGACGGCAGCGCGCGTGTTACTTCATAACCTTGCATAGAGGTTTCGATAGGTCGAATGAGGGCTGCATTCAACTCAACTCGAATGGTCGTGGCTCGATTAGGTGTTTGGTCCCGGGATGAGGTGACGCGGGTTTAGTTTGAAGATATCGGGTG
>CAXTJU010000114.1:0-9303 GCA_964244655.1 uncultured Acetobacteraceae bacterium | reverse complement strand
CCCTGGCCGACGCCGGGCTGTGCCGCTGGCGGGACGAGGCGTTCGACGTGCGCGCCGCACCGGGTGGCCCCGCCCTGGGCACGATCGACCGCGGGGCGATGCCGGTGCTGGGGCTGGAGGCGGTCGGCGTGCACCTGAACGGCCTGGTGCAGCGCCCGGACGGGTGGCACGTCTGGGTCGCTCGCCGGGCAATGGACAAGAAGCTGGACCCGGGCAAGCTCGACAACATGGTGGGCGGCGGCGTGCCGGCCGGGCTGGGGCCGGACGAGACGCTGATGAAGGAAGCAGGCGAGGAAGCCGGCCTGTCCTGCTCGCTCGTGTCGCAAGCCGTCCATCACGGCGTCATCGCCTACACCATGGAGCGGCCGGAAGGGCTGCGGCGCGACCGGCTGCACTGCTACGACCTGCTGCTGCCGGAGGACACCCTGCCCCGCCCGGTGGACGGCGAGGTCAGCGGGTTCGAGCTGTGGCCGATCGCGCGGGCGCTCGCCGCCGTGCGGGACACCGACGACTTCAAGTTCAACGTCAGCCTGGTGCTGATCGACCTGTTCCTGCGGCTCGGCCTAATCACCGACCCGGCGCTGGCCGCGCGGCTTCGCCCTGGCGCTCAGCCCTCCGGCTGAGCGATCGGGATGTCGCGCGGCTCGCTGGACGGCTGCTCCGACCGCAGCTCGCGCTCCAGGTCCGGCTGGTCCTCGTCCTCCTCCTCCGGCTCGTCGCGGCGGGGGCCGTTGTGCTGCGCGGGGTGGGTGGCCTGCGGGACCTGCCCGTTGGGCTGGCCGTGCTGCGGCTGCAGCTGCTGCGCCTGGTTGATGGCGTTGATGATGCGGAAATAGTGCTCGGCGTGCTGGAAGTAGCCCTCGGCCATCACCCGGTCGCCGCTGCTGGACGCGTCGCGGCCCAGCTGGAGGTATTTCTCGAACAGCTGCTGCGCCGTGCCGCGGATGCGCAGGTCCGGGCCGTTGCTGTCGAACACGTGGTTGCGGTTGAGCGGGACGTTGCCGCTCTGGTGCCGGGGCGGGCCGCCGCCGCCGCCACCGCCACCAGGCCCGCGGTTGTTGCGGCCACGCATGCGTTTGATGTTCATTCTGCTCTGAAGCTCTCTCAGGTTTCGATCGCGGGCGGGCTTGGTCAGCGTCGTCCCGTTGGGGCCGAGGTGGGCCGGTCGCCCGTGGCAGGCCGGCTGCCCCATGGGCTGCCCGGCCGTGCGTCCTCGCTGGGGCAGGACCCTACCGGCGGTGGCCGGGTTCGCCAAACGATTTCTTGCGGGACAGGCGGACCGGCAAGGCCCGCTCCACCCCCGCCAGGTCCGGCCGCGCTGGGCCGGGGCGCAGCCCTGCCGCGCGGGCCAGGGCGCAGATCGCCTCCGCCTGCCCGGCGCCGATCTCCAGGATGGCGACGCCGCCCGGCGTCAGCAAGCCCGGCAGCGCCTGCATCAGGCTGCGGTAGGCGTCCAACCCGTCCGCGCCGCCATCCAGCGCCAGCGCCGGCTCGTAGTGCGACACCTCCGGCATCAGCCCGGCGATGGCGGCCGTCTCGATGTAGGGCGGGTTGCTGAGCACCAGGTCGAACCGGGCCTGCAGCGCCGTCGCCCAGTAGCCGCAGGCCATGGCCGCACGGCCGTCCAGCCGCAGGTCCCACGCATTGCGCCGGGCCAGCGCGGCGGCGGCGGCGGACCAGTCCACCCCCACGCCGAACGCGGCCGGGAACTCGGTGAGCACGGCCAGCAGCAGGCAGCCGGTGCCGGTGCCGAGGTCCAGCACCCGCCGGGCGTCGCGGCCGGGGAACGCCTCCAGCGCCGCCTCCACCAGGGTCTCGGAATCGGCGCGCGGGATCAGCGTGTCGGCGGACACGGCGACGTCGAAGCTCCAGAACGGCTGCCGCCCCGTGATCAGCGCCAGCGGCTCCCGCAGGGCCCGGCGCGCCACCAGCGCCTCGAACTCCGGCGCCGGATGGTCGGCATGCAGCTCGCGCAGCAGGCCGGCCGCATCCAGCCCGGTGGCGTGGCACAGCAGCAGCCGCGCCTCCCGCCGGGGACGGTCAAGGCCCGCCGCGGCCAGCGTGGCGGTCGCGGCGGCCAGGCGGCCACCTAAGCTCAATCGCCCATGCTCAATCGTCTGCCGCGAGCCGGGCGGCCTGGTCCTCCGCGGTCAGCGCGTCCACGATCTCGTCCAGCTCGCCCAGCATCACCCGGTCGATCTTGTGCAGCGTAAGGTTGATGCGGTGGTCGGACACGCGGCCCTGCGGGAAGTTGTAGGTGCGGATGCGCTCGGAGCGGTCCCCGGTGCCCACCTGCGCCTTGCGGTCGGCGCCCCTTGCCGCGGCCAGGGAGGAGCGCTGCAGCTCGTACAGCCGGGCGCGCAGCACCTTCATCGCCTTGGCGCGGTTCTTGTGCTGGGAGCGTTCCTCCTGCATCGCCACCACCACGCCGGTCGGCAGGTGGGTGATGCGCACGGCGCTGTCCGTCTTGTTGATGTGCTGCCCGCCGGCGCCGGACGCGCGGTAGGTGTCGATGCGCAGGTCGCCGTCGTTCACCTGCACGTCCACCTCCTCCGCCTCCGGCAGCACCGCAACCGTCACGGTGGAGGTGTGGATGCGGCCCTGGCTCTCGGTGGCGGGCACGCGCTGCACCCGGTGCACGCCGGACTCGTACTTCAGCCGGGCGAACACGCCGCGCCCGCTGATCTCGGCGACGCCCTCCTTCAGCCCGCCCAATTCGGTGTCCGCGTAGTCCAGCACCTCGACGCGCCAGCCCTGGGCGGCGGCGTAGCGCTGGTACATGCCGAACAGCTCGGCGGCGAACAGCCCCGCCTCGTCGCCGCCGGCCGCCGGGCGCACCTCCAGGATGGCGCTGCGCTCGTCGGCCAAGTCCTTCGGCAGCAGCGCCAGGCGGATCTCGCGTTGCAGGCCGGGCAGGCTGTGGCGCAGCCCGTCCAGCTCCGCCTCCGCCAGGTCCTTCATCTCGGGGTCCGCTAGCAGCGCCTCCGCCTCCCGCGCCGCCTGCTCCGCCGCCCGCAGGTCGCCGATGCGGGCCACCACCGGCTCCAGCTCGGACAGCTCGCGGGAGGAGCGGGCGAAGGCGTCGCCGGACAGCCCGGCGCTGAGCTGGGACCGCAGCTCGTCCGCCCGGTCCACCACCCGGTCCAGCTTCACGTCGAGCGGAGTCACCGCAAGCGGGCGGCGAGGCTGTGCAGCGCCACCTCCTCCTGCGCGCCCGTGTCCAGCCGCTTGAGCTGCGCCACGCCGCGGGCCGCCTCCTCCGCGCCCAGGATGACCGCGGCGCGGGCGCCGATGCGGTTGGCGCGCTCCATCCGGCGCTTCAGGTTGCCGCGGTAGGCCATCTCCGCCCGGATGCCGGCCTGCCGCAGCGCTTGCAGCAGCGCCATCGCCGGGGCCTCGGCGTCCTCGCCCACCGGGATCACCGCGACCGGACCCGGCGGCGTCGCCGCCTCGCCCAGCAGCATGGCCAGCCGCTCGATGCCGGCGGCCCAGCCGACGGCCGGCGTGGGCGGGCCGCCCATCTGCTCCACCAGCCCGTCGTAGCGCCCCCCCGCCATCACCGTGCCCTGCGCGCCCAGCCGGTCGGTCACGAACTCGAACGCGGTGTGGTTGTAGTAGTCGAGCCCGCGGACGATGCGCGGGTTCTCGCGGAACGGCACGCCGAACCGCTCGATGCCGGCGAGCAGCGCCGCGTAGAACTGCCCGGCCTCGGCCGTCAGGTGGGCGGCGATGGCCGGCGCGTCGGCCACCACGGCGCGGTCGCCGGCGTCCTTGCTGTCCAGGATGCGCAGCGGGTTGCGTTCCAGCCGGTCGCGGCTCTCGGCGGAGAGCGCGTCGCGGTGGGCGGTGAAATACGTCACCAGCGCGGCGCGGTAGGCGTCCCGGCTCGGGCGGTCGCCCAGGGTGTTGACCTCCAGCACGATCCCGTCGGCGATGCCGAGCCGGGTCAGGATGGCCCAGCCGCAGGCGATCGCCTCGGCATCCGCCAGCGGCTCGGCGGGGCCGATCAGCTCGATGCCGACCTGGTGGAACTGGCGGGTGCGGCCCTTCTGCGGCCGCTCGTAGCGGAACATCGGCCCGGCGTAGAACACCTTCTGCGGCAGCGCCTGGGTCAGCCCGTTGCTGACCAGGGCGCGGCAGATGCCGGCGGTGCCTTCCGGGCGCAGGGTGAGGCTGTCGCCGCCGCGGTCGGCGAAGCTGTACATCTCCTTGGTCACCACGTCGGAGGTGTCGCCGAGGGTGCGGGAGAACACGGCGGTGTCCTCAAAGACGGGCGTGGCCCACTCGTCGAAGCCGTACAGCGCGGCGGTGCCGCGGGCCGCGTCCACCACCCGGGCGTGGCGGCGCTGGTCCTCGCCGATCAGGTCGTGCGTGCCGCGGGGCGGTTGGAGGGCAGCCATGATGGTCCGGAGATGGAGGTTGGACGGAGGCGTGTCATCGCCGGTCGCACGGCGCGGCGCAAGCCAGATGCTGGGTTGCTGGACCCATGAGGCCAAATCGATGAGGCTGGCGCGTGACAGAAGACGAATGGGCGGAGCTGCTCCGCCATTGCCCGACGCTCTACCACATGGCGGAGCGCGGCAGCTGGCCGGGCATCCAGCGGCACGGGCTGCGCAGCACCGCCGCGCTGCTGGACCTGTTCGAGGTCCCGACCGGCGAGCGGGCGGCGATCGAGGCGGCGCACCGGCCCGCCGGCGCCTGGCTGCGCCACCCGGCGCATGGCGCGGCCCTGGTGCGGGACCAGAAGCCGATGAGCGACGCCGCCCTGCGCCGCTGCCTGCAGGACGGCATGGCCCCGGCGGACTGGTACCGGCTGCTGAACGGCAAGGTGTTCTTCTGGCTGGCGCGGCAACGCCTGCTGAAGCTGCTGGACGGCCGGGAGTACCGGGCGGCCGAGCATGACGTGCTGGAGATCGACGCCGCGGCGCTGACGGCGGCCTACCGGCCGCTGGTGACGCTGAGCCCGATCAACAGCGGCGCCACGTTCAACCTCGGCCCCGCCCCGCGCGGCCGGGGCACGTTCCAGCCGATCGCCGATTACGACTACGCCAGCCGCCGCAGGAGGGCGGCGCCGGCGGCGTGCGTGGTGGAGCTGACGGTGGAATACGCTGTGCCCGACGTTGCGAGGTTCGTCCGCCGGGTCGTGGCCATGCGGGGGGCGGCCGTTGGCCAGGTGATCTACGAGGCTGGTGCGTCAGAGGCCGGTGAATAGCCAGTCGAGCGCGCGCAGGATGTCCTCGCGACAGGCAGCGATGGAGCCTGCGGGACGGCGAAGCGAGCGCCTGTCCACGGCCTTCATCAAGACCAGCGCGAGCAAGTAGGTCTTTCCCTCAAACGTGATCGGAATGACGGTCTTGCTGCTTTTGAGCGTGCCAGGCGCGAAAAGCGGGCAAGCCAGACATAGCGGCCCATCGACGCCGTCAGCCTGCAAGTTGACCAGGAATGGCTGGGTTAGGCGGCTGCGGGCATTGTCGTTGCGGAACACGTCATGCTGCATCGACGGCTGACGGTTGCCCTGGGGTTTCCTCAAACGCCTCGTTCCACTCATCGATGGCATTGCCGTCCCGGGCCACGATCATGGCGAGCGCCTCGTGCGACTCACGTATCTCCGCCCGCACCGCCTCCCGCTCCTCCGCCGTCATCGGGTCGTGCGGCGACGTGATGTGGGAGATGTCGATCCGCGGCGCGCTCACTCCGCCGCCACCTTCACGGGGGCCGCCGCCTTCAGCTCGGCCACCTTCGCCTCCACCAGGTCCACGATGTGGTCCACCATGCCCTCCGCGTTCATCCGGTGGTCCTGCCGCCCGGCGGCGTACACCATGTGCTTGCCCTCGCCGCCGCCGGTGACGCCGAGGTCGGTCATCAGCGCCTCGCCCGGACCGTTCACCACGCAGCCGATGATGGACAGCGTGATCGGCGTCTCGATGTGCGCCAGCCGCTCCTCCAGCGTGCTCACGGTCTGGATCACGTTGAAGCCCTGCCGCGCGCAGCTCGGGCAGGAGATGATCTTCACCCCCCGGTGCCGCACGCCGAGCGACTTCAGGATGTCCCAGCCGACATAGACCTCCTCCTCCGGCTCGGCCGAGAGCGACACGCGCAGGGTGTCGCCGATGCCGGCCCACAGCAGCGAGCCCAGCCCGATGGAGCTCTTCACCGTGCCCGCCCGCTTGGACCCGGCTTCGGTGATGCCGATGTGCAACGGGTGGTCGCACACCTCGGCCAGCTGCTGGTAGGCGGCGACCGCCAGGAACACGTCGGACGCCTTCACGCTGATCTTGAACTCGTGGAAATCGTTGTCCTGCAAAATCTTGGCGTGCTCCAGCGCGCTCTCGACCAGCGCCTCCGGGTTCGGCTCGCCGTATTTCTCCAGCAGGTGGCGCTCCAGGCTGCCGGCGTTCACGCCGATGCGCATGGAGCAGCCGTGGTCCTTGGCGGCGCGGATCACCTCGCGCACCCGCTCGGCGCTGCCAATATTGCCCGGGTTGATGCGCAGGCAGGCCGCGCCGCTCTGCGCCGCCTCGATGGCGCGCTTGTAGTGGAAATGGATGTCCGCCACGATCGGCACCTCGACCTGCGCCACGATCTCGCGCAGCGCCAGCGCGCTCTCCTGGTCGGGGCAGGACACCCGAACGATATCGACGCCCGCCTTCTCCGACTTGCGGATTTGCGCCACCGTTGCCGCCACGTCCGTGGTCAGCGTGTTGGTCATGGTCTGCACCGTCACCGGCGAGTCGCCGCCCACCGGCACGCGGCCGACATGGATCAGGCGGGACTTGCGGCGGTCGATCTGCTGGTATGAGCGGTAGTTCATCGGGGCGGGCTCCGTAACCGTGCCGGCATTCTACTGCGCGGCCGCACCCGGCGTCGAGTTCGGCTTGGCCAGCTTGAGCCCCGCCTTGGCCATCGCCGGGTCCAGCGGCACGTCCCGCCGCAGCGCGCCCGGCGCGCCGAGCGAGGGCATGGCGGCCCCGTCCACCAGCAGCTGCAGGCCGCCGGCGTTGCTGGTCGTCAGCAGCAGCTGCGGGCGCACCGGCACCGGCCAGCTCTCCCCCGTGCGCAGCACCCGGTTGAGCAGCACCTGCCCCTCCGCCTGGCGCACCTGCACCCAGCCGCCCGCGTTGGCGCGCAGCATCACCCGCGACGTGGCCGGCGGGGCGGCCGGCAGCGGGGGCGGAGCTGCGACGACGGCCGGGGGGGGTGCCACCAGGGCCGGGGGAATCAAGGCGGGCGGCAAGGATGGCGCCAAGGCCGGAGTCGGAGCCGGGGTCGGGGCGGCCGGCGGCTGGGCTGGGCTGGCGGGCGGCGCGGAGGGCAGGATGGAGGCGACCTGCGGCGATTGCGCCGGCGGCGGCAGCATGGCGGCCAGGCGCTCCGGCGGCGCGGACGCCTCCTGCACCACGCGCGCGCCGTCGTTGCCGGAATAGCGGTACCAGGCGGCATAGGTGCCCGCGGCGATCACCAGGCCCAGCAGCACCACCGCGCCGGCCGGCACGCCGCGCTGCGGCACCGGCATGGGGAAGGCCAGGCGGGTCTTCTGGTTGACCTCCTGCGCCTCCGCCCGGAAGCGGCGGGACATCTCGGCCGCGTCCAGGCCGAGCGCGGTGGCGTAGGTCCGCACGAAGCCCATGGCGTAGGCGTTGCCGGGCAGCGCGGACAGCCGCCCCTCCTCGATCGCCTGGAGGTAGGGCTGGCGGATGCGCAGCCCGGCGGCCAGTTCCTCCAGCGTCCAGCCCAGGCGCTGGCGGACCAGGCGCAGCTCCGCCCCGACCCGGGCGGCTCCCTCGCTGGGTACAAGTCCTTCGGGATCGAGGTAGGACATCACGCCGCGGCGCCGGCGAGGGGGTTGGCTGGCAGCACGCACGCCTCCGGATGCCGGGTGAATCCTGCGGCCAGGCTGTAAACCTTTCGGTATCGGACTGCAAAAAACCGCCTACGCCTCCAACCCGTGCTCCCGCGCCCAGGCGGCGATCGGCTCGCGCAGGCTGGCCTCTCCCGAGGCGTTGGCGCGCAGCGAATGCAGCACGGGACGGAACGCGTCCAGCCGGGCCGAGCGCAGGAACGCCTTGGCGCCCAGCAGCCCGGACGCCGGCATGGACAGCGCGGTGATGCCGAGGGCTGCCAGCGTCAGCGCCTCCAGCGGGCGGGACGCCGCCTCGCCGCAGACGGAGAGCGACACCTGCGCCGCCTGGGTGCAGCCGCGCACGTGGTCCAGGATGTCCAGCACGGGCGGCGAAAGCAGGTCGTAGCGGCCCGCCAGCGCCGGGCTGCCGCGGTCGGCGGCGAACAGGAACTGCATGAGGTCGTTGGAGCCGATGGAGATGAACTGGCAGTCCTTGAGCAGCGCCGGCAGCTGCCACAGCAGGGAGGGCACCTCCAGCATGGTGCCGATGCGCAGGCGGCTGGGCGCGGGCCGCACCCGGGCCGCCTCCGCGTACAGCAGGCCGCGGGCGGCGCGGAACTCCGCCACCGTCGCCACCATGGGGAACATGACGGACAGCGGCCGCCCCCCCGCCGCCAGCAGCAGCGCCCGCACCTGGCGGCGCAGCAGCGCCGGGCGGTCCAGCGCCACGCGCAGGGAGCGCCAGCCCATGGCCGGGTTCTCCTCCTCGTGCGCCGGCGCGTCCGGCAGCATCTTGTCGCCGCCCAGGTCCAGGGTGCGGAACAGCACGGGGCGGTCCCCGGCGGCGTCCAGCACGCGGGCATAGAGCGCCGTCTGCTCCGCCGTGTCCGCCACCGCGCCGCGGGCCAGCATGGCGATCTCGGTGCGGAACAGGCCGATGCCGTCCGCCCCCACCGCGTCCAGCTGGTCCAGCTCGAGCGCCAGGCCCACGTTCAGCATCAGGCTGAACGCCGTGCCGTCCGCGGTGACGCTGGGCTGCCGCCGCAGGGCGCCGTAGCCGGCCCGGCGGGCGGCCCGGCCCTCGATAGCGCGGTCGTAGCTGGTGCGCACCTCGGCATCCGGCCGCAGGATGAGCTGGCCCTCGTCCGCGTCCAGCACCGCCTCGTCCCCCGGCCCCACGGCGTCCAGCAGGCCGCGCACCCCGCCCACCATGGGCAGGCCGAGCGCGCGCGCCAGGATGGCGGCGTGGCCGGAGGGGCTCGCCTCCTCGATGGCGATCCCGGCGATGCCGCTCGCGTGCCATTGCAGCAGCTGGGCCGGGCCGAGCCGGCGGACCACCAGGATGGTGCCGGGCGCCACCGGCCCGGGCACGGCCCCGCCATCAAGCGCTTGCAGCAGCCGGCCGGCGAGGTCCTCCAGGTCGGCCAGGCGCTCGCGCAGGTAGGGGTCGGTGATGCGGCGCA
>CAXTJU010000113.1:0-9549 GCA_964244655.1 uncultured Acetobacteraceae bacterium | reverse complement strand
CAGTAGCTCATCTGGCCCCAGGGCAGCACGTAGCCCATGAACGCGGTGGCCATCATCAGCAGCAGGATGACCACGCCCAGCATGAACAGCAGCTCGCGCGGCGCCTTGTAGGAGCCGTAGTACAACGCGCGGAAAATATGAATATAGACCACGATGAAGAACATCGAGGCGCCGTTGGCGTGCACGTAGCGCAGCAGCCAGCCGTAGTTCACGTCCCGCATGATGCGCTCGACGCTGTCGAACGCCATGGTGGTGTTGGCGGTGTAGTTCATCGCCAGGAACACGCCGGAGGCGATCATGATTGCCAGCGTGATCATCGCCAGCGCGCCGAAGTTCCAGAAGTAGTTGAAGTTCTTCGGCGTCGGGAACGTGCCGTACTCCTTCTGCATCATCGTGATGAGCGGCAGGCGGGTATCGATCCAGTTCAGGACGGGGTTTTGGACGTCGCTCTTGTGCAATCCGGCCATGGTCTCTCTCCCTCAGCCAATCTTCACTTTGGTGTCGCTCAGGAACGCGTAGGGCGGTAGCGCCAGGTTCGCCGGCGCCGGCCCGTGCCGCACCCGGCCGGACACGTCGTACTGGCTGCCGTGGCAGGGGCAGAACCAGCCGCCATACTCGCCGCGCGGGTCGGTCGGCTTGTTGCCCAGCGGCACGCAGCCGAGGTGCGTGCAGATGCCGATCAGCACGATCCACTGGGCATGGCCGTCCTTGATGCGGGATTGGTCGGAAGCCGGCTCGATTAGCGCGTTCAGCGGCACCGCCTCGACCGTCTTGACCTCCTCGGCCGTGCGGTGGCGCAGGAAGATCGGCTTGCCGCGCCAGACGGCGGTGATGCCCATGCCCTCGCTGATGCTGGCCAGGTCCACCTCGACGGCGGACAGCGCCAGCACGTCGCCCGCCGGGTTCATGCTGTCAATGAACGGCCACACGATGGCGCCGAGGCCCACGACGGCGCCGGCGCCTGCAACCAGCTTGAGGAAGTCGCGTTTGCCGACCTGGGTCTCGCCGACATGGCCAAGCGTGTCGCGCATCCCGGCGGGCGATGTGGTGGACATGGCGTGACGACCCTTCTCAAGCGCGGCGCCGCCGTTCTAAGGGACGTGGGCTGCCCCTGCAACACGGCGTGTGCTGCTGCAACCTATCTTGGATGTGTTTCCCATGTTGCAATCGCCCGGCCATGCCGCCCTGCGCGCCCGCGCCGCCGAATGGTTCGCTGCCCTGCGGGACCGGCTGTGCGAGGCGTTCGAGGCCATCGAGGACGCGGGCGGCGTGCTGCGGGAGCGCCCCCCCGGCCGCTTCGCCCGCTCGCCCTGGAGCCGGCCCGAGCTGGAGGGCGGCGGCACCATCGGGCTGATGCACGGCCGGGTGTTCGAGAAGGTCGGCGTCAACGTCTCCACCGTGTCCGGCGAGTTCAGCCCGGAGTTCCGCAGCTCCATCCCGGGGGCGGCAGAGGACCCGCGGTTCTGGGCGGGGGGCATCAGCGTGGTGGCGCACCCGCAAAGCCCGCGCGTGCCGGCCGCGCACATGAACACCCGCATGATCGTCACCACCCGCGGCTGGTTCGGCGGCGGCGGCGACATCACGCCCATGCGCCCGGACTCGGCCGAGGCGCAGCAGGACGCCGCCGCCTTCCACGCCGCCTTCCAGGACGCCTGCAACCGGCATGACCCGGCATACTACCCCGAGTTCAAGGCCTGGTGCGACCGCTACTTCCACCTGCCCCACCGCAACGAGCCGCGCGGCCTGGGCGGCATCTTCTACGACCACCTGGACCGCCGCGGCGCCGAGGACGACTTCGCCTTCACCCGAGACGTGGGCAGCGCCTTCCTCGCGGCCTACCCCGCCATCGTCCGCCGCCGCATGGACGAACCATGGACGCCGGCGGAGCGCGACCACCAGCTGGTCCGCCGCGGCCGCTACGTGGAGTTCAACCTGCTGCACGACCGCGGCACGCTGTTCGGCCTGCGCACCGGCGGCAACGTGGAGGCCATCTTGATGAGCCTGCCGCCCGAGGTCCGCTGGCCCTGATCCGGCAGTTCATGCCAGTTTAAGAAATGAAAGGGACCATCATGAAGCTCTGGATCATCGCCGCCCTGGCCTGGGCGCTGGCCCTGCCCGGCCCTGCCGCGGCGCAGCAGCCGTCAGCCGGGGTCGTGCCCCTCACGCGGCAAAGCGCCCCGATCAACCGCCACCCCGCTACCTCCGTCCCGGCCGGGCCCGCGCTGATCGACGTCAACTCGGCCGACGAGAAGACGCTCGACGCGCTGCCCGGCGTGGGCCCGGTGCGCGCCAAGGCGATCGTGGCCAACCGTCCCTACACCGAGAAGCAGCAGCTGGTGGACCGCAAGGCGGTGCCGGCCACCGTGTACGCCGACATCGAGAAGCTGGTGGCGCTGGTCAACGTGAACACGGCGCCGGCGGCCGACATGGCGCACATCCTGCCCAACGTCGGCCCGGTGCGGGCGCAGCAGATCGTGGACCACCGCCCCTACGCGACCCCGCAGGACCTGGTGGCCAAGGGCGCGCTGCCGGCGGGCATCTTCGCCGGCATCCGCAACCTGGTGACGGCCGGGTCCTGATTGCGGCCGTGGACGTGCCCGCCATCCTGGCGCTGAACAACGCCCACGCAGCCGCCACCTCCTGGCTCTCGCCCGCCAAGCTGGACGCAATGCTGGCGGCAGCGCTGCACGTGGGCCTGGTAGACTCGGGCCGGGCAGGCTTCCTGCTCGCCTTTGACCAGCATGCCGCCTACGACAGCCCGAACTTCCTCTGGTTTCGCGCCCGCCGCCCCCGCTTCGGCTACATCGACCGTGTGGTCGTGGCTCCCGCCATGCAGCGCCGGGGCCATGGCCGGGCGCTGTACGCCGGGCTGATCGATGCAGCCGGCGACGCTCCCGTGTGCTGCGAGGTAGATCGCGCGCCGCCCAACCCTGGCTCGGACGCGTTCCACGCCGCCCTCGGGTTCGAGGAGGTCGGGCAGGCGCAGCACCCGGACGGCAAGGTGGTGCGCTACCTGGAGCTTAATGCGCCGCGCCGCCGCCTTTCGCCTTGACGTTGGAGAACAGGAAGGCGAACGGCACCACGCAGAACGCGGCGACGGCGCAGAACAGGAACACGTCCGAGTAGGCCAGCACCTGCGCCTGCGTGCGCAGCATCTGATATACCTGGCCGGTGGCGGTGCCCATGGTCGTGGCCGCGGCATGGCCGCTGGACAGCAGGGTCTGCTGGTAGCTCTGGATGGTCTGGTTGTAGCCTTTGTCGAACGTATTGAGGTGATCGACCAAGTAGGCCTGGCGGATCTGCGTCCGCTGCGTCACTTCGGCGGTCGAGAGGCTGATGCCGATGGACCCGGCGACGTTGCGGAACATGGTGTACAGCGCCGCCGCGTCGCCGTTCAGCTCCTTGGGCAAAGTCACGTACGAGATCACGCTGATTGGCACGAACAGCAGCGCGATGCCGAGCGACTGCGCCATGCGCATGTAGGTCAGTGTGTTGTAGTCAATGGATGGGAACAGCCGGGTCGAATAGACCATTCCGCTGCCGATCACCATGAAGCCGCCCGCGATGATCACCTTGGTCGGCACCACCTTCATGATCTGCTGGATCAGGGGGATGACGAAGATCACCAGCACCGCCCCGGGCGCCAGCACCAGGCCGGCCAGGGTCGCGTTGTAGTTCAGCACCTCCTGCGAGAGCTGCGGGATCAGCACGGCCGAGGAGTACACGATGCCGAACAGCGCCGCGGTGCAGAAGCAGCCGAGCGCGAAGTTGCGGTCGCCCATCACGCGCAGGTTGACGATCGGCTTCTTGGTCGTCAGCAGCCAGCCGATGGCGCCCAGGATGCCCACGGCGGCCGCGATGGACATGCCGACGATGAAGTTGGAGCCGAACCAGTCATCGTCCTCGCCGCGGTCCATCACGACCTGCATGCAGCCCAAGCCCAGCGCGATCAGCCCGAGCCCGATGCCGTCGATCTGCCGCTTGGGCTGGCTGGCGACCCAGGGCGGGTCCTCCACCAGGGCGGCCACGGCAAAGAAGGTGAACATGGCGACGGGGATGTTGATGAAGAAAATCCAGCGCCATGTGTAGTTGTCGGTGATCCAGCCGCCCAGCACCGGCCCCAGCACCGGCGCCACGATGGTGGCGACGGCGGTGATGGAGAACGCCGCCCCCCGCTTCTCCGGCGGGAAAGTGTCGAGGATGATGGCCTGCTGGTTCGGCTGCAATCCGCCGCCGAAGAAGCCCTGCGCCAGGCGGAACAGGATCAGCTGCGGCAGGCTGGTGGCAATGCCGCACAGGAAGGAGAACACGCCGAACATGGCGATGCAGATCAGGAAGTAGCGCTTGCGCCCCAGCCGGTTGCCGAAGAAGCCCGAGATCGGCAGCACGATGCCGTTGGCCACCAGGTAGGAGGTCAGCGTCCAGGTCGCCTCGTCGTTGGACGAGGACAGGGCGCCGGCGATGTGCGGCAGCGCCACGTTGACGATGGTGGTGTCCAGGATTTCCATGAACGCCGCCAGCGTCACTACCAGCGCGATCAGCCACGGGTTGCTCTTCGGCTTCCAATCCTGCGTGCCGCTCATCTCAATGGCCTCCCCCCCGGGCCCCTTTCGAGGTGCGGGCCTCAAACAGGAAGATCAACGGCACGATGCAGAACGCGGCGATGGCGCAGTAGCCGAACACGTCCCGGTAGGCCAGGACCGCCGCCTGCTGGTTCAGCGTCTGCAGCGCCTGCCCCATCGCCTGCGCGCTGGCCTCTCCGGCGGACCGTCCCATGCCGAGCAAGGCGTGCTGCGTTCGCGCCAGGTAGTCCATGAACGCCGGGTTGAAGGTGGTCAGGTGGTCGGACAGGTAGGACTGCCGGACCTGCGTGCGCTCGACGATGCCGGCCGTCGCCAGGGAGATGCCGATCGACCCGGCGACGTTGCGCAGCATGACGTAGAGCGAGCTGGCGTCGCTGTTCAGCGCCCGCGGCACCGTGGAGTAGCTGATGGTGCTGGTCGGCACGAACAGGAAGGCCAGCCCCAGCGTCTGCGTCGCGCGCATGAAGGCCAGCTTGCTGAAGGTGGCGTCCGGCGTCACGCTGTGGGCGTAGCTGTAGGCGCAGCCGAGCGTGAAGAAGCCCAAGCCCACCAGGTAGCGGGTCTGCACGAGCGGCATGATGCGGATGATGAACGGGATCATCACCAGGATGATCAGCCCGCCCGGCGACAGCACCAGCCCCGCCAGCGTCGCGGTGTAGCCGAGCCGCTGCTGCGCCAGCTGCGGGATCAGCACGCCGCCTGAGTAGAGCACGGCGCCGAGGGCGAAGATCATGACCGAGCCCACGGCGAAGTTGCGGTTGGCGAACACGCGCAGGTTCACGACCGGCTTCTTGGACGTCAGCAGCCAGGCGATGGCGCCCAGGATGCCGATGGCTGCCAAGACGGCGAAGCAGACGATGAACGGCGAGCTGAACCAGTCGTCGTCCTCGCCGCGGTCCAGCATGATTTGCAGGCTGCCCAAGCCCAGCGCGATCAGGCTGATCCCGATGTAGTCGAAGTCCAGGATGCTGGCGCGGGCGCGCTTGACCCAGGGCGGGTCCTCCACCAGGGCGGCCACCGCGAAGAACGCGAACAGCCCCACCGGCACGTTGATGAAGAAAATCCAGCGCCAGGAGTAGTTGTCGGTGATCCAGCCCCCCAGCGTCGGGCCGATGATGGGCGCGAAGATCACCGCCACCGACACCACGCCGAACGCCTTGCCTCGCTGCGCCGGCTCGAACGTGTCCAGGATGATGGATTGCTGGTTCGGCTGCAGCCCGCCGCCGAAGAAGCCTTGCAGCAGGCGGAAGCAGATCAGCTCGCCGAGGCTGGTGCTGGTGCCGCACAGGAAGGAGGTCACCGTGAACATGGCGATGCAGATCAGGAAGTAGCGCTTGCGCCCGATCAGCCGGCCGATGAATCCCGAGATCGGCAGCACGATGCCGTTGGCCACCAGGTAGGAGGTCAGCGCCCAGGTCGAGTCGTCGTACGAGGCAGACACCGAGCCTGCGATGTGCGGCAGGCTGACGTTGACGATAGTGGTGTCCAGGATCTCCATGAACGCCGCCGTGGTCACCACGATCGCGATGAGCCAAGGGTTGGCGCGCGGCTTCCACTGGGCGTCCGAAGCCGGCGCGGCAGTCGCGGTGGCGCTCAACGGAGGACTATTTCAGCGTCACGGTCGGCACCACAGACAGGCCGAGCGGCAGCGGCACCGCCGGGTCCATGCCGCGGTCGATCACCAGCTTGACCGGCACGCGCTGCACGATCTTGACGAAGTTGCCGGTGGCGTTCTCCGGCGGGAAGGCGGTGAACTTGGAGCCGGAGCCGAGCTGCACGCTGTCCACGTGGCCTTCGAGCTTGAGGCTCGGGTAGGCGTCCACCTCAATCGCGACCTTCTGGCCCGGCCGCATGTGGTTCAGCTGGCTTTCCTTGAAGTTCGCCGTGACCCAGACCTGCGGCGTCACGATGGAGAAAATGGTGGCGCCGACCTGGAGGTAGTTGCCCACCTCGATGTTGCGCTTGGTGATCCAGCCGTCCTGCGGCGCGGTGATCGTGGTGTAGCTGAGGTTCAGCTCCGCCTGCTCCAGCGAGATCTGCGCCTGCTTGCCCTGGCCGCCGATCTGGGCGATCTGCTGGTCGGCGGTGCCGATGTTCTGCTGCACCGGCTCGGCCTGCTGCACCGCTCCCTGCGCCGCCGCTACCTGGCCCTGCGCCTGCTGCAACGCGGCAGTGGACTGGTCCACGCTCTGCTGCGACGTGGCCTCCCGGGTGATGGCGTGCTGGCGCTTGTAGTCGGTCTGCGCCTGGAACAGCTGGCCCTGCGCCTGCTGCAGCTGGCCCTGCGCCTGCAACAGCCGGGCCGGGAAATTCTTGCGGGCGATCTCGGCATTGAGCTTGGCCGAGTCCTCCTGCGCCTTGGTCACGATCAGGTTGGCGCGCGCGTTGTCGCGCGCCACGACGTAGTCCCGCGGGTCGATGCGGGCGAGCACCTGGCCGGCCTTGACCGGCTGGTTGTCGTCCACCAGCAGCTCGATCACGTAGCCGGCGACCTTGGGCGAGATCGTGAGCGCGCGGCCGTCGGTGTAGGCGTCGTCGGTGGACTCGGTGCCCTGCGTGGAGAAGTAGTAGTACGCGCCGCCGGCCACCGCGAGCAGCACGACCCCGGCGCCGATGATCTTGACCCAGGGCGAGGCCTTCTTGGCGCTCTCTTCCTGCTGCTTCTCCTGCTTCTTCTCCTTGGCCTTGTCGTCCTTGGCGGAGGACTGCTTCTCGTCCTGCTTGTCATTACCCTTGTCGGGGCGGTTGCGGTCGGGCGCCTGCTCCTCCGCCCTTGGCGGCGAGGCCGGATGGTCGTGCTGGGGGAGGGTCTCTTCGTCCAGGCTCACAGGTCAAACTCCCGATCGCGGCCGGCCGACGCCCGGCTGACCGATCGGTCATCGCACACCGGGGCCTATCTCGCAAAGGCCTGCGTGCGCACCAGGCGGGCATACAGGCCATCCCGGCGCATCAGTTCCGCGTGCGTGCCCTGCTCGACCGCCATGCCGTCCGCCATCGCCACCACCAGGTCGGCGTCCCGCACGGTGGACAGGCGGTGCGCCACCACCACCGTGGTGCGCCCGGCGCGCAGCCGGCCGAGCGCCTCCTGCACCGCCGCCTCGCTCTGCGCGTCCAGCGCCGAGGTCGCCTCGTCCAGCAGCAGCACCCGCGGGTCGCGCAGCAGGGCGCGGGCCAGCGCCACGCGCTGCCGCTGCCCACCGGACAGCCGGCCGCCGCCGGTGCCCACCATCATGCCGAACCCGTCCGGCAGGTCCTCGATGAACCCGGCCGCCGCCGCGTCCGCCGCCGCTGCGATGGCCGCCGCATCCGCGCCGGGCCGGCCGAGCGCGATGTTGGCGCCCACCGTGTCGTCGAACAGCAGCGTGTCCTGCGCCACGTAGGCGATGGCGTCGCGCAGGCTGTCCAGCGTGACCTGCCTCACGTCCGCCCCGTCCACCGTGATGCGCCCGCCGCTCACCTCGTGCAGCCGGGGGATCAGCGCCAGCGCGGTCGATTTGCCGGCGCCGGACGCGCCCACCAGGGCCACGGTGGCGCCGGGCTCCGCCGTGAAGGAAAGGCCGCGCAGCCCCTCCCGCCCGTCCGGATAGGCGAAACGCACATCCTCGAACACCACCCGGCCCGCTCCCGCCGGCAGCGCCAGCGCGCCGGGCCGCTCGGTGATGCCGGGCGGCTCGTCGATGACGGAGAACACCCGCACCAGCCCGGCGAGCCCCTCCTGGATCGCGGCGTTCAGCGACCCGAGCGCCCGCAGCGGCTGCGAGGCGATCAGCAGCGCCGCCACGAAGCCGGTGAAGTTGCCCACCGTGCTGGTCCCGTTGGCTGCCCGCCAGCCGGCGAACCCCATGACGGCCGCGACCGCCGCGCCGCCCAGCACCTCCAGCATCGGGTCCACGCCCGAGCGGGTGCGGGTCATGCGCATCAGCGCGCGGTTGAGCTGCCCGAACGCCTCGTTGGCCCGCGCCGTCTCGCTGGCCTCCAGCCGGTAGGCGCGCACGGTGCGGGCCTGGGTAAAGCTCTCGGTCAGCAGGCTCGCCGTCTCGCCCATGCGCTCCTGCATCCCGCCCGAGGCCCGACGCACGCGCTTGCCGATGCGCTGGATGGGCAGCGCGGCGAGCGGGTAAAGGCAGGCCGCGATTAGGCTCAGCACCCAGTCCAAGTACAGCATCGAGGCGATCAGCCCCACCACCGTGATGCCGTTGGCGATGCCGCCGACCGCGCGGGTCAGCGCCTCGCGGATGGTGGCGGCGTCCGTGGTAAAGCGGGCGGCGAGCTTGGCCGGGGATTCCCGCTCCACCCGGGCCAGGTCGGCGAAGGTCAGGTGGGCAAACATGCGGCCTTGCAGCTCGCGGATGGTGCGCAGCACCAGGTTCTGCGTCAGCACCGTCTGCCCGTAGGTGGCGGCGGCCTTGGCGGCGGTGATGACCACGACCAGCGCCGGCACTTGGTACAGTATGCGCCGGTCCTTCGCCGCGAACATGGAGAAAGCGTGGTCGATCACCACGGGGTACAGCGCGGTCAGCCCGGCCATGACGGCGGTGAGCGCCAGCAGCAGCAAGACCCGGCCACGATGGCGGCGCAGGTGCTCGCGCCAGAGCCGCCGCAGCAGCGTGGCGCTGCGGGCCTCCGTCGCCGCTTGAACAACCGGCATGAAGGTTTCCAAAGGACGACCGTCCTTTGGTGGGTCCAGGGCAAAGCCCTGGCCTAGCTGACTGGACACGCCGCCTCTTAACAGGCCGCCGCCCGCCGAGCCAACTCCGCCCGGCACGCCGCGGCGTCGGCCCGGCAGCCGCCCTCCAGCCACCAGCCCCGCACCGCGCGCAGCAGCCCCCCCACCGCCGGCCCCGGTGGCAGCCCGATCGCCAGCGCGTCGCGGCCTTCCAGCGGGAACACCGGGCGCGGCAGGGCGGCCAGCCGGGCGCGCACCGCCTCCGGCTGGCCGGCCAGCAGCGAGCGCCCGGCCAGCACG
>CAXTJU010000112.1:0-9560 GCA_964244655.1 uncultured Acetobacteraceae bacterium | reverse complement strand
CGCAGGGCACCTCGATCAGGTCCACCTCGATGTCGGGCAGGTCGGCGGCGCGGGGCAGGGCGTAGTCCATCAGGCTGCCGGAGAGCAGCTGGCCGGAGGCCGGGTCGTAGGCCGTGCGCTCCAGCACCGCCTGGCCGTAGCCCTGCGCCACGCCGCCATGCACCTGGCCGCGCACGATCAGCGGGTTGATTGCGCGGCCCACGTCGTCGCACACGACGTAGCGCAGCACCGCGATCATGCCGGTGTCCGGGTCGATTTCGACCTCGGCCACGTGGCAGCCGTTCGGGAAGGTGTGGCTCTCGATGCGGGCCACCTCCGCCGCGTCCAGCGTCGTCGCCGGCTCGCCCCGCGCCGCGCGCTGCCGCTGCGTGGCGGCCAGGCTGATGATGTCCAGCCCGCGGTCGGTGCCGGCGATGGCGAAGCGCCCGGCGGCGAACTCGATGTCGGCCACCGCCGCCTCCAGCGCCTCGGACGCCGCCTGCTTGCCGCGCTCGATCACGGTGGCCGAGGTCGCGAGGATCGCCTGGCCCTCGGAGTACAGGCTGCGCGCGCCGCCGGTGCCGCCGCCGGTGGGGATGGCGTCGGTGTCGCCCTGGCGGATGCGGATCTTGTCGCCGTCGATGCCCAGGCGGTCGGCGGTGAGCATGACGTAGGCCGTCTCGTGCCCCTGGCCGCTGGACTGGGTGCCGACGAACACGTCCACGAAGCCGTCCTCGGCGAAGCGGATCTCCGCCCGCTCGGTCGGCGCGCCGCCGGTTGCTTCAAGATAATAGGACAGGCCGATGCCGCGCCGCAGGCCGCGTGCGGCGCTGGCGGCCCGGCGCGCCTCGAAGCCGGCCCAGTCCGCCTTGTCCAGGGCGGCGTCCAGCACGCGGCCGAAATCGCCGCTGTCGTAGGTCTGCTTCATGGCGGTGCGGTACGGCATGGCGTCCGGCTTCACCATGTTCAGCCGGCGGATCGCCACCCGGTCCATGCCGATCTCGTGCGCCGCGGCGTCGATCAGCCGCTCCACCAAGTAGTTGCTCTCCGGCCGGCCGGCGCCGCGGTAGGCGTCCACCGGGACGGTGTTGGTGAACACGCCGAGCACGTTCACGTGGATCGCCTGGAAGCCGTACACGCTGGCCAGCACCTTGGTGCCCGCCATGGTCGGGATCATCGGCGCGAAGGTGGACAGGTAGGCGCCCATGTTGGCGACGTTGCGGCTGCGCATGGCCAGGAAGCGGCCGTCCGCGTCCAGCGCCAATTCGCCCCGGGTGATGTTGTCGCGGCCCTGGGTGTCGCTCAGGAACGCCTCGGACCGCTCGCTGGTCCACTTCACCGGGCGGCCCAGCTTGCGGGCGGCGTAGCAGGTCAGCGCGTGCTCGGCGTACAGGAATAGCTTCATGCCGAAGCCGCCGCCCACGTCCGGGGTGACGACGCGGAACGCTTCCTCCGGCACGCCGAAGACGGCCTTGCCGAGCAGCGACTTGATGACCCAGCCGCCCTGCGTGTTGGTGTGCAGCGTCCAGCGGCCGTCCTGGTAGTCGGCCAGGGCGGCGCGGGCTTCCAGGCTGTTGACCACGATGCGGTTGTTCACCACGGTCAGCCGGGTCACGTGGGCCGCCTCGGCGAACAGCGCGTCGGTCAGCGCCTTGTCGCCGGTCTCCCAGTCGAAACAGACGTTGTTCGCAGCGCCTGGGCTCGCGGCATCCGGCCAGACCGCCGGCTCGCCCGGGTCCATGGTGGCGGCCAGGTCGGTCACGGAGGGCAGCATGGCGTAATCGACCTCGATCGCCTCCGCGCCGTCCCGGGCGGCCTTCTGCGTCTCGGCCACCACGAAGGCCACCGGGTCGCCGACGTGGCGCACCGCGCCCTGGGCCAGCACCGGGTGCGGCGGGTCGAAGCGGGGCGAGCCGTCGCGGTTGTTGAGCGGGATGGCACAGGGCAGGTTGCCGATGCCGTCCGCCGCCAGGTCGGCCCCGGTGTAGATGGCAACCACGCCGGGCAGGGCCAGCGCGGCGGCCGTATCGATCGCGCCCAGGGTGGCGGCCGCGTGCGGCGAGCGCAGCACGGCGCCCCACAGCATGTTGGGCAGGGTGATGTCGTCGGTGTACTGGCCGTCACCCTTGAGCAGGCGGGGGTCCTCGACGCGGCGGACGGGCTGGGCGAGGCCGAACTTGGTGGTCATGGCGGGCTGCTCCGGGGCGGGTCGCCGGAGTATCAGCCCAACGCCGGGCGTTCGCCAAGAGTCACGGTGCCCAGGGGTCCCGGGCCACGCGCCAGTGGCCGCGGCCGGCCTGCTTCACCGCCGCCATGGCCAGGGCGGCCCGGCGCATCACCTCGTCCAGGGTCTCCCCGGCCATGGGGTGGCGGGAGGCGATGCCGATGGAGGCCGAGAGCGCCGGGGCGCCGGGCGGCAGGGCGGCGGCGAAGCGGCCCGGGGCTTCCAGCCGCAGCCGCTCGGCCCGCTCCGCCGCGGTCAGCTCGTCCGAGCTGTCGAGCCACATGGCGAACTCGTCGCCGCCCAGCCGGGCCACCAGGTCCGCCGGGCGCACCGCGCCGCGCAGCAGGGCCGCCGCTTGCACGAGCGCCTGGTCCCCCGCCTCGTGGCCGCAGCCGTCGTTGACGGATTTGAAGCGGTCCAGGTCCACCAGCATCAGCGTGCCGGGCATCGCCTCGCGCTGCAGCCGGTCGATGCGGCGGCCCACCTCTTCCAGGAAGGCGCTGCGGTTCAGCAGCCCGGTCAGCGGGTCGGTGCGGGCCTGGCGCGCCAGCTCGCGCTGGATCGCCTCGTGCTCCAGCGCCACGCGCATGATGGCGGCGACCGACGAGGCCAGCCGCATGTCCGCGGCGTCCCAGCCCGCCGCGCCGGGGAGGCCCCAGGCATACAGCCCGGCGCGGTCGCCGAAGCGGGTGAAGCTGGGGCAGGCCAGCACGGGGCGGCCGGCCATGGTGGCGGCCACCGGGTCCATGGCGTCGGCCAGCAGGGCGGGCAGCGCGGCCAGCAGGCCGCCCGGCTGGTCGCCGGCACGGTGCAGCGCCGGGTCGGACTCGGGGTCGGACCCGGGGGCGGCCAGCAGGTCCAGCACGGCCGCCCCGGACGCGCCGAGGGCGGCGATCAGGCCTTCCAGCACGACCTGCATCATGCGCGGCGCCAGCACCTCCTGCCGCATGTCGGACAGGATGCGCTCGACCACCTCGCCGCGCACGTCCTGCGGCCGCACGACGTGGGCCACGCCGCGCATCCCGGCGCGCAGGCCGGCGGCCAGCACGGGGGCGGCGGTCAGGCTCAGGCACACGGCGGCGCCGTCCGCCTGGCGCAGGCGGACGGCGCGGCGGTGGAACGCAGGGCCGAGGGCGAAGGGGTCCGCCCCGTCCTCCCCTTGGGGGCACAGGGCGGCGGCAGGGCGGCCGAGCAGGTCCGCCGCGTCCCAGCCCAGCACGCGGTCCGGCGCCAGGAACACCAGGCGCCCGGCGGCGTCGGTCTCGAACGCGAGGTCGGCGGCCATCGCCACCAGCTCGGCCAGGCACTCGCCGCGCGGGCCGGGCATGGGCAGTGCCTTGGCCGGGGCGTCACCACCGACCAGCCATTCTGCCGACTTGCTCATGCCTGCGCTCCCGCCATGCCGGGCGATGATGGCGGGGCCGGGTTAAACGGCGGTTAGGAGGGCGGTTCGGGCCTGGCGGCGGCCAGGCTCGCAGGCGGGCTGCGGCCGGTGCAGCAGAGCGGCGGGGGAGCCCAGGGCAGGGCGTCCTGCCGCGCCGCGGTGGGCCGGGCCGCATAGGCGCACAGGGAGGCGCACAGGGCAGCCAGGTCCTCCGGCGTGCAGCGCTCCCAAGGGTGGCTGCGCCACTCGTCGCCGAGGCCCAGCTCGCGGCAGACGTCGGCGATGATGGCCGCGGCGGGCTGGCCGATGTCCGCGGCGAACTCGTCCTCCTCAAGCTCGTCGGCCTCGATCGACTCCGGGTCCTCCAGCTCGTCCCACTCGTCCAGGCCCTCAAGCCGCTCCAGCCGTTCAAGCCGTTCGGGGCGCTCGTATTCCTCCGCCTCGTCCGCCGCACGGGCGGCCCGGCGCAGTGCGGCGGCCGGCTGCGGCACGGCGGTCATGCGCTGCATCAGCGCCACGAGGCGGCGGATGCAGCGCGCGACGCGCTCGAACGCGACGCTGCCGCTCACCAGGGCTTCGGGCTGGGCGAGCGCGCGCCGCTGCACCAGGCCGGCGAGCTTGGACGCCAGGCCGAGCAGCCCGAACAGGACGCGGACGATGTAGCGCGCGTCCTCGGCCGGCGGGGCTTCGGCGTCGGTCGGCTTGGGGGCGGGATGAGGGTTGTTCACGAACAATACAAGAACACAAATCGACGGCAGTCCGCAAGCGCGGCGGGCGCAGTCCGCAAGCCCAGCGTGCGCAGCCGAGGGTTTGACAGCGCCGGGGACGCTGCGCATGGTCCGCCGCCAACTGCCTGCGAGGCCTGCATTCCCATGGACGACACTGCCCTGCGCCACGCCGTCGAGGCGCTGTGGGACGGGCGCGACACGGTGTCCGCCGCCACGGCCGGGCCGGGGCGGGACGCGGTGGAAGCCGCGCTGGACGGGCTGGATTGCGGCCGGTTGCGGGTGGCCAGCCCGGCGGCTGGCGGCTGGACGGTGCACGAGTGGCTGAAGAAGGCCGTGCTGCTGTCGTTCCGGCTGCGCGACTCCGCGGCCATGGAGGGCGGCGCGTGGGACAAGGTGCCGCTCAAGACCGCCGGCTGGGGCGCCAACCGGTTCCGCGAAGCAGGCTTCCGCGCCGTGCCCGGCGCCGTGGTGCGGCGCTCCGCCTACATCGCACCCGGCGTCGTGCTGATGCCCTCGTTCGTCAACGTCGGCGCGCACGTGGGGGCGGACACGATGGTCGATACCTGGGCCACGATCGGCTCCTGCGCGCAAATCGGCCGCGGCTGCCACATCTCGGGCGGCGCGGGGATCGGCGGCGTGCTGGAGCCGTTGCAGGCCGCCCCCGTGGTGATCGAGGATGGCTGCTTCGTCGGCGCGCGCTCCGAGGTGGCCGAGGGCGTGGTGGTGGGGCAGGGCAGCGTGCTGTCGATGGGCGTGTTCCTGGGCGCCTCCACCAAGATCATCGACCGCGCGAGCGGCGAGGTGTTCCTGGGCCGGGTGCCGCCGTACTCCGTGGTGGTGCCGGGGGCGATGCCGGGCAGCGTGCCGGGGCCGTCGTTGTATTGCGCGGTGATCGTCAAGCGGGTGGACGCGCAGACCCGGTCGAAAACGTCGATCAACGAGCTGCTGCGGGACTGAGCGTGCTCGATGTCGTTGCCTTGGCGCAGGCGCTGATCCGCTGCCCGTCCGTCACCCCGGCCGATGCCGGGGCGCTGGACGTGGTGGCGGAAGCGGCGGGGGCAGCGGGCTTCGCGGTGCACCGGCTGGCGTTCGACGGCACCCCCAACCTGTTCGCGCACCGGCCCGGCTCCGGGGTGCGGCTGTGCTTCGCCGGGCATACCGACGTGGTGCCGCCGGGTGCGGGCGGCTGGTCGTGCGACCCGTTCGGCGGGAGCTTGCGGGACGGCGCGGTGTGGGGGCGCGGCGCGTGCGACATGAAGGGCGCGGTGGCGGCGTTCCTGGCCGCCGCCTCGGCCGAGCGGCAGGGGGCGGCCAGCCTGCTGATCACCGGCGACGAGGAGGGGCCGGCCACCGGCGGCACGGTGCGGGTGCTGGAGTGGATGCAGGCGCACGGGCACGTGCCGGAGTTCTGCCTGGTGGGGGAGCCGACCAACCCCGCGCGGCTGGGCGAGGCGGTGAAGATCGGCCGGCGCGGCAGCCTGAACGCGGTGCTGACGGTGCAGGGCGTGCAGGGCCACGTGGCCTATCCGGACCGGGTGGACAACCCGGTGCACCGGCTGGTGCGGCTGCTAGCCGCTCTGCTGGCCGAGCCGCTCGACGCAGGCACCGACTGGTTCGAGCCGTCCGGCGTGCAGGTGACCAGCGTGGACGTGGGCAACCCGGCGGCCAACCTCGCGCCGGCGGCGGCCGTGGCGCGGCTGAACATCCGGTTCAACGACCGCCACACCGGGGCGTCGCTGGAGGCGTGGCTGCGCGAGGTGGCAGGCCGCCATGCCGGGCGGTTCGCGCTGGAGGTGGCGGTGAGCGGCGAGGCGTTCCTGACGCAGCCCGGCGCCCTGGCCGGGCGGCTGCTGGCGGCGGTGGAATCGGTGACCGGGCAGCGGCCGCGGCTGGACACGGGGGGCGGCACGTCGGACGCGCGGTTCGTCGCCCGCTGCTGCCCGGTGGTTGAGTTCGGCCTGGTCGGGGCCACCATGCATGCGGTGGACGAGCATGTAAGCGTGGCCGACCTGCTGGGGCTGACCGACATCTACCGCGCCGTGCTGCGGGCGTTCGCGGCGTGAAGGCGCCGGACAAGCAGCAGCCCGGGCTGCCGCTGCGGCAGGCGCTGCTCGGCGTGCTGCTGGTGGCGCGGGGGCGCAAGGACGGGCTGGCGCAGTTCGGCAACACGCCGCAGGCGGTGCTGGCCGCGCTGGCGCCGCTCGCCGCGTTCCTGCTGGTGGGCGGCGCGCTGTCCCTGCTGGCGGGCAGCCGGGAGGGGGTGACGGACATCGCCGCCGTCACCGTGTTCCTGCTCGGCCCGCTGGTGCTGTCCTTCGACCTGGCCCGGCGCTGGGGCTGCGCCGGCAACTGGCCGCGCTTCGCCGCCGCGCTGTGCTGGTGCCAGTGGGCCGGGCCGCTGGTGCTGATGGCGGTCATGCTGCTGATGGCGACGCTGATGGCGGGCGGCATCGGCGAGGACGCGGCGGCCGGGCTGGGGCTCGGGCTGCTGGTCGCTTACTGGCTGTGGCTGCACTGGTTCCTGGCCCGCCACGCGCTGGGCCTGGGCGGCTGGCGCGCGCCGGCGCTGGTCGCGGCGATCAACCTGCTGCCGACCGGGCTGGTGATGCTGTCGCAGTGGCTGGACTACGGGCTGAACGGCGCGCCCGGTACGTGAACTACGCGCCAAACGGCGCGCCGGGGGGGTAGTGCACCGCCATCAGGCACAGGCCGCCGGGCGGCGCGGTCGGGCCGGCGGCGGCGCGGTCGCGCGCGGCCAGGATGTCCGCCATCCGTCCCGGCGCCCAGCGCCCGCTGCCCACCTGCGCCAGGGTGCCGGCCAGGTTGCGTACCTGGTGGTGCAGGAAGGAGCGCGCTTCTGCCACGATGCGGATCAGGTCGCCGTCCCGCAACACGTCCAGCCGGTCGAGCGTGCGCAGCGGGCTGTTGGCCTGGCAGGCGGCGGCGCGGAACGAGGTGAAGTCGTGCCGGCCCAGCAGGCGTTGCGCCGCGTCCGCCATCGCGTCCGAATCCAGCTCGTGCGGCAGGTGCCAGGCGCGGCCGGCGGCGAGCGCCGGGCGGGGACGGCGGTTGAGGATGCGGTACTCGTAGCAGCGGCGCAGCGCGGAGAAGCGCGGGTTCCAGCCTTCCGGCGCCGGGGCGGCGGCGAGCACCACCGCCGGGTGCGGCTTCATGTGGAAGTTCAGCGCCTCGCGGACGCGTTCGGGGCTGAAGCGGGCGGGCAGGGCGAGCATCGCCACCTGGCCGGCGGCGTGGACCCCGGCGTCGGTGCGGCCGGCCACCACGCTGGCGACGGGGCCGCCTGCCAGCTTGGCCGCGGCGTCCTCCAGGGTTTGCTGCACGCTGGGCACGCCGTCCTGCCGTTGCCAGCCGGCGAACGGCGCGCCGTCGTATTCCATGAGCAGGGCGATGTTGGCCTGCGCCTCCGCCGGAACCAGGCTGTGAGACGCTTCTGGCGAGGGCTTTGAGTCTTGTGACAATTTACCTGGCGCTCCTGCGTGCCGTGAACGTCGGCGGCACAGGCGTGCTCCCGATGCAGAGATTGCAAGCGATATGTGCCGCCATCGGCCTGCGCGACGCCCGAACCTACATCCAAAGCGGCAACGTCGTCTTCGAGAGCGATTTGCCGGAGCAGGCGGTCGTGGCTGAGTTGGAGCAGGCTCTCCGCCAGGAGCTGGGCCGGCCTGTCGGCGTCCTCGTCCGGACGGCGGCTGAGTTGCGGGCCGTGCTCGACGCCAGCCCGTTCCATGACGCCGAACCGGCCAAGGTCGGGGTCATGTTCCTGCCTGGGCCAGCGCCGGACACCCTGCTGGCCGGCCTGAGAGTTCCTGGGCGGGAGCAGCTGCAACTGGGGCGCCGCGAGATTTACATCCACTACCCGGACGGCATGGGACGGTCCAAGCTGAAGCTGCCGGACCAGGCGGCCAACGGCACCGTCCGCAACCTCAACACGGTTGCCAAGCTGGTCGACATGGCTGGCCAGTGAGGTGGCAGGGCAATTGCACAAGGCGAAACCTCTGCTCCCTCTCCCGCCAGCGGGAGAGGGCTCCAGCGTTCACACGGTCTTGGCTCCCCATGGCAGAGCCTGACGCCGGCTTCACCCTGCTGGAGCTGCTGGTGGCGCTGGTGGTGCTGGGCTTCGTGCTCGCGGGCATCGCAGGGGGCGCGCAGTTCGGCCAGCGGGCGGCGGAGATGCAGGCGCGCAGCATCGCCGGCCACGCCGACGCGGGTGCCGCGGACCGGCTGCTGCGCCAGCTGGTGGCGGAGATGGACCCGGGCAACGCCGCCGACGGCGCGCACGTCACCGGCGGCGCGTCCGCCCTGGCCTTCACCACCGACCTCGGCCGCAGCGCCGCCGCGCTGTCCGGCGAGGGGGACGCCGAGGTCGGCCTCGGGGTGGATGCCGGCCACCGGCTGGTGCTGCGCTGGACGCCCGCGCTCCACGCCATCCGCCTCGCCGCCGCGCCGCCACCCACGACGGCCGTGCTGCTGGACGGGGTGGAGCGGGTCGAGTTCGCCTATTGGGGGCATGGCGAGGGCGGGGGCGAAGGCGGGGCGGGCGAGTGGCTGTCGGCCTGGACGGAGAAGGACCTGCCGCCGCTGGTGCGCATCCGGCTGCGCTTCCTGCCCGAGCTGCACCGGAGCTGGCCGGACATCATCGCCGCCACCGAACGCCTCCGCCCGGGCGGGTGAGACGTAGTGGTCACGGGCGCGTCATCCCGCTAGAACGCGGCCCGGGGGTGGGCGTCGGGCATGTTGGCGGAACTCTTTACCTGGTGGGCGCAGCAGCTGCGGGACGTGGTGCCGCAACGGCTGCGCGCCTCTGCCCGCCCGGCCGATGCCATGGTGGTGCGCCCGGACGGGGCGGCGCTGCTGCTGTCGGCCCGGCGGCGCGGCGTCGAGACCCGGCTCGGGCCGCTGGCGGGCCGGGTGCGCGCCCGCCCCGCCGGCCCCGTGGTGCTGGCGCTGCCGGACGCGGCGCTGCTGCAGCAGGTGGCGAGCCTGCCGCTGGCGGCGGAGCGGGACCTGGCCGCGGTGCTGCGCCACGAGATGGACCGGCTGACCCCGTTCGGCGCGGACGACCTGTTCTGGACCTGGCGGGTCGAGCGGCGGGACCGCGCGGCCGGGCGGCTCAGCCTGCGGCTGCTGCTGGTGCCCAAGCTCGCCGTCGCCGCCACCCTGGCCACCCTGGCCGCCGCCGGGCTGCGGCCCACCGTGCTGGAGGCGGTCGGCGAGCGGGTGCCGC
>CAXTJU010000111.1:0-9561 GCA_964244655.1 uncultured Acetobacteraceae bacterium | reverse complement strand
ACATCGTCTATATCGGCGACCTGGTGCAGAAGTCCGAGCAGGAGATGCTGCGCACCCCGAACTTCGGCCGCAAGTCGCTGAACGAGATCAAGGAGGTGTTGACCAACATGGGCCTCACCCTTGGCATGACCGTCGCCGGCTGGCCGCCGGAGAACATCGAAGACCTCGCCAAGCGCCTCGACGAGCCGTTTTAAGGACAAAACCCAATGCGTCATGGAGTGGCCGGCCGCAAGCTCGGCGTCACCACAAGTCACCGCTTCGCCATGTTCCGCAACATGGCGGTGGCGTTGCTGAAGCACGAGCAGATTACCACCACCATCTCCAAGGCCAAGGAGCTGCGGCCGGTGGCGGAGAAGCTGATCACGCTCGGCAAGCGCGGCGGGCTGCACGCACGGCGGCAGGCGTTGGCGCAGCTGCAGGACGAGAAGATCGTCGCCAAGCTGTTCGATAGCCTGGCCACCCGCTACAAGGCCCGCCCGGGCGGCTACACCCGCGTGCTGCGGGCCGGCATGCGCTATGGCGACGCGGCGGACATGGCAGTGATCGAGCTGGTCGAGCGCGACCCGGCGGCCAAGGGCCTGGACAGCGGCCCCCGGCCCGACCAGGCCGCGGAGCAAGCAGCCTAAACGACATGGCATGGGCCGGCCGTGCTGCGTTCGTGGCCGGCGTCCTGCTCGTTCCCATGCTGCCGGCGGCGTCCTGTCAGGCGCAGGCGCCGCAGCAGGCCACCGTCACGGTGGCTGATCACCTGGGGGCCGGGCAGCAGGAAGAGACCATCACCGTCTATTTCGACGGCGTGGCAGTCGGTACCCTGCACGTGGACCAAGCGCACCTGAACGACCAGTTGCAGGCCAACCTGCCCGCCCAGCCCTCAATCGGCTTTACCCTGTGCGGCCGGCTGCTGCGACGGGAAAGCGATGGCAGTGTGTCCACCCACCTGATCGACAACGGCGGCGTGCTCACCGGCTACGCGGGTGCCAGCCTGGCCGCAGTCACCTTGGGCGACGTGCTGTTCGCCTTGCAGGACGACAAGGGACGCGCCACGACGGACATCCGGCCCGGCCCGTCCTGCACGGCTGCCGTGTCCTGATGCCGGCCACCCCGGACCTGTTCGCCGCGCACGAGCCCGTCCTCGCCGCTCCGGACGGCGGCCCGCTGGCGGACCGCCTGCGCCCGCAGGTTTTGTCCGACGTGGTGGGCCAGGACCACCTGCTCGGCCCGGACGGCACCATCACTCGCATGCTGGCCCGCGGCTCGCTCGCCTCGCTGATCTTCTGGGGGCCGCCGGGCGTCGGCAAGACCACCATCGCCCGTCTGCTTGCGGCGGCGGCCGGGCTGCACTTCACCCAGCTCTCGGCGGTGTTCTCCGGCGTGGCGGACCTCAAGCGTGTCTTCGAGGAGGCCCGCCGCCGCCGGGCCGCCGGCCAGTCCACCCTGTTGTTCGTGGACGAAATTCATCGCTTTAACCGGGCGCAGCAGGACGGCTTCCTCCCCGTGGTGGAGGACGGCACCGTGGTGCTGGTGGGCGCCAGCACGGAAAACCCCTCCTTCGCCCTGAACGGCGCGCTGCTGTCCCGCTGCCAGGTGCTGGTGCTGCGCCGCCTGGACGACGCAGCACTCGACCGCCTGCTGGCCCGCGCCGAAGCCGATGCCCCGCTGCCGCTCACCGCGGAAGCCCGCGCCACCCTGCGCGCCATGGCCGACGGCGATGGCCGCTACCTGCTGAACATGGCCGAGCAACTGCAAGCCTTGCCGCCTGGCACGCCCCCGCTGGACCCGGCGGCGCTCTCCGCCTTGCTGGCCAAGCGGGCGGCGCTATACGACAAGGACCGCGACGAGCACTACAACCTGATCTCCGCCCTGCATAAGTCCCTGCGCGGCTCGGACCCGGACGCAGCGCTGTACTGGTTCGCCCGCATGGTCGCCGGCGGCGAGGACCTGCGCTATATCGCCCGCCGTCTGGTGCGCTTCGCCTCCGAGGACGTGGGCCTGGCCGACCCGCAGGCGCTGGCGCAGGCGATGGCCGCCTGGGAGGCCTACGATCGGCTGGGCAGCCCGGAGGGCGAGCTGGCCGTGGCACAAGCGGTCGCCTACCTCGGCGCGGCGCCGAAATCCAACGCGCTCTATGCCGCATGGCAAGCGGCGATGCAGGCCGCGCGCGCAACCGGCAGCCTGCCTCCCCCCGCGCACATCCTGAACGCGCCCACCCGGCTGATGCAGGACCTCGGCTACGGCGCCGGCTACGACTACGACCACGACGCGGAGGACGCGTTCTCCGGCCAGGACTACTTCCCGCCCGGCCTGGCCCGCACCGCCTTCTACCAGCCCAGCGACCGCGGCTTCGAGCGCGAGCTGCGCGGCCGGCTGGAGCGCTGGGCTGAGCTGCGCCGGGCGCGGCAGGCATGAGCGTCTCGATCCAGACCGTGTCGGAGGACGAGGCCGATTCCCGCCTCGACCGCTTCCTGCGCCGCCGCTACCCGGCGCTGACCCAGAGCGTGCTGCAAAAGCTCTGCCGCACCGGGCAAATCCGCGTCGACGGCCACCGGGTGGAGGCCTCCGCCCGCCTCGCCCCCGGCCAGGCGGTGCGGGTGCCCCCCATGCCGGCCGCCCCCGAGAAACGCGCCCCCACCACGACCCCCGCCGACGTGAAGGAGATGGAGCGGCTGGTGCTGCACCGCGACGACCAATTGATCGTGCTCAACAAGCCTTCCGGCCTCGCCACCCAGGGCGGCCCCGGCATCACCCGCCACCTGGACGGCATGCTGGACGCGCTGAGCGACGGCGGCCACCGCCCCCGCCTGGTGCACCGGCTGGACCGCGACACCTCCGGCGTCATCGTGCTGGCCCGCAGCCCCGGCATCGCCGCCCGCCTGGCCGCCAGCTTTCGCACCCGCGAGGTGGAGAAGACCTACTGGGCCGTCGTCGTGGGGCAGCCGACGCCGCAGGACGGGCAGATCGACCAGCCGCTCAAGCGCGTCGCCAGCGCGTTCGGCGAGCGCACCGTGCCCGCCGACCGCAAGGACCGCGAAGGCCAGCGCGCCTACACCAACTACCGCACCCTGGACACCGCCGGGCGCAAGCTGGCCTGGCTGGAGCTGCAGCCGCTCACCGGCCGCACCCACCAGCTGCGCGTGCACTGCGTCAGCCTCGGCACCCCCATCGTGGGCGACGGCAAGTACGCCGAGCCGCGCGACAACGGCTCCGGCGGCAGCTTCGTCGAAGGGCTGGAGGACCGGCTGCACCTGCACGCCCGCGCCATCACCCTGCCGCACCCGGCGGGCGGCACGCTCACCGTGTCCGCGGGGCTGCCCCCCCACATGCGCGGCAGCTTCGCAACACTCGGTTTCCAAGCGCCGGCCACCCCGGCGGTGACGCGGCTGGAGCACGGGCCTAGATAGGACGCATGAGAGCGCGTCGGATCGTGTTGGCAGGAATTGCGGTGGCCGTGCTGGGCATCGGCGCCCTGGCCGCCTCCTTTGATCCCGACTCGCAACGCGACCGCATCATCCAAGCCGTGCAGCGCGCCACCGGCCGTCAGCTTACGTTGGCGGGGCCATTGCGCATCCATTGGGGGCTGAACCCGGCGCTGGAAGCGGACGACGTGTCGCTCGCCAACGCGCCCGGCGGCTCCCGCCCGCAGATGATGGCGGCGGCGCGGGTGGAAGCGCGGCTGCGGCTGCTGGGCCTGCTCTCCGGCCAGGTCGAGATCGCCAGCGTGACCCTGGTGCGGCCCGACATCCTGCTCGAAACCGACGCGTCCGGCCGCGGCAACTGGCTGTTCGACCGCCCCGCCGCGCCCCCCGGCGGCGCACCTTCCACCCCCCGCGGCCCCCGCCTGGCCACCCGGCTGGACCGCCTGCAAGTCGAGGATGGCCGGCTGACCTGGCGGGACGGCGCATCCGTCCAGGCCACGGTCGCGGACGTGCCGCATGCCGTGTTCGACCTCGGCGGCAGCGCCACCCGCCTGCAAGCCGCGGCCCGGACCGGCGGCGTCCCGCTGACGGTGGATGCCACGCTCGGCAGCTGGGGCCAGCTCACCGGCGCGATCCCGGGTCCCTGGCCGGTCAGGCTCGCCGCCGCCGCCGGCGCCGCCACCGTGTCGCTGGACGGCGCTGTGGACCCGGCGGCGCGCTCCGTGACCGGCCGCATCACGGCCGCCATCCCGGACCTGGCCCAGCTGGGGGGGCTGTTGCAGCACCCGGGCTGGCCCGCGCTGCATGACGTGCGCCTGGCCGCCACCCTGCCGCCCGGCGGCCCGCCGCAGGACGTGTCGCTGCAGGCCGGCCCATCCGACCTGGGCGCCTGGCTGCCGGGGGCCACGCTGGGCCGGCTGGACCTGGCTTGGCCGCAGGGCCAGCCGGCGAAGCTGGACGCGGAGGGCGGCATCGCCGGCGGGCCCTGGCACCTGGCAAGCGGCCTGGCGCCGGCGGGGCAGGGGGTGGCGCTGCGGGGCTTGAGCCTGTCCTCCCCGCTAGGCGACGCCGCCGGGGACCTCGCGGTCAGCGCCGCGCCGCGCCTGGCGGTGCGGGGAACGTTGGTCTCCACCCGGCTCGACGCGGACGCGCTGCGCGGGCTGGCCCGGCCGCAAGCCACGCCCGCGCCATCGCCCGCTCCGGCCACGCCGCCCTTGCCGCCTGCCGCCCCCGCCCGGCTGTTCTCCGATGCGCCGCTGCCCTGGGCCGCGCTGCGCCGGGCCGACGCCGATGTGCAGCTCACCATCGGCACGCTCCGCCTGGGCGGGGTGGACACCCGCGCCGTGTCCGCCCACCTCGCCCTGCTGGACGGCGTGCTGCGGCTCGACCCGGCCTCGCTGCAAGCCCCGGAGGGCCGGGTGGACCTGTCGGCCAGCGTCGATGCCCGGGCCGCAGCACCTCCCGTGGTGCTGAACCTGCGCTCCGCCGGGTTCGCGCTGGACCCGCTGCTGCGCGCCTTCGGGCTGCCCGGCGGGTCGGACGGCACGGCGGAGCTGGACGTGGCGGTGCACGCCGCCGGGTCCACCCCGCACGCGCTGGCGGCGTCGCTGGACGGCCATGCCGGGGTGGCGCTGGTGGACGCCGACGTGTCCAACGCGGCCCTCGCCGCCGTGCTGGGGGACGTGCTGCGCCCGGCCGGCGCGGGGCTGGACCCCGGCGGCCGCAGCCGGGTGCGCTGCCTGGCGGTGCGGGCCAACGCACAGGACGGGCAGGTAGCCTTGCCCGTCCTGAAGCTCGACGCGTCCCGGCTCGCGGTGGAGGGCAGCGGCACGCTGGACTTGGCGAACGAGACGATGGCGCTGCGCCTGCGCCCGCTGCTGCGGCTTGGCGGCGCCGGCGTGTCCGCCCCCGTCAGCGTGGACGGCCCGCTGCGGCATCCAGTGGTGGCGATGGACGCCGCCGGCGTGGGCGGGCGCGCCGGCGTGGTCATCGGCGGCCTGGCCGGCCCGGCGGATGACTGCGCGGCCGAGCTGGCGGCGGCGCGCGGCGGCCGCCCCGGCCCGCTGCCGGCGGCGGTGGCCATCAAGGCCGCCAAGCCCGCCGACCTGCTGCGGAGCTTCCTTCGTTGAAGCGGGTCTGGTCGCAGGCGCGCGCCGTGCCGGTCGGGGCTGGCTGGGGCGTCACCCTGGACGGCAAGCCGCTGCGCCTGCCGGACGGGCCGCCGCTGCTGGTGCCGCAGCCGGCGCTGGCCGAGGCCGTGGCGGCCGAGTGGCAGCTCGCCGGGGCCGACACCGGCACCATGGACTACGCCGACGTGCCGCTGACCCGGCTGGCCGGCACCGCCCAGCTCCGCATCGTGCCGGACCCGGAGCCGGTGGTGGCCGCCATCGCCGCCTACGGCGAGACCGACCTGCTGTGCTACCGCGCCGAGGGTCCCCCGCCGCTGGTGCTGCGCCAGGGGGCCGCCTGGGACCCCTGGCTCGACTGGGTGCGGCGGGACCTCGGCGCCGCGCTGCGCGCCACCTCCGGCATCGTCTTCGTGCCGCAGGACCCGGCGGCGCTGGCCACGCTGCGCCAGGCCGTGGCGGCGCAAGGCGGCTGGGTGCTGGCCGGGCTCGGCATCGCGGTGCCGGCGCTGGGCAGCCTGGTGCTCGGGCTGGCCTTGGCCCGCGGCATGGTCGGCGCGGCCGAGGCGTATGGCCTGTCCTGCGTGGATGAGAGCTACCAGGCCGAGCTGTGGGGCGAGGACGCGGAAGCCGCCGCCCGCCGCGCCAACGTCGCCGCCGACATCGCCCTGAGCGCCCGCTTCATGGCGCTGGTGCGGGGAGCGCCTTCTTGATGGACAGGCTGCGTTGAGGGCGCGCCGGCTGGTGATCAGCGGCCAGGTGCAGGGCGTCGGCTACCGCGACTGGATGGTGGCGCAGGCGCGCGCCCTCGGAGTGCACGGCTGGGTGCGCAACCGGCCGGACGGCAGCGTGGAGGCGCTGGCCTATGGCGACGCCGACGCCGTCCAGGAGCTGCTGCGGGCCTGCCGCCGCGGGCCGCAGCACGCCGCGGTCAGCCGCATCGAGGAGGACTGGGCCGAGCCGCCGGACGGACCTGGGTTCTTCCGGTGGGCCTGATGCCGCCGTGCGATGCCATGCGCGACGAGCGGCCTGCCCGTCACCCTGGGCAACGGCGACCGCCGCACCCACTTGCTTCGCCGGATCGGCTGAAGCTGAAGCTCACGCCGCAGGCGGCGGAGCGGATGTCCAACGAGGGAGCTTGAAATGAGAGTTGTGTCGGCCCTGACCGCCTTGGCGGTCCTCCTGCTGCCGGCCGCCGTCATGGCGGCCGATGCAACGCATCCCTACACGAACGTCAACCGGCGCGTGGACGCAGGCAACAGCACTGGCGACGCCCAGGTGGATGGCCTGAACCAAGCCCAGCTGAGCGGAACCGGATACCAGCCCGGCACCGCGGCTGGCCCTGCCGCCGGCCAACGGGCGCAAGCCAACCCATACTACCCCTACGCCCCGCCGGTAGGGCCGGTGGTGCAGCCGCGCCCCGTGGCGACGGGCTATGCCGTGCCGGCCTACCTTGTCCAACCCTACTACCCGCCGGTCTACGTCGCAGCGCCGCCGTTCTTCTATCCTGCGCCATTCTTCTACCCGCGTCCGTTCTTCTACCCGTACTGATCCCGCCTGCGGCATGCCCGGGCCGGCCGGCGTGCCGCAAGGCAGCGAACGAGCCCGGGACGCGCCACCCCGAAGCGCCGGGCGCCGGCGCGGTGACGAACCGGCCATTCCTGCACCCGTTCTGTCATGGCGCGCGGCTGCACGCGCGGTCCTGACCCTGATGGGAGCGGCATGCTGAAGGCTGTTTTCGATAATGCCGCGAGAGGCGGCCTGCGCAGCAGGGTGGCCGGCATCTATGCCGTCCTGGCCGCCGCCAACCTGCTCGCCTGGGCGTGGGCGCTCTTGCTGTTCCGGGAGCAGCCGGTGCTGCTCGGCACGGCATTGCTGGCCTATGGCTTCGGCCTGCGCCATGCGGTTGACGCCGACCATATCGCCGCGATCGACAACGTGACCCGCAAGCTGATGCAGGCCGGGAGGCGGCCGGTCAGCGTGGGGCTGTTCTTCGCGCTGGGCCACTCCAGCGTGGTGGCCATCGCCGCGGCGGCCGTGGCGGGCACGGCGACGGCGCTGGCCGGGTCGTTCGACCGGTTCAGGGCCATCGGCGGGATCATCGGCACCAGCGTCTCCGCCCTGTTCCTGCTGGGCATCGCCGCCGCCAACCTGTTCATCCTGCAATCCGTCTGGCAGACCTTCCAGCACGTGCGCCGGGGCGGGCGCTACGTGGAGGAGGATTTCGACATGGTGCTGAACAGCCGCGGCCTGCTGGCGCGGCTGTTCCGGCCGGTGTTCGCCCTGGTGACGCGCAGCTGGCACATGGCCCCGCTGGGCTTGCTGTTCGGCCTGGGGTTCGACACGGCCACCGAGATCGCGCTGCTCGGCCTCTCGGCGACGCAGGCGGCGCACGGCATGTCCATCTGGTCGATCATGGTGTTCCCGGCGCTGTTCGCCGCGGGCATGTCGCTGATCGACACAACGGATGGGATACTCATGCTGGGCGCCTACGACTGGGCGTTCATCAAGCCGATGCGCAAGCTGTACTACAATCTCACCATCACCGCGGTCTCGGTCGCCGTTGCAGCCCTGGTCGGCGGCGTGGAAGCCCTCGGGCTGCTGGGCGGCCAGCTGCATCTGACCGGGCTGTTCTGGGACGGGATCGGCGGGTTGAACGACAACTTTGGAACCCTTGGCTTCGCGATCGTCGCGCTGTTCATCGCGGCATGGGTAATCTCCATCCTGGTGTACCGCTACAAGGGCCTCGACCGCATCGACGTGCCATAGCCGGCCAGGCGGCTTGCGCGGCCTCCACGGCGTCCGGCCGTCAGGCAGGCCGTGCCGGCGGCGGCTGCGGCTGCCGTGCCGCCGACACGTCCTCGATCATGTCGCGTATCTTCGTTGCCAGCGCGTCGAGCGTGAACGGCTTGGTCAGGATCTCCATGCCGGGATCGAGCGGCGCGCCGACGCCGACCGCGGCGTTGTGGGCATAGCCGGTCATGAACAGCACGCGCAGCCCGGGCCGCAGGACGCGGGCGGCGTCAGCCAATTGGCGCCCGTTCATGCCGGGCAGGCCGACGTCGGTGACGAGCAGGTCGATGCGGATGTCGGATTGCAGGACCTGCAGCCCGGACGGCCCGTCCGCGGCTTCGATCGCCGTGTAGCCGAGGTCGCCGAGCGTCTCGGTGACCAGCATGCGGATCGTCGCCTCGTCCTCCACGACCAGCACCGTCTCGCCCGCTTCGGCCCGGGGCGCCGAGCCTGCCCCGCCGGCTTCGGCCGCGGTTTCCACTTCCGCCTCGCCGCGGTGCCGGGGCAGGTACACCTTGAAGGTGGTGCCCTGGCCCAGCTCCGAGTAGATGCGCACGTTGCCCTCGGACTGCTTGACGAAGCCGTACAGCATGGAAAGGCCGAGCCCGGTGCCGTGGCCGGTGGGCTTGGTGCTGAAGAACGGGTCGAACGCCTTGGCGACCACCTCGGGCGTCATGCCGGTGCCAGTGTCCGACACCGAGATGGCGACATACTGCCCCGGCCTGACCTCGCCGCCCCGGTCTCGAGCGTAGGCGTCGTCGAGATGGACGTTCGCGGTCTCGATGGTGAGGCTGCCGCCTTCAGGCATGGCGTCGCGCGCGTTGATGGCGAGGTTCAGCACCGCGCTCTCGAGCTGGTTCGGGTCGCACAGCGTCACCCACAGCCCGCCGGCGAACACCATCTCGAGTGCCACGCCGGGGCCGAGGGTGCGCCGCAGCAGGTCCTCCATGCCGGCCAGCAGCCGGTTCGCCTCGATCCGCTTCGGGTCGAGCGGCTGGCGGCGCGCGAAGGCCAGCAGGCGCTGGGTCAGCGCCGCCGCACGCTGCGCCGAGGTGATCGCGGCCGAGGTGTAGCGCTCCATGCCCTCGACGCGGGCGGCGGAGAGGCGGCGCTGCAGCAGCTCTAGGCTGCCCATGATGCCGCCCAGCAGGTTGTTGAAGTCGTGCGCGATGCCGCCGGTGAGCTGGCCCACCGCCTCCATCTTCTGCGCCTGGCGCAGCGCCTCCTCG
>CAXTJU010000110.1:0-9847 GCA_964244655.1 uncultured Acetobacteraceae bacterium | reverse complement strand
CGCCCGCACAGCTCGCTGGGCTACCGGCCGCCGGCACCCGAGGTCGTCCTGCCGAAGGTGCCAGCACTCGTGCCTCCGCCAGGTCCGACCGGATCAGCCACGGCTCTGAGCATCACAATGAACTAAAATTTCACCTGGATCACTCGGTGGGGGCTGGTCAGGCGTGCCGGCCGGAGGCGAGGTCCTGGTAGATGCGCTCGGCGCTGATGCCGGCGGCGAGCAAGGCATCGCGCTGCGGCGCGAGCGTCTGGCTGCCATCGCCCTTCGAAACCCGGACGTAGCCGATGAGCATGGGCGGGGGATCACCAGAAAAGAACGTGCCCAGGGTGCAATCTGGCGTTCATAAACGCAACGACTTATCTGGCTCTTTCGGGCCTGTAATCAGCTTGGTTGCAGGACCACGAGGAAACCGTCCGGATACCATTGGCGAATTTTATTGTTAGGCTGCGAGCGCGGCGAAGCGCGAGGTGCGGGTGGGTGCGAGCGGGCGTTTGGCGAACCAGGCTCCAAGGCGGTCGAGGTTGATGGCTGCGGCTGTGGCCACGCTTTGCAGGCCCACCTTGGTCAGGCCGCGGTAGCGCGCCCGGCGCAGGCCAAAGGCGCGCACGCCTTGCGAGATCGTGCCCTCGATGCCCTGGCGCTGGCCGTAGAGCCGCCGGCCTGCTCCGGTTTCCAGCCGTGCCCGGGCGACTGCGATTGCTTCGTGCTCCGGGCGTGGCAGTAAGCCAAGCCTGCGGCTTGCTGTCCGCGTGCAGCGCGACCGCGACGGACAGGGCCGGCACTGTGCCGGGTTGAACCCGGCGCGGATGTATGACTGGCCCGATGCCTTGTCCTTGTAGTCGCCCCAGGTGGTGCTTTCATGGCCCTCGGGGCAGCGCACGCGCTGGCGCTCCCAGTCCACCGTGAAGTCGGTGCCGCGGAACGCGCCCTCCTGTTGCTTCTGCCAGCTCTGGTCCGGCCTCGGGGGGCCGACCAGGTCAATGCCGTGGCGCTCGCGGGCGGCGACGAGGTGGGCGGCGCTGACGTAGGCTGCGTCGGCCAGGTGCTCGGATGGGGCCAGCCCCTTGGCAGCCAGCGCGTCATGGATCAACTCGGTGCGCATTGCCTCGTGCACGTTGGCCGGCGTGGCGTCGGTGTGCACGATCAGGTGCGGCGCATCCGCGTCGCAGGTTTCGGTGACGTGGACCATGTAGCCAGTCCAGGTCGTGCCGGCCTTGGACCGGAAGCGGGCCTCGGTGTCATAGGGGGACTCAACGCGGTCACCAGGGCCGCGCCCCTGCACTGGCCGCAGCTGCACACTGCAATTGGCCCGTTCTCCAGCGCTGCAATTGCCATCCGAGCCGGCCTCGTCCCGCTCGAAGTGCCGCGCCCAAACGCGGCGCAGCACTCCGACCTCCGGCAGGTTCCGCACGCCTGCGGGCGCTCCTGCACCATCCAGCGCATCGAGCAGCAGGAAGCCGTCCGTGCCGACCTGGACGGCGTAGGCGTCACGCTTGGGGCGGGTGTCGGGCAGGCGCATGTCCTCGACCCGGCGGTCGTAGCGGTCGTGCCACTCGGCAGGCGCAACGGTGCGCAGCCAGTCGGGGGTTGCAACGGCAATTGCATTCAACGCCGCACGCAGCGTCTCGCCCAGCAGCTCTAGCCGGTTCAAGTCGCGCACAGCGGCGAGCACGTGCGTGCTGTCCGTGCGCTGGCGGCCACGGGCTTTCAACAGCCCACCCTCGCGTGCGGCGTCCACCAGGCAGGCAAGCAGGCGTTCGGTGGCGCCGTGCTGGAGCAAGCGGGCTCGGAACTCGCACAGGACGGAGAAGTCGAAGCCGTCATCTGGCAGGTCGAGGGCGAGCAGGTATTTCCAGTCGATCCGGCCCCGCGCGGCCTCGGCCGCCTGGCGGTCGCTCAGCCCCTCGCGGAACTGCATGAGCGTGACCAACGCGAGCCGCCATGGTGCATAGGCGGACTGACCGCGCTTGGGGTAGAGGTCGGCAAAATCGGCGTCGGCGAACACCGCGCCGAGCTTGTCCCGCAGCAGCACATAAAGGTTGCCGCGCCGGAACGCAGCCCGCGCGATCCGGGCGGTGTCGTCAGGCACGGGCGGGAGCGGCTGAGGGCAGAGCGACATGGGCGGCCTCCGGGCAGGAAAACTACCCAACGCCGCCCGCCTGGGCCAGGCTGCCGATTTCGCCAACAGTATCCGGCCGTTTTTCCGGCACATGGTAGGAATACAAACCACGTCACTTCTGACCCTCAGCCGTTAACCTCGGGCGCGGTATCGCCGCATCTTGTTCCGGCTGCCGCAGGTCGCCATCGAGCACCAGGTCTTCACCGCCGCCTTGGACGCATCGTAGTAGGAGGCCCGGCAGGTCGGCTCACGGCAGAGCTTGAACCGCCTCCAGCTCGCGGAACTCATTGCCTCCAGCGCTGCAAGGATCAGCGAGGCGACCGGATCCTCGGACACGTCCGAGACAAGCGAGACCTCTCCATCGTCATCAAGGCGAGGTCGGATGGCGTAGCGGTCGACGAGGCGGTTCAGCGTCTCGCGGCTCGCCCCCGCTTCGCCCGTTCCGACGCCGTTGTTGGCCGCCTCCAGCGATCTCAGTGCCACGTGAAGCTGTATTCCGTGATCGAACGCAGCCAGTGCGGCCGCGTCCGCGATTTGCGGCATTGTTCGCCGCACCCAGGTGGTCCAGCCGCCAGGGCCTTCCTCGAAGTCGTGCCAGAGGAACGACTCCAGATTGCGGAGCCCGCCTGGCGTTGCTGCGTGATGTTCCGGCACGGAACTCCCCCCTTGCCCATCCGGCAATTACCGTTGAGTATGCTTACATGGTAACGCCATCAGTCATCAAGGGACGGCCAGACGCACTCGTCAGCCGCAGGCGCCTTGCGCTCGCAGTCCCTGCGGTAATCGCCACCCTGCAAACCACGGCGTCGGGCAAGGGAGCCAGCCAGCAGATGTCAGCTCAGGAGTGTCGGTTCCGCTTCGGGCGCCCCCTCAAGGAGGACCTTGAACGGCGGCTTGCCGAGGTGCGCTGGAGCGATGCCGTGACGACCGACTGGCAGTATGGAACGAGCAGGGGGTTCCTGCGGGCGCTCGTAGATCACTGGCGAACCGGCTACGATTTCGATGCTGCGGAGCAGCGACTCAACGCCCTGCCGCAGTACCGGGCGACGATCGACGGGTTCGGCGTGTACTATCGGATCCTGAAGGGACGCGGTCCAGGAGCGAGGCCGCTACTGCTGATGAACGGCTGGCCATCCAGCTTCGTCGAGTATGGAAAGCTCGCGCCACGGCTTGCCGACCCTGCGGCGTTCGGCGGCTCGCCGGAGGATGCCTTCGATGTCGTGATCCCGGCACTCCCCGGGTTCGGTCTCTCGGATCGGCCGACGCGTCCCGACCAGGTGAACACCGAGGATCTGTTCCACGCGCTGATGACCAGACACCTTGGCTACGCCCGCTACATCGCGTCCGGGACCGACATCGGCGCCGGCATCGCCGCACGTCTGGCCCTGAAGCATCCGGATGCCGTCCGGGGCATTCATGTCTCGGCGGTCGTGGACCCGCCACTGACACAAAATTCGCCGCCGCTGACCGAAGCTGAGAAGGCGTACCAGGCCCGCTCCTCTCGCTGGGAGGCGGAGGAGGGCGCCTACGAACACCTGCAATACACCAGGCCACAGACGCTCGCGTTCGCGCTCGCGGACTCGCCCGTGGGCCTCGCCAGCTGGATCGTCGAGAAATTCCACTCCTGGAGCGATCACGGCGACGATCTGCTGCAGGTCTTCCCAGCCGACATGCTCATCGACAACCTGATGGTCTACTGGGCGACGGAGACGATCGGCTCCTCGATGCGCTTCTACTACGAGGCCGCCCACTTCCGGCCTCCCTTCCGGCCAGGCGATCACGTCGGCGTACCGACCGCCCTCTGCATGTGGCCGAAGGAGCTGGTGGTCGTGCCTAGAGAATGGGCGGAACGATTCTACAACGTCCAGCGGTACACAATGCAGCTGCATGGCGGCCACTTCCCCGGCTGGGAGCAACCTGACGCCTATGCCCACGACCTCCGGGCTTTCGCGAGACATCTGGATGGCCAATGACCTCCCGCCGTCCGCACCCGTCGATCCTGGTCGACTCGAAACCCTGGTCGCAGCATCCCGGATTTGAAATTAAGCAGGGAGGCAGAAGCTTTGCCCTCGACCCGCCAAAGGTGGAGTTTCTGGAAACCACTTGTCTGGTGCGGAGTCTCCGGGCGACGCGGTCCGCGCTACCGGCTAAGGCGGATGCGGGTCCAGGAGCGATTCCTGCGGGTCCGGGGCAAGGCCCTGACCTCTGAGCTGGGACACTACCCGGCAGCAAGTGCGCCTGCGCTCCGGCTTCAACGGCGTTCGACCACGCGGACGACTTCACTCTGCTCGGCAGCCACGGGCATTGCCCACATCGTCATGCCTAAGTCTTCCCGCTCGAACTTCCGCGGCGAAGAGCAGGATTGGGCATGAACAGGGAGTGGCCCCGGAGCCGCACGAAGGAGGAGGCTGCTTTCCAGGTTCATCTCGTGCGTGCCGCCGCCGCGCTGCGTGCAGGCCTCGCGTTAGCCTCGAACGACCTGCTGCGCGATCTCGTCTACCGTCGCCTGTGGTTGTCGGTGCTGACCAGCTCGTTCGGGGCGCAGATCATGGTGCTGGCGCTGCCGTTGACGGCCGCGGTGACGCTGCACGCCTCGCCCACGCAGATGGGCGCGCTCACGACCATGGAGACCCTGCCCTTCGTACTGTTCTCGCTGCCAACCGGGGTCTGGCTTGATCGGGTGCGCAAGCTGCCGGTCTACATTGCCGGCGAGGCGACGCTCGCCTGCGCCGCCGCGAGCGTCCCGTTCGCCTGGTGGACGGGCCTGTTGTCCATCGACTGGCTCTGCCTCGTCGCCTTCACGATCGGCCTCGTCAACGCGACCGCCGGCAGCGCCTCGCAGATCGTGCTGACGCAGATCGTCAAGCGCGATCGGCTGATCGAGGCGAACGCCAAGAACGCCCTGGCAAGTTCGGGGGCGGAAGTCGCGGGTCCTGGGCTTGCGGGCGCGCTGATCAGACTGCTGGGCATACCGGTCGCGCTGCTGTTCAACGTCGCCCTGCTGCTCCTGTCCGCCGCGATCCTGGGTGGGATCCGCGTTGACGAGCCGGCGCCACGCCCCGGCGGCCGATTCTGGCCGGAGATGAAGGCCGGCCTGCGCTTCGTGCGTGCCAACCGCCTGCTGATGGTGCTCGCCTGCTGCGTGGCAGCGTGGCAGTTCTGCTATAATTCGGCAGTCGTCGTGAACATCGTGTTCGCGACCCGCACGCTGGGCCTGTCCGCGCAGAACGTCGGCCTCAGCTACGTGTGCCTCGGGGTCGGGACGGTGTTCGCAAGCTTGGTCGGCGGACGCCTGAGCCGCCGCCTCGGCCCGGGATCCTGCCTCGCGCTGGGGTTCGGCCTCTGTTCCTGCGGATGGCTGATGCTCGCCGCCGCTCCCACCGGCTTCTGGGGAGTCGTCGTCTTGGGCGTCGACCTAACACTGCTCGGCATCGGCGCGGTGCTGATCTTCGTCAACTTCATATCGCTGCGGCAGGCGGTGACACCTGCTCCCATGCTGGGGCGAATGACGAGCACGATGCGTTGGCTGATCCTGATCCCCGCCGGGCCTGGGGCGCTGATCGGAGGCTGGCTTGGAGACCACGCCGGCTTGCGCGCGTCTCTCGGCCTCGCCGGTGTTGGCGGAATGGTCCTCACGTTTGCAGCTTTGCGCAGCCCTTTGCTGCGCGCTACGAGGGCACTGCCCGTCCTAGCCAAGCCAAACGAAGGCCCAGCCGCCGGGCCGACATGGCCGTAGCAGTCTCATCGCCATGCTGACAGCGCGCTCAGAGCGAGGCGAGCCTCGCCATCAGTTTAGCTAGAAAAGCATCTTCTCTGAGCCCTGACCTTCGTTTCGCGCAATGTGGGCAAGGACCGATGATCTTGGTTCATCTCACTAAAGCGTGGGCTGAGTCTCACTCAGTGTGGGTTCGGCACGCGCTATAGTCTCACAGATTGTGGGGTCTTGGCAGCTTTTGGTGATCATGCCGCGAGCAGGAACCTGCGCTCCAGCAGATCGAGACCAGCGCGGCCATACATCTGGCGTTTGATGGTCTTGAGCCGATTGATCTGCTCTTCGGTCTGTCCATTGCTCCAGTGCCACTTGACTGACTTGAACACAGCCCATAACAGCCTGCAGCTCTCACCGGCTTCCACACGCAGGCGGCTAGGCAGGACCGGAAGATGATGTCTCAAGCATCAAAGATGCGTCCCTTGCTCAACCGGTGCGCCGGGTCGATGGCCTTCTTCAGCGTCTTGAACAAGTCCAGGGTTACGGGATCGACCCGCTCCAGGAAGGCCCGCTTCTTGGAGCGCCCGATGCCGTGCTCGGCGCTGATGCTGCCGCCGAATCGGTCGAGTGCGCCAAAGATGACGTCCTCGGCACGGCGGAAGAGCACTTGCCTTTGCTCTGTTGACCAGTGACCGGGCGGAACGACGTTGAGGTGGATGTTGCCGTCGCCGATGTGGCCGTAGGCGATGGGGCGGCCTTCCGGCAGCGAGGCCGCAAGGTCGGCCATGGCTTGGTCGAGGAATGCCGGTATCGCGGTGATCGGCACGGACACGTCGGTCCGGTAGTAGGACCCTTCGCGGCTCTGCGCCTCCACCATCGCTTCGCGATGAAGCCACAGACGGTCGGCCTGCGCCCTGCTCGATGCGATCGTGCCGTCCATCAGGAGATCGCCGGCGTCCTCCAGGCATGTCTCGAGCACGTGGCGCAGATCGACCGCGCCGCATGCGGCAACTTCCATCAGCACATAGACTGGGCAGGGCTGGTCGAGCGGTTCGGCAAGGTCGGTGCGATGTCCGAGGCCAAGCACGAGTCCGTCGCGCATGATGAGCTCGAAGGCGGACAGCAGGTCGCTGCAGCTCCGGCGCGCCTTGGCGTAGAAGCTCATCACGTCCTCGACCGAGCGCAGTCCCAGCAGCGCGGTCTCGACCTGGGTCGGCTTTGGGAACAGCTTGAGGGCCGCCGCCGTGACGATGCCGAGCGTGCCCTCGGCGCCGATGAACAGCTGCTTGAGGTCGTAGCCCCGGTTGTCCTTGCGCAGGGTCCGCAGGCCGTCCCAGATCCGTCCGTCGGGCAGCACGACCTCCAGGCCGAGGACCAAGTCGCGCGTCATGCCGTAGCGCAGCACATTGAACCCGCCGGCGTTGGTCGACACGTTGCCGCCGATCCGGGCCGATCCCTGCGACCCGAAGGTGATCGGCAACAGGCAGTCTTGCGCGTCTGCCGCCTGCTTGGCCGTCTCCAGGATGCAGCCAGCCTCGACCACCATGGCGTAGCTCACCGGGTCGACCGAGCGGACCGCGGCCATCCGGTCAAGGATGACCACGACTTCTGGTTCGACGCCGCCGGACACGCCCGCGCCGACCAGCCCCGTCAATCCGCCCTGGGGCACGACGCCAAGGCCAAGCTCGCCGCAGCGGACTATGATCGCCGAAAGGTCCGCTGCCGTGCGGGGCCGCGCCACCGCGAACGGGGTTCCGACATAGGCGCCGGTCCGGTCACGGGCGTAGGAGGCCGTAATGTCCGGATCGGTGATGAACAGGTCGAGGCTGAAGCCGTCGCGAAGCCGCGTGCTGTCGGCCGGAGGCGGCGCGCCGAGAACGGTCATCCCGTGATCCTCTTGCAGGAAGCCATGCTGCTCACCAGCACGTGTAGCCGGCATCGGCGACCACGATGCTGCCGGTCAGCAGGCTGGCGGCGTCGGAGGCAAGGAACAGCACCACGGACGCAACCTCGTCCGTGGTGCCGACGCGGCCCATGGGCGTCGCATCGAGCCAGGCCCGCCTCAAGACCTCGTCCTGCATACCGTAGCGGGTCATCGGGGTGTCTATATACGTCGGCGCGACGGCGTTGACCCGGATGCCGCGCGACGCCCACTCGGCCGCCAGCGACTTGGTCAGCTGGTGCACGGCGGCCTTCGACGCATTATACGAGGCTTGCTCCTGCGGACGGTTCACCACCAGCCCGGACATCGACCCGATGTTGACGATGGCGCCGCGCCGCCGCTCCAGCATGGCGTGCCCGAACGCCCGGCAGGACCAGAATACGCCGTTCAGGTTGATGTCGATCACTTGGCGCCATTGCTCGTTCGTGGCGGCCTCGGCGGCCACGCCGCTGATCGCGATGCCTGCGCTGCAAACGAGGATGTCCACCGCGCCGATGTCGCGCTCGATCGCCGTGGCAGAGGCTTCGAGAGCGGCCGGGTCCGTCACGTCCACGATGCGCCATGACACGTCAGCGCCTGCGTCGGCCAGGGTTGCGGCGCCCTCCCGCGCGGCGACCTCGTCACGCTCAAGCAACACGATGCGGGCACCGGCCTCCGAAAGCGCCTCAGCGCAGGCGTGGCCGATGCCGCGGCCGGCGCCGGTGACCACGGCAGTCCGGCCGGCGAGGTTGTACTTGTCGAGGTATGTGGGCACGGGCTGTCCTTGCATTCAGGCGGTTTGCGGCGGCGCGAGGCTGGCAGCCCCTTCCGCTGCTTCGAGCAGGGTCCAATAAGCCTGGCTGTTCTCGTAGGCCTGATCAAATACCGGCGTGAGATGGGCGTAGGTGTCCACCCAGCGCGGATTGGGCAGGATCTCGCCCGTGAAGCGCACCAACCTGGACGCCGCCGCCGAAAGGTCGGGGAAGAAGCCCACGCCCGTCCCGGCGAGCATCGCACAGCCGAGCACGCTGCATTCCTCGGCCGCCGTGGTGAGGATTGGGCAGCCATACAGGCTGGCCTTGATCTCCAGCCAGAGCCTCGTCTTGGCGCCCCCGCCGGCGGCGATCATGCGGTCCAGCCGGTTGCCGGCGCGTTCCATGATCCGCAGGTTGCGCGCGGCGGCGAAGGCCACCCCTTCCATCACCGCGCGGTGCAAGTGGGGCGCGCCATGGCCGCTGGTCAGGCCGATGAACTGGGCGCGCGCATTGGTGCGGGCGCCGAGGCGTTCGCCGCTCAGGTAGGGCAGGAACAGCATCATGCCGGCACCCGCCGGGGCGCTGGCGGCGAGCGAGACGATACGGTCGTAGTCGTAAGCCTGCTCATGGAAGGCGCGCCTGGCCCATCGCATGGCGTCGCCCCCGGCATCGAGGATGGTGAAGGCCGACCAGTTGGGCAGCGCGCCGCGCACGTTGCTGATCGCCGGGTCGAGCACGGGGGCGGCCGTGCACAAGGTCAGCAGCGTGGAGGTGCCGGTGACGTCGGAGGCGAGCCCGGGCGCGATAACGCCCGATCCAAGCAGGGCGCCGGGGTAGTCGCTGATGCCGACGACGACGGGGACGCCCTCGGGCAGGCCGGTCTCCACTGCCGCCTGCCGCGAGATGCCGGCCAGGATTTCCTGAGGCTCGCGGACCCTGGGCAGCAGCGCCGGGTCGATGCCCAGCCGGTCCGCCAGCGCGAGGCTCCAGCCGCCTGCGGCCACGTCGTAGAGATAGGTGCAGGACGCCTCCGGCGCGTCGATCGCCATCTCGCCGGTCAGACTAAAGTTGATCCAGTCCTTGGCCGACAGCACGGCGGCGGTGCGCGCATACTCCGTCGGGCAATGCTCCTTGAGCCAGCGCAGCTTAAAGCCCCACCACGCCACGGAGGGCGGGTTGCCGGCCACCGGCAGCAGCGCCTCCCAGGGCTGCTCACGGGTGAAGCGCTCAACCGTGTCCCGGTTGCGCTTGTCGTTCCAGAGCGGCACCGCGTCCAGCGCCGGATTGCCGTCCGCATCGACCAGCACTGTCGCGTGCATCTGCCCGCACGCGCCGATGGCGGC